>CALGOA010000252.1 GCA_937958015.1 uncultured Acidimicrobiales bacterium | reverse complement strand
GCCCGACACCTCACCAACGAAGTGGCATCGCGCCCATGTCACCTGGTTCTTTGAGACGTTTCTTCTGAACGAATTCGACGCTGCCTACAAACCGTTCGACCCCGACTTCAACTACCTGTTCAACAGCTACTACGAAGCGGTCGGCGAACGGCACCCGAGACCCGACCGCGGCATGGTCACCCGGCCCAGCGCATCCGACATCGGCGAGTATCGGCGATCGGTCGATGACGCTGTCGATTCGCTTATCGCCACCGCACCGGACGACGTTCTGCAACGGATCGCCGAGGTTGTCGAGCTTGGCATCCATCACGAACAGCAGCACCAGGAGCTGCTGTTAATGGACATCAAACACCTCCTCAGCCTGAATTCGACCGAACCCGTCTATGCCGAGGCTCCGCGAACCCCTTCCACCTCGCCCGGTGAGTTGAATTGGATTCGGTTCGACGCCGCCACAACATCGATCGGTCTCGACGCCGACCACGACGGTTTCGCCTTCGACAACGAATACCCCGCCCACGACCAATTGATCCGACCGTTCGCCCTCGCCGATCGACTGATCACCGCGGGCGAATGGCTCGAATTCATGGCCGACGACGGCTACCACCGCCCCGAATTGTGGCTGAGTGATGGCTGGTACAAACGCCTGGCCGAGGGCTGGGAATCACCCCTCTATTGGAAGACATCGAAGGAGGGCTGGCGTGTTCATACCCTCAGCGGCACCCGCCGGGTCGATCCGAACGAGCCGGTCTGCCACGTGTCGTTCTACGAAGCCGACGCCTACGCAACCTGGGCCGGCGCCCGCCTCGCCACCGAGTTCGAATGGGAGTACGCAGCGTCGGTCCACGGCGCCCGACCCGAGGCAACCGAGGTTCACCTCCACCCGGTACCCGCATCACCAGGCGAGGGCCTCAAGCAAATGTTCGACGAGGTCTGGCAGTGGACCGAGAGCGCCTATCGCCCCTATCCCGGGTATGTGGTGCCCGACGGAGCGATCGGTGAATACAACGGCAAGTTCATGATCAACACCATGGTGCTGCGGGGCAGTTGTGCCTTCACACCAATTGGCCACGCCCGAACCACCTATCGCAACTTCTTCCACCCCCACACCCGCTGGCACCTCTCCGGCGTCCGCCTCGCCCAGTAACAAAAGGGACAGGCTCCGCCGTTACGTTCACCAGTCGGTTGGTTGGTAGTCCTTCAGGAACTGGCCCCACACGTGGGTTCCGCTGTTGATCCCATCGATGATGGGGTCGACGATCCGGGCGGCTCCGTCGACGATGTCGAGCGGTGGGTGGAAACGATGCTCGGCGGTCTTCTGCTCGGCGATCGCCACCGGATCCTCGTCACTGACCCAACCTGTGTCCACGCTGTTCATATGGATCCCTGACGCGTGATAGTCGGTGGCGGATGTTCGGGTCATCATGTTCAACGCCGCTTTTGCCATGTTGGTGTGCGGATGTTTGGTCGTCTTGTAGCGCCGATAGAACTGGCCCTCGACCGCCGACACGTTGACCACATGTTTGTGCTCGCCGCTGGTCGCCTCCATCAGAGGTTTCAGTCGGGCGTTGATCACAAACGGAGCGACGGCATTGACCAGTTGGGTCTCCAGCAGTTCCACCGACGACACCTCGTGCAGGAGCAGACGCCACGAATTTCGATCCCGTAGATCGACCTGCTGGAGGTCCTTGTCCAGTTCACCCTCGGGGAACAACGCCCGATCGTGATCGACGTCCTCCGACAACAACGGAGCCTGAGACAACTCGGCTGCGTCGATCATGTTGGTCGACAACACTTCGGCGCCAGCAAGGCCGGACTCCGGCCCATCCTCAGCCGCACCGGCCGAAGGAAGCATGTGGTAACCCCGTAGGCCCTCGTATGCGCCCACGAGCGAAAGAACTTCGGGAGCTAACGAGTCAAGGGCGGCCCGTTCGCCGTCCATCATGTGGGCGTAGAACGCAGACGGCCGCCGGACGGTCTGACATGCGTTGTTAACGATGAAGTCCAACCGGGTCCTGGTGGTCAGCACGTGCTGGCAGAACGCCTCGACGCTGGGCGTGTGCCGAAGGTCGAGACCGAAGATCTCCAGACGATCGCTCCACTCGGCGAAGTCCGGTTCGGCTGCGTAGCGGGCGGCAGCGTCCCGAGGAAAGCGGGTGGCGACAATCAGATCCGCCCCACACCGCAGAAGCTTGATCCCGGCCTGGTAACCGATCTTGACCCGACCGCCGGTGAGCAGCGCGACCGTTCCCGTGAGGTCAGCAAGTTCGCCTCGTTTGGCGAAGTTGAACTCGGCACAGGTGGGACACAGTTGGTCATAGAAGTGATGGACCGCCGTGTACTTGGCTTTGCACACATAACAGTGCTGTTCGTCCTCGGTAGTCGCCCAGCGGTGGTCCGTCACATCGGTCTGCTCGAATTCCTCGGGAGCAAAGACGTTGGGGGTGGTGAATACCGGCTTGTCCCGCAACCGTCGGATCCCGGTCTCGTTGAGCGTTGCTTCGTCCCGAGCGAGACGTTCGGCCCGCATCCGCCGACGCCGCAGTTTCACCCGCTGCCGACGTTCCTCGGGGTCGGCACAGAATACGTCGCCAGCGGCGTTCAGAAAGGCCATCCGTTCCTCGGGGGTCAGCTGATCCAGAACCCCCTTGCCCTCGGCCACGCTCTGCAAGAACTCGGTCGTCGCCAGCAGTTGGGCGCGCATGTCCGCCTCCGACTCCTCCCGATCCACGGCGACAAGCGTACGGCTCGAACACCCAAGGCGGTGTGACGGAAGACGGGGTCGAACGCAGGCCACGTGTAACAGCGGAGCCTGTCCCCATCGTTACGCTCTTCGGATGGATCGAGTGCGCAGGTTGAACGAGCGGCTGGCGGCCGGTGAACGCGTGCTGATCGACGGCGGAACCGGAACCGAGATCGAACGACGGGGCGGGTCCATGGTCGACGGTGCGTGGTGCGGTGTGGCGTCGCTGACCAACCCCGACATCGTGCAGGAGGTTCACGAGGACTACCTGAAACTGGGCGCCGAGGTGATCATCGCCAACAACTACGCAACCGCCCGGCACATTCTGGATCAGGCGGGCTGGGGAGATCGAGTGGAGGAGCTCAACCGGGCCGGAATCCATCTGGCCCAGGCGGCCCGGGCGGCGATCGGACACGATAACGCTCTGGTCGCAGGATCGATCTCGGTAACCGAGCAGGGGTATCCCCCACCATCTCTCGAGACGCTGGCCATCAACCTTGCCGAAGCCGCCCGGCTGCAGGCCGAGGCCGGAGCGGATCTGATACTGCTCGAGATGATGCGTTCCCTCGTGACCACCGAGATCGCCATGACCGCGGTCGAGGCCACGGGGCTCCCGGTGTGGCTGGGTTGGAGTTGTGAACTCATCGACGGCGTTCCGCATCTGATCGAAGAGGGTGGACCTCTGGCCGATGCGACGAAGTGGGCGTCGGATCGAGGTGGCATCGATGTGATGTCGATCATGCACACCGAGACCGTTGACGTAGCGGCGTGCGTGGACGTACTGCGCAGCCACTGGAACGGCCCGATCGGGGTGTATGCCCACACCGGCGACTTCCAGCCGCCGCACTGGATCTTCGACGGCACGATTTCGCCCGCCGACTACAGCGCTGCTGCGGCCGGATGGCTCGACCAGGGCGTACAGGTGATCGGCGGTTGTTGCGGCATCGGCCCCGAACACATCCGAGATTTGTCCGCACATTTGGCATAGAACGAGATCTCGAGGGGTTGGAAGCAGTCGTGACCTCGGAACCCAGCGCCGCCCCGGAGACCACACCGACGGCGGACGTCGACGTCGTCGTGGTCGGCGCCGGAGTCTCCGGCCTGCACGCAGCAGGTCGCCTCATCGCAGAAGGCCGGTCGGTCTCGGTGCTTGAGGCTCGTGATCGGGTGGGCGGTCGGCTCCTCAGCCGGGCGGTGGGCGAGCACCGATTCGATCTCGGCGCCAGCTGGTTCTGGGGCAACGAACCCCTCGTCAACGACATCGTGAGCACCGAGCAGCTCGCCGCCTTCGGTCAGCACCTTGCGGGCGATGCGATGTTCCAGACCGACGAAGGTGTTCAGAGAATGCAGGGCAACCAACTCGACGTGCCATCGGGTCGAATCGCCACCGGCACCCAGTCGATCGCCGAAGCCCTGCTGAACCGTCTACCCGAAGGCACCGTGACCCTCGACGCACCGGTCGCAGCGATTTCGTTCGATCACGGCCTCGTGCAGATGCGCACCGCCCAAACGACCATCACCGCGGCAGCGGTTGTGATTGCGCTCCCTCCCGCATTGGCCGCAGCCGCCATCGATTTCGGAGGAACACTCCCCGACCAGTTCGAACGCCTCTGCTCGATCACGCCCGTGTGGATGGGTGGCACCGTGAAGGTGGTCGCCCACTACGACCGCCCGTTCTGGCGAGATGCCGGCCTGGCCGGTTCGGGCTTCTCCTACGTCGGGCCACTGGGTGAACTGCACGACATGAGCGGCCCGAACGGTTCACCCGCCGCGATCTTCGGATTCGCCCGACTAAAACCCGGCGAGCCCACACCAACCGCTGCCGCCGTGGTCACCCAGCTCACCGACCTGTTCGGACCCGAAGCCGCCAACCCGATCAACGTACTGATTCAGGATTGGCGAACCGAGCCGTTTACCTCTCCCGCCAATGTGAGCGAACTGACCAGCTATCAGTTGTTCGGACACGATGCGTATCAACGACCCTTGCTCGACGGGCGGTTGCACTGGTGTTCAACCGAAACCGCAACGTTTGCCGCCGGCCATATCGAAGGTGCACTGCAGGCGGCCGAACGGGCCGCACTGGCGATCACCAGCAGCCAAGATTGAACTCACGCCCTACCTGAAGGATTCTGCGATGACCACGATGCTTCCCACCCTGACCCAACTGTTGGCCGAATACGAACGGGCGCTGGCCCACACCGACTCGTTGTGGGAGGACCTCACTGAGGAGGAGGTGTACTGGCGTCCCCACGAGAACTCCAGCGCCATCGGTTGGCACCTTGGTCACCAGCCCGTGGTGGCCCACTTCATGGTGCGGAACCTGACCGCAGCCGAGCCGTCGATCGACGAACGTTTCGACTCGATGATGGACGCGGCCACGATCGAGTCCAAACGTGATCCGCTCCCACCGCTGCACCTGATCCGGTCCTTTCGAGACGATGTAGCCAAGCGGGTTCGATTTCGGGTCGGCAACATCAACAGGGGCCACGTGCAGGCGCCAACGCAACTTCGTTCGATCGCAACCCTGATGATGACGTCGATCATCAATCACGAGTACCAACACAGCAAATGGATCGGCGAGGTCCGTTCCGATCAGTTCAAGAAGGACCTGCCCGAGGACCCTCAGTCCGATCTGCTCAGCTCGATCGACGGGTACCCGGTCATCGATCTGAGCCAGCTTCCCCGATAACAACCGGCCGCATGCCCTGGTCGGGCCCACAAACGTCGGACCGGTCTGATAGGAACGTCGGATGACGTTCGATCTCGATCTGATCCGAAGCGACACCCCGGGCTGCTCGAAGGGAATCCATCTGCTGGCGTGTGGCTCGGCGCTGATGCCGAAGCCGGTGTTGGACGAGGTCACCGACTTCCTTCGTCTCGAGTCTGAATTGGGCGGCTACGAGGCTGCGGGCCTGCGAGCCCAGCAGCTCGACGGCGTGTACGACTCGGTGGCAAAACTCATCGGCGCAAAACCGACCGAGATCGCGTTGGTGGAGAACGCGACCGTTGCGTGGTGCCAGGCGTTCTACTCGTTCCCGCTTCAGGCTGGTGATCGGGTGCTGACCTCCGAGGTGGAATACGGGGCGAACTATGTCGCCATGCTGCAGCGGGCGAAGCGGGACGGCATAGTTATCGACGTTGTGCCCAGCGACGAGTCTGGCGCTCTCGATCTGGACGCGCTTCGGTCCATGATCGACGATCGGGTCAAGCTGATCAGCCTCACGTGGATCCCCACCAATGGTGGGCTGGTGAACCCGGCGGCGGGGGTTGGTGAGATCGCCGAGGAACACGGCATCTTTTACCTACTCGATGCCTGCCAGGCGGTGGGACAGATGCCGGTCGACGTGGGCAGTCTCAAATGTGATGCGCTGTCGGCAACCGGCCGGAAGTTCCTGCGCGGACCGCGCGGAACGGGATTCCTCTACATGAAGACCGACCGTGTCCTTGAGACCGAGCCGGTGGTGATCGATCACTACTCCGCCGACTGGGTGGAGCCCGATCGTTACGTGCTCCGGCCCGACGCCGGACGGTTCGAGAACTGGGAGAACGCCTACGCACTTCGGGCCGGGCTGGGCGTCGCCGTGGACTATGCGATGTCGATCGGGATGGAGGTGATCCAGGAACGATCGTGGGCCCTGGCCGCCCGACTGCGAGAAGGCATCGATGGTCTGGACGGTGGCACAGTGCTGGACTTGGGAACGGTTCGCTCGGCCATCGTCAGTTTCAGCGTCGACGGACTGGACCCACGCCCCACCGTCGATGAACTTCGCACCCGCGGCATCAGCATCGGAGCCTCGGGCCCGGCCAGTACCCGGCTCGACTCCCACCGTCGAGGATTCACCACCATCCTTCGGGCCGCCCCGCACTATTACAACAGCGACGACGACATCGACTCGCTCGTCGACGCGTTGGCCGCCCTTCCTCGACGTTAGGGGTCTCACCGCACGATCGAAGTCGTGATGCCGGCCGAGTGATCGGGAACACCAACTTCTGCTTACTGGGCGGCTGCGTCCGACTCGGGTGAGGTTCTCAGGCCCCGTTCCGCCGCCAGCGCCGTCGGCACGATCATGAATCGATAGGGAAGCCGAAGCGCCCAGTTGGGAAGGGACGCATGTCGTTCCTCCAACGCCACTCGGGCTCGAAGGTGTTCTTTCGGCCCCAGCGTGGACGTTGGTTCGTGCTTCCGGAAATCGATCGCCGTCAGATGTTTCACGTTCTTGTAGCCGTACTGGCTGGGACTGATCAGCCGAAGTGGCGCTCCGTGTCTCTGGTCCAGTGGTTCACCGTCCAGATGGGTAGCCAACAACACGTCAGGCATGAGGAGATCGTCGGTGGCGAAGATGACGCTCTGCTTGTCGGCCGCATGGGCCACGGCGAACGGCGGTAGTTCGGCGACCATGTCCGGAGCCAGCACCGACGAAAGGCGCACGCCCTGCCACCGAAGACCTCGGTAGGTCCATGTGGTTACGCAGTGCAAGTCACCCACCTGCTCGGCCTGATCCATAGTGGCGAGTTGGTCGCCGGTCAGATGGGTGATCGGTTCACCCTCGATCGAGATCGACAACTCGACGGGGCCGCTCGGAGGTGGCCACCGGAGCGGCTTGTCTGAGAATCGAGGGAACGTCCGCACCTCACGCTGACCGGGTGGAAGTCCGGCCGATCGACGAGGCACGAGCGCCCTGACCGTCTGCCACGTGGTCACTGCGTCACCCGACGTTTGATGGCGGCCAGCCAGCTTCGACGAATGGCACCGCTGGGTAGACGGATGACGGCCCAATAGGGGGCGAACCGGACGGTGCTGGCCGAATCGGTGCCGTGGATCAACGTCTCTGTTTCGATGCGGGTTGTTCCATCACCTTGGTCGATCGCATCGAGTCGAGCGACCGTGACTGCGTACCCGGGCCGATCAAAGGCCATGAACTCTTCCGGGCTGTTGAACCCCAGCGGTGAATTGTTGGTGACCGACCAAAACTTGCCAGCGGCGCCAAAGATGATGGAAGCCTGACCGTGTTCGGGTTCGATGTCCCGACGAAGGATGGTGAACCCGTTGGACCCAAAGTCGTCGATGAACGATCCGGCTCCGCTGGCGCCGGGCGCCTTCTTGCCGAGCAATCGGGAGGGCAGACCCCGCAGCTTCATCAGTGGACCGAGCAGTCGAATCTCTGCGGCGGTCACGTCCAGACAGTGGGGCCACACGACGTCGATGGACTCATCGATCACAAGGGTGTGCAGTTCGGAATACCGGGCGTCGGGGAGAATCTGTTCGAGTGTCAGCTTCAGGTCGGTTGCCATGATCAGATACTGACACAGTGTGTCAACTTGGGTCAAGGTGTCAGATGGCACGTTAGGATCAAGGGGTGACCGATCTTCGCCAGCGTCGTCACGAGGCGACGCGACAAACACTTCTGGATGTCGCATTTGCGTTGTTCAAAGAACACGGGTTCGACGGTGTCACGATGGAACAGGTCGCCTCGGCCGCAGGAGTCTCCCGATCCACTGCCTACCGACGGTTCCCAACCAAGGAAGACGTTGTGCTGGAGGTTCCTCGTCGCTGGTTGGATGCGTTCGACCAAGCTTTCGCCGAACTGCCGGATACGACAACTCTGCCCGATGCCGTCCGGGTGGCCTCGCTGGCCGTGGCTCAACACATCGACAACAACCGCGACTCGGTCCTCAGCGCCTACTCGGTGTTGGCCCAGGTGCCAGCCCTCCAGCAGAGCGGCGTTGCCATGGGCGCCTGGCTGGGTCGATTCATGAAGTTGATCGACCGATTCGCCGACGTCGACCCCGGAACAGCCAGCACGATCGCCGGAGCGTACATGGGCGGTATCGATGCGATGATGAGCCACTGGGCCTCCACGGGTGGATCGGGTTCGGTGGCCGAGAGCACCAGCACCCTGCTTGACCGCTTCGAACCGATCCTGCCTTGAACGGCACATCGGCGTCGTAGGCGAGGGGCCCGACCGGTTCCCATGCCACAATGCGGAGATGTTCCAACGGCCCGGTGCGGACCCGCTCCAACTGCGGACACCGGAGCGGTACCAGTCGTGGACCGCCGACCAAAAGGCCCAATGGTTGTGGCGAAATCTGATCCTGGGCACCGCACACCGGCCCACCGAACTTCCGCCCCTGGTGCTTCCGTTCCGGACCGCGCCGTTGCGCGAAGCTAGCGTCGTTCTACGGGCCGGTGAGTTGGACAAGACGCTCACCCGCATCTCGGACCTGATGGAACCCGGGCGTCCGAAGTTCATCCATGCCCGGGGATCGGTGGCCATGGTTCGGTTCCAACCCGATGAGTTGTCGCCCTTCACCGGGTTGCTGGCCCGATCGGACGAGGGTGGCGGTGCGGTGGGACTGGTGCGAATGTCGCTGGTGGCCCGGGTGTTCGGCGACGCGGCCTACACACCGGCGTTGGCATTGAAGCTCCTGATCGACGGAACCCCCTCGGCCGACGTGTTGGCGATGAACCACACGGTTGGTCAGGGCCGCGACTTCAACCTGTTCTCCAACACCATGACCAACGATCTGAGCTACACCCACAACGAACTGCGGACTGCGCAGCGTTTGATGTCGGTTCTGTTCAATCGGGTCTCCCGCCAACCCCGACGAATGGTCTCCGACCATCTCGCTCAGGTCGACAACACCGGCACCATCGTCGACGAACCGATCGCCCCGGATCGTTTGATCTTCGAGTCCACTCAGGCCGCCCGGGCCGTCTTCATCGGTCGGGCCGGGGTCGACTTCCGAATCGTCCTCGGCGAGATGGCACCCGACATCACGCTCTTCACCGTGACCGGCGTTCGTGGCCCCGAACGGGTTCCGGTGGGCACGATCACGATGACAACGCCGTTCGTGTCGAGCGATGGTGGCGACCGGTTGTTCTTTCGCCATGTCCATGACCCTGCCGACCGAAAACTGGCATGAGCCAACAGCTCAGAAACTGACCGACGCTTCCCAGTGAGTCGGGAGCATCCGGCCAAACCGAACCGCCCTCTTCGCATTACGTTCCACTAATTCCGTCTCAAGCGACCGCAACGATCGCTGCAGATCCTCCACCGCATCGCTGAGCTTCGGGTCGTCCACCCATCGCGCGGCGGTGATGTTGAGAAGGTTGTTTCCACCCACGTTGAACTGGCTGGCATAGGACGCCTGATCCATCAGAAACACATCGGCCATCGAGGGGGCGGGCAGTGGGGTGGTGAGCTCGCCATCGCCGACTGCGGCGAGGAAACCCTCAAGGTTGATGATCGCCTTATCGTCCGGATCGAGTGACCCGAGTATGGGTGTCAAGTCGCCACAGATCTCGTGCACGACGTTGTTGTACAGGAACGCCGAGCAGAGCTCGACCAGCCGCTCCCGGTTGAGCGGAACACGTCGGGGGTCGAGGTTCGGGATGAGCGACGCAAGGGTGAGATACCAGGCCTGCAGGTGGTTGTCGGCAGCGATGGCGTCGTCGTCGAGATCGAGCACCGTTAGATAACGATCCACGATCCCTTCGAACTCGGTCCAGGCTGACAACGCATCTGCGACATAGGGATGCCCGTCTATGACTTCAAGTCCTCGAGCGGTGATGTCCTTGGGTGGAACCCATTCGTCCAGATCGAAGGTGGCGATCCGGTTGTGAAACATGGCCCGGGCCGCTTCGCCGTTGATAAACCCGGAACCGACGAAGTAGCTGCTGGGCACGAAGAAGGCCTGGTATGCGTAGTCGTTCACCTGCAGCGTGCCGTAACTGAAGAAATGCATGAACGGCCGCAACGGGTGCCATGTCGGGAGGCTGAAGGCCGCAGAGGCGAACGCCGCTCCAACGATGAAGTGCACATCGAGCAGGTGTCGAGTGAACGGGATACAGCGGATGTCGGCGGCATTGACCACACGTTTGGCCCGATTCCAGGTGGCATCACCGGGACGATGGGTGAACGCGCCGACGGTGATTTCGCGTGGCACGAGCGCACCATCGACAAGATCGAATCGGGCACACGTGGCCGGGAAGACTCCATCGA
The DNA here is from genome assembly GCA_937958015.1 of uncultured Acidimicrobiales bacterium. Lineage (GTDB taxonomy): Bacteria > Actinomycetota > Acidimicrobiia > Acidimicrobiales > SZUA-35 > JABDIY01. The sequence continues at coordinate 1,499 of CALGOA010000252.1, read as the reverse complement.
GAATGGACGAGAAGTCGGCCTCGAAACCGTCGGCCGTGCGGCGGAGCACAAACGGGTTGGGACCCTCGGTTCGGAGCCGCACGAAGGTCTCGTCGGACGTCGGGTGTTCCCATCCATCTCCGGTCGGCGGGAAGGCGGTGTTCCACTCGAAGTTGGGATCCCACGGAACCTCGGGTCGAATCGGCGAACGTTGATACGCAGCGAAACCCAGCTTCCCGAGGCCGTAGTACTTGGCCTTGTAGGCCGGGAGCATCTGAGCCTCGGGGGGCAGCGTGTCCGGCACCATCAACTCTTTCGGTAACCACTCGAGGCCGTCGTAGTACGAACACGCCGGGACAAGATTGGGCATCCCGCTCACCGGTGGCACCCGTCGTCGGAAGGTGGATTCGGTGCTGTCGGGGACCGTCGCCTTGTGAACCTCCCGCATCTTCAGGATCCACCGGACCCGGGCGATGTCGGCAGCCGAGGGTGGCGGACCCGATGCCTGCGCCACGGTTCGGGCGTGCTCCTGTTCCGAGGGTCGCGGCCGTCGGTAGGTCCCCAACGCCTTCGCGATGGCGGGATCGTCGAGGAGGTCAGCCGCAGGCCAGTTGTTCCGCACCGCCTCACCGATCAGGAAGACTCGGCGCAGGTGATCCTCGACGCCCGACGCTGGCTGCACGCCCCGAAAACGTCGGAGGTGCTGCCCAGCCTGGGCCGGCGACGTGGCCCGTAACCCGAGCACCGACCGAACCTGCCGGGAGCGACGACGGCGTTCGGCCGGCGGTTTGGTGAGCCCCAATCGGTACGACGACGGCTTCGCGACAACAGCTGCGGCTATCTCGGCCATGGCATCGAAGCTGTCACCGCCTGCGCCCGGGAACAGCGCAGTCGGGTCGTCGCCGTTCTGGGCCGCCGCTGCCAGCGCATCACCGAGTGAAGGATGCTGACTCCATGGCTGGTGGGACATGCTGGCGTCGAGTCCGTCCACATGGTCCCAACGAAGCTGGCTCACCAGAGCCCGACGGATAACCGCAGGCTCGTGGTTCTCGGTGCCGGCCACCGTGGTCCGCAACGGAACCGCTTGGCCCACGTGGGCATAGAGCGGAAACTCGACCAGTGGGTCACCCTGGGCCCAAACACGCCGGGCCCGCCCCTCGGCATCGAAGTGGGCGGCGAACTGTTCGTCGCCCGCCTTTGGCGCTCCGAACGTGGTGAGGCGTGAGGCCGCCCACGGCCAGCCCTGCAACTCTGTGGGCAGTGTCCCCCCGACGCCGCCGACGGTGAACGCCGCATTGACCTGCGTCGCCAGGGCGCCACCGAGGCTGTGGCCGGTGAAGTGGACGGACCCGGGTGGTTCGTCGTTCCGATCTGCGATGTCGACCAGACAGTGAATCAGAGACCCCACCATGGTGACCGCCGAGTCGCGGAGACCCCGCACAACAGTCCCTTCGGGACTGAACCGTTCGTCGCGCACCGTCTTGACGAACTCCATGTCGGTTACCCAGTCGGGGTTGCCC
>CALGOA010000251.1 GCA_937958015.1 uncultured Acidimicrobiales bacterium | reverse complement strand
CACCGCATACCGGGATCTGCTCGTGGTGCCATCCGAACTGCCGGTCCCCAGATGTTTTCGAATCCACGACACGTCCGCGGGTCCCGCATTTGTGCTGGAGGATCTCACCAGCTTCGGTTCGGTCGACCAACTCGATGGCCTTTCAGGCACCGATGTTGGCAACATCGTTGATGCACTCGTCACCTGCCACCTCGGGTTGTCCGTCGACCACGCTCATCAGTTGGGGGTGCGAACTGCGACGCCTCGAAACTTCGCTCCCGACGCATTGGAGCGGGGGGTGGATCTCGTGCCCGACAAGGCCCGGTTCCGACGTTTGCTCGATCAGCGGGCCGAACGAGTCGAGTACTTCTCCTCGCTGACCGAACCCGTTGTCTGCCACGGCGATCCGCGGGCCGACAACCTGGTGCTGGAGCCTTCGGTCAAGCTGTTCGACTGGCAACAGATCGCAATTCAGGCCGGCGAGGCCGACCTGGCGTGGCTACTGTCCACCAGCCTCGAACCTGCGGTCCGCAGAACGTGTGAGCGGTCAGCCGTCGATCGCTACGCCGACGCAGTGGGTCGTAGCCGCGACGAGTCGTGGGATCGTTACCGGGCCGGGCTTGTGGTTCCGGGACTTGCGGTTCTGATGTTGGCCCAACGCTCAGCGTCGGGACGGCTAGCCAAACTGGTGCAGGTCAGTATCGAACGGATTGCCGCGGCGGTGGCCGACCACTTCTAGGCGCGGCTCTTAGGCGCTGCTGTCAGCTTCGTCGACCGCTTCGATCTCCACGATCGGGTTGGCCAGGAGGGCCCGGTTCTTTCCCATGCCCTTGGCCTGAATGAGCGCCCGATCGGCAAGGTCCAACGTCTCTGCGCTGGTCGCTCCATCTATATGTAGAGCCACCCCGGCGCTGAGCGTGGTGTGATCAGCCGTCTCGGCCCAGCCCACCACGATACGTTCGGCCACGGTGAGAGGGTCGGCGAATGCCTGACGGGCCACGATGAGGAACTCATCGCCACCCAGTCGGGCGCTGGTGTCGCTGTCACGGAGCGTGGTCTTGAGATGTTTGCTGAGCATCCGCAGAACCTCGTCACCCGCCGCATGACCCAGGGTGTCGTTGACCTTTTTGAAGCCATCGAGGTCTAGCAGCACCACCGCATCGCCAGTGGCGAGAGAGCGTAGAAGTCGGTCGGCGTGTCGGCGGTTACCCAAATCGGTGAGCGGGTCGATCAGGGCTCGACGATTCAGCTGATCGATGACATAGAGATGCCCGATGGCGATCGACACGCTGTTTTGGAACAGGTACGCCATATCGATCACGAACTCGGTGTCGGAAGATTTCACCGGATGCATCAGCACCGCTCCGGCCGGAGTGCCATCGTCGATCGGAAGCGGGATGAGCAGAATCCGCCCATGCCGTTCGGTCTCGACCATGATCGGATCCGAGCCATTGACCGCATCGGCGATCAACTTGGCAGCGGTGGCTTCGGGAACGGCGGCCACGGGAGCGCCTTGGGTCACGGTGAAGATCTCGCCCGCGGCATCGCGCATCACGACCGTTGCCCGTTGGGCGCCAAAGGACTCCAATGCGGAGTCGGCGATCTGCTGGGCCGCTTCCTCCAATGTGGAGGGCCGGCGGAACCGCTTGAGCACTGCGCTGAGCTGGTCCAACTGGGTGAGACGGCGGTCGTTGCGAGCACCCACCTCGTCCGAGCGGTTCGTGAGGTAGGACACCAGTTCGGCCAGTAGTGCAAGCGAGGGCACCGCCACGATCGGCAGGGCCAGCGTGATGCTTCGAGGATCGGTTTGACGGGCCAGGAGAAGGAGGACCAAGACCAGCGGTGCCGCGGCCAGAGCCACCCCTGGCGGCGAGACGAACCCCACGTACACGAGGATGAAACCGGCCACGAGCGTGAGACCGATCACGCCCGATGCCGTATCGACCACGCCACCAAACAGGACCGCAGCGATGGTCGCCTCAGCCACCAGCACCGGTGGAATCAGCCGAAACGACGGGCGTCGAGTTACCAGACCGGCCATCAGAACCATTGCACCGGCGACGACCAGAAGGAGGCCGATGATGGCCAGCGCTGAACGTTCGCCAGAGTCGCGATCGCCGAAGATCAAACTCAGAAGCGCAAGGACGGTGGTCGCGAGAAAGAGAGCCGCTGCCGCTGCCTCGATTCGCCTAGACCAGAATTTCTCCGCCACATCGACTCCGTGTTTGACCCCAATTTATGCCACGGACCGAGGGAAGGCCGGGACGGTCTGACTCATTAGGGTGCCGTGCCCACGCAGAGTGACTGAATGGGCAAAGCTACTGCGGCCGGACCAGCGCCGATACGGCGAAACCGCTCGCGGGTTCCCCAACCACCCCGAAACGGTCCCCACATCGCCGAACCACCCCGAACCGCTGTAATGCGTCGGTTCGGGCGCGTTCACTGTGGATCACGTCGGTTCGGGCGGGTTACGGCGGATCAGAATCCGTGAACAAAGTGCCGATGTGGGAGGCATCGTTGAAGCTGCGCAGGATCCAATCGGTTGGCGTGCGTACCAGTTCGCTGATCGAACCGTTCCGGGCCCCCGACATTCGGAATGGGTTGACGCTCAGCGCATGAGCTACCGCAGCGCCGATCACTCCGCCATGGCAGAAGACCGCCACCACCTGATCGGGGTGATCACGATGGATTTCCTCCAGTGCACCCACGACCCTGTCGGTGAGCTCCAGATTCGTCTCCGCCCCGGGAACCTCACCCCATTCCTTGTTGGCCCGGGCAGCCTGGACCGCCGGATGTCCCTCCTCCGCCATGATCCGGAAGCGGCCACCCTCGCCAATTCCCAGAAAAACCTCTCGAAGATCGGGCTTGATCCGGACCTCAGCGGCCTGGAGCTTGGCCAGTGGCGCCGCCGTCTGTTGGGTCCTGGTGAGCGTGCTTGCATACATCGCATCGAACCGCTGACCCTGCAGACGCGAGGCCACCTGCTCGGCCTGCCACAACCCCCGGGGCGACAGCGGCGGGTCACCGTGCCCGTCGACCAGATCAAACGGTTGATCTCGAACCGCCGGCATCGACTGTCCGTGTCGAATCAACACCAGACGGGTGGTGCCGCCGGGAGGCGAGAATTCGGTCTGGGGATAGGTGGTGGCGGGAGTATCAGAAGGCGTGCCCATTGCGCTTCACGGTAGTGATTGCCGGGCACACTGGGCGGCGGTGAGTATCAAACATGAGAACGTCCGTCCGAGGGTCAGAGAACTGTGGGGTCAGCGGGTCGAGGATCCCCACGCCTGGCTGGAAGATCCCGAGTCGGCTGAGGTGACCGCCTTCCTCGAGGCCGAGAACGAACACGTCGCAGCCATTACCGCTCCACTGAAAGCATTGAAGAACGACATCTTCAACGAGATCAAGGCTCGAGTGCAGGAAACCGACCTGAGCGTGCCGATTCCAAAAGACGGCTGGGAGTACTACGGCCGCACCGAGGAAGGTTTGCAATACGGGTTGCACTGCCGCCGCCTCGCGGCGGTCGATGGTGGCGACGTCGGCCCCGAGGTGATCGTCCTCGACGAGAACCAACTGGCCGAGGGCCACGACTACTTCGACCTTGGAATCTACGACATCTCCAAGGATCACTCGATGTGCCTGTACGGCATTGACACCGACGGCGACGAAACCTACCGACTCTTTCTGTTGGATATCGAAGCCGGTGAAACGAGGACCCTCGGCATCAAGGGGGTGTCCTCAGGTTCGGCCTGGGACAACGACGGCTCATCTTTCCTTTTCGTCCGACCCGACGAGACCCAGCGTCCGTACCAGGTGTGGCGTCACATCCTCGGAACCGACATCGACAGCGACACGTTGATCTACACCGAGGAAGATGCCCAGTACTTCGTCGGCCTCGGCAAGGAACGCGACGACTCCTTCGTCCACATTGGAATCGGATCCGCCGTCACCGACGAAACGCTCCTGATTCCTGCTGACGATCTTGGCGCAGCACCGATCCGCGTGGCCGAGCGATCCTTTGGCATCGAGTACAGCGTGGCCCACCGGCGCAATTCGGACGGGTCGGCGCGATTCTTCATGCACACGAATCGTGATGCCAAGAACTTTCGTTTACTCGAGGCAACCGAGGAGGCGGTACTGGCCGGTGACGCCGATCCGACGGCGTGGGTCGAGGTGGTGCCCCATCGCAACGATGTCACCCTCGCGGGATTCGACACGTTCCGTTCTCACATGGTCCTCGTAGAGCGAAATAACGGTTTGTTGCAATTGCGAATTCGTCATCTCGAACTGGACGACGAATACGTGATGATGCAGCCCGAAGAGGTCAGCACCGTCTATCCCGGGGCCAACCCGAGTAGCGACACCGACTCGATGCGGTTCGTCTACTCGAGCATGGTGACCCCGCCGATGGTGTGCTCCTATGACCTGCTGACCCGCGAGCGAACCGTACTCAAACAAACGCCGGTCCTCGGAGGCTTCGATTCAGCCACCTATGAAACCGATCGGATCTGGGCCACCGCCCCGGATGGCACGCAGGTTCCGATCATCCTGGTGTGGCGCAAGGATCGGGGACCGGGTCCCCACCCCTGCGTTCTGTACGGGTACGGGGCGTATGAAGCGGCGATGGATCCCGCCTTCTCCTTCGCTCGCCTGTCGTTGCTCGACCGGGGTTTCACCTTCGCCATCGGCCACGTCCGGGGCGGCGGCGAGATGGGTCGTCAGTGGTACGAGGACGGCAAATACGAGAACAAGGTTCGCAGCTTCTCCGACTTCGAAGCCTGCGCTCGGGAACTGATCGACCGAGGTCTCACCTCACCGTCCCAGCTTGCGATCCGGGGTGGCTCCGCCGGTGGACTGTTGGTCGGTGCCACGCTGAATCGGGATCCCTCGTTGTTCGGCGCTGTCGTGGCCGAGGTTCCGTTCGTCGACGTCATCAACACGATGATCGACACGACCCAACAGTTGACCCAGATCGAATGGGACGAGTGGGGGAACCCGCTGGAGTCATCTTCGGTCTACGAGGCCATGGCGGGTTATTCGCCATACGAGAACGTAGAGCCGGCCGACTACCCGGCCATGTGGGTCACCGGTGGGTTGAACGATCCCCGGGTACGGTTCTGGGAACCGGCCAAGTGGGTGCTCGAACTGCGCGAGAAGAACACCGGAGACAACCCCATCCTGCTCAAGACCGAAATGGGAGCTGGTCACTTCGGTTCCACCGGCCGATATGACGCATGGCGAGACGAAGCCGAGGTGCTGGCCTTTCTCATCGATGCGCTGTCGGCTGGCGGTTCCTGACATTCAGCATTCGGTGCCAAGGTGCCGATGGGACACGACCCGTTCTACGGCTCATGGTGGATGGGTGTAAGATTTAGCAGGTTGCGCCTTGGACTTTGGCGCCCGCTCGGGAGGTAATGCCATCAGCACTTCAGAATACGAAAAGCGATTGGCCAGCTACGAAGCCAGCCTTTCCGAGCTTCAGGAACAGGTCAAAGGTATGGAGGAGGAGAACGTCGCACTGCGGCGCCGCCTCCAGGATGCGCCCAAGCGGGTTCGCACCCTCGAAGAACGACTCCTCGACACCAAGGGCCAACTGTCCCAGGCTGTCAATCAGAACGAGAAGCTCACCTACACGCTGCGTGAATCGCGCGAGCAGATCAGTGCGTTGCGTGATGAGGTCGACAAGTTGACCCAGCCGCCGTCGGCCTACGGAACGTTGATCGACGTGAACGACGACGACACCGTCGACGTCTTCACCAGTGGTCGCAAGATGAAGGTCGAAGTCCATCCCGCTATCGACTCGGCTGAACTCGAGCGCGGTGCCGAGGTTGTGCTGAACGAGAGCCTCAACGTGGTGAAGGTCCGCCAGCCCGACACCGCCGGCGAGGTCGTCAGCGTGAAGGAACTCCTGGCCGACAAGAAGCGAGCCATCATCGTGGGTCGGGCCGACGAGGAGCGGGTCGCCCAGTTGGCCGATCATCTGGTGGGCGAATCGATCCGAGCCGGCGATTCGCTGTTGCTCGACACCCGCTCGTCACTGCTCATCGAGAAACTCCCCAAGGCCGAGGTGGAAGACCTCGTGCTCGAATAGGTTCCCGACGTGGCCTACAGTGATATCGGTGGCCTCGACGCCCAAATCGAGGAGATCACCGATGCGGTCGAACTGCCGTTCCTCCACAACGATCTCTTCACCGAACATGAACTGCCCGCTCCCAAGGGCATTCTGCTCTACGGCCCTCCCGGCTGTGGCAAGACGCTGATCGCCAAGGCCGTCGCGGCGTCCCTCGCCCGCAAGGTGGCCGAGAAGACCGGTGACGCCGAAACCCGAAGTTTCTTCCTGAACATCAAGGGTCCCGAACTGCTTAACAAGTACGTGGGCGAGACCGAACGCCAGATCCGGTTGATCTTCCAACGGGCCCGTGAGAAGAGCGAAGAGGGCATCCCCGTGATCATCTTCTTCGACGAGATGGAATCGTTGTTCCGTACCCGGGGCAGCGGCATCAGCTCCGACATCGAAAGCACGATCGTGCCCCAGCTCCTCGCTGAAATCGACGGCGTCGAGACGTTGAAGAACACCATCGTGATCGGTGCATCCAACCGCGAGGACCTGATCGACCCCGCCATCCTTCGTCCGGGTCGACTCGACGTCAAGATCAAGATTGAACGCCCCGGACCCGAAGCCGCCAAGGCGATCTTCAACCGGTACCTCACCAACGAACTCCCGATCCACACCTCTGAGACCGACGGCGTGCCCCACCGGGACGACGCCATCGACAAGATGGTCGACGCCGCCGTCGAGTTCATGTATCGAACCGACGACGACACCCGCTTCCTCGAAGTCACGTATCAGAACGGCGACAAAGAGGTGCTGTTCTTCCGTGACTTCAGCAGCGGCGCCATGATCGAGAACATCGTGCGCCGGTCGAAGAAGTTGGCGATCAAGCGGTTCCTCGCCGAGGGCGAGAAGGGCATCAAGACCGAGGACCTCCTCGCATCGGTGACCCAGGAGTTCAAGGAGCAGGAAGACCTGCCGAACACCACCAACCCCGACGACTGGGCCAAGATCTCGGGCAAGAAGGGCGAACGCATCGTGTATGTGCGAACCCTCATCGGCCCCGCCGGTTCCGACGCCAAGGGCGGCAAGTCGATCGAACAGGTCGCCACCGGCCAGTACCTCTAGGCTCTTTCCTCCAAAAATCGTTCCGCCAGCACAATCTGTGTGCTGGCGCAACGCCAGATGGCAGTTTTGTACTGTCCCGACGCAATTTGACGGGGATCAGTCAACTTCGGGAGTGCGTTTCTCCGGCGGTGCCTGTCACCGCTCGCGGGTAGCCTTCGAGGGTGGCAGTTCCGAAGATCGTTGGAATCGAAACCGAATACGGGATCATGATCCGGGGGACCGCCGACTGGAATCCGGTGTCGGCGTCGAGCCTGCTGATCAACGCCTATTTGAACGATGGTGGGTCCGGTGCGGTGAACGATCGGTCCCAGGCCATCGCATGGGACTTTGTCGACGAAACCCCGGGCGCTGACGCCCGAGAATATCTGCCGCCCGAATTCGCGCTCCCGCCCGAAGTGGAAACCCACCTGGTCAACGCGGTCCTTACGAACGGGGCCCGGTACTACGTCGATCACGCCCATCCCGAGATCTCCACCCCCGAATGCGCCGACGCCTTGAGCATCGTCAAGTGGGATCGCGCCGCAGAACTGATCGGGGTGAAATCGATGGCCGCCGCCGACGCGGTGTTGCCGCCGGGGCAGGAACTCGTTCTTTACAAAGACAACAGCGACCGCAAGGGCAACGCCTACGGCACTCACGAGAACTACCTGCTCGATCGAAACCTGCCGTTCGGCCAGATCGTCACTGGAGCAACGTGGCATTTCGTGTCCCGACAGATCTTCACCGGCTCAGGCAAGGTCGGCTCCGAGATGCCCGGGCTGTCGAGTCGCGACGTGCCCTATCAGATCACCCAGCGGGCCGAGCACTTCGAGGAAGAGGTGGGGCTCGAAACCACGCTGAAGCGCCCGATCGTGAACACCAGGGATGAGCCCCACGCTGACAGCCAGCGGTATCGCCGCCTGCACGTGATCGTCGGCGACGCCAATATGGCCCAGACCGCGACGTTTTTGAAGGTCGGCACCAGTCAACTCGTGTTCGCGATGATCGAAGACGGAGCGATGGACCTTGAACGCGAGTTCGAAGATCCGGTCACGGCGATGCATCAGGTCAGCCACGACCTGACGCTGCGCAAGCCGCTCCACCTTCATGGCGGCGGCACGATCACCGCACTGGAGATCCAGTACGACCTGCTCGAACAGGCCGAGAAGTACACCGCCCAACGAGGGTTCGACAATGTTGGCGGCGAGGCCGTGGGCAAACAGATTCTCAGCACGTGGGGTGAGGTACTGGCAGGGTTGGAGCAGGATCCTGAATCGGTCGCCCACATGGTCGACTGGGTTGCCAAACGACGAATTCTCAACGGATTCCAGGAACGCCACGGCTGCGAGTGGGACGATTCCCGTCTCCGAGCCCTCGACCTGCAGTACCACGACATGCGCCCCGGCAAGTGCCTCGCCGACCGGGCCGGCTTGGTGAAGCTGGTGAGCGATGAGGACGCAACGGTGGCGATGACCGAACCTCCCGAGGACACCCGTGCCTACTTCCGGGGTCGGTGCCTGCAGAAATACGCAGATCAGATCGTGGCAGCCAACTGGGACAGCATCGTCTTCGACGTCGGTGATGACCCGCTGCGACGGGTGCCCATGATGGAGCCGACTCGGGGGACGGCGGCACATGTGGGTACCCTGCTGGATGAGAGCGATACCGTCGCTCAACTCCTCGAAAAACTCGGCGGGTGACCGCCCGCAACAAAACACGCACAAGCACAAGGTGAGACATGGCTGAGCGAGAGCAAATCAAGAAGAATGCACCACCACGGGAGAGTGGCTCCGGCGATGACGGCGGCCAGGCCCAGATCAGTGGCAAGGGTGAAGAGTTGAAAGCCGAACTCGACGATCTCCTCGATGAGATCGATGAGGTGTTGGAGACCAACGCCGAAGATTTCGTGAAGAGCTATATCCAGAAGGGCGGCCAGTGACCTTTCCGAAGTTCTCTGTCCACGACGACCCGGGACCCAGTTTCGCTGGTTTGGTAGAGAGCTTCGGTCTCGCCCCCGACTACTCCGCCGTGCAACCCCGCCCCGAAGACATCGTCCACGGCACCACCGTGGTGGCGTGCACCTACGCCGATGGCGTCGTTATCGCTGGTGACCGTCGTGCCACCAGCGGCAATCTGATCAGCCACCGCAACATGCGCAAGGTCTTCCCCGCCGACCGGTATAGCGGCGTCGCCATCGCCGGTGCTGCAGGGCCGGCGGTTGAGATGATCAAGATGTTCCAACTGCAACTGGAACACTACGAAAAGATCGAGGGCAGCCACCTCTCCCTCGAGGGCAAGGCAAACCAGTTGTCCATGATGGTGCGGGGCAACCTGCAGGCCGCCATGGCCGGAATGGTCGTCGTCCCGATCTTCGCCGGTTTCGACCGTCGTCGAGATCGTGGTCGGGTGTGGGCGTTCGACGTAACCGGTGGGCGTTATGAAGAGATGAACTACGTCGCCAGCGGCTCAGGATCTCTGCACGCCCGAACCGTGATCAAACTCGGTCACCGGGCCGACCAGAGCCGTGAAGAAGCGGTCGATCTGGTGATCAAGGCTCTCTTCACCGCAGCCGACGACGACTCGGCCACCGGTGGCCCCGACCCGATTCGCAACATCTACCCGATCGTGGCCGCGATCAACGCCGACGGCTACGAAGAAGCCAGTGAAGAAGAAGTCTCGGAACGTTTCGCTAGTTATGTCCAGTCCATTGAAGGGGAGGCGTAGCTATGAACATGCCGTTCTACGTGCCACCCGAGCAGATGATGCGCGATCGCGCCGACTTCGCCCAAAAGGGAATTGCCCGCGGTCGGAGCCTGGTGACGGTCGAGTGCGCCGATGGCATCATCCTCTGCGCCGAAAACCCCAGCCGGAACCTGCGCAAGGTGTCCGAGATCTACGACCGAATCGCCTTTGGCGGGGTCGGCAAGTACAACGAGTACGACCAGCTACGGATCGCCGGCATCCGGGCCGCCGATATGCGGGGTTACACCTACAGCCGCGACGATGTCGACGCTCAGACCCTGGCGAATCAATACGCCCAGATGATGGGCCAGGTCTTCACCCACGACGTGAAGCCGATGGAGGTCGAGATCGTCGTCGCTTCAGTTGGAGCAACGGTTGATGACGATCGCCTGTTCCACATCCGCTACGACGGATCGGTCACCGACGAGGACGGTTTTGCCGCACTCGGCGGCGACGCCGAACGAATCCGCGAAAGTCTCTCTACGGTGGATACGTCGCAGATGAACCTGAGCGATGCCTTCAAGGCTGCTGTCTCGGCGTTGTCAGGCGACAACGCACTTGCCGCTGACCAACTGGAGGTTGGCGTGTTGGACCGGGGTGGTGAGGGCCGCCGATTCCGGCGCCTCGAGAACGGCGAAATCTCCTCTCTGCTGGCCTGACAGGCTCCAGATGTAGAACAGCGTGAAACACTCGTTCGGGTGACATCGCCGTTTTCCGAAGCGACGTACTGTGAATGTCGTGGAGAAAGTGACAGTGGCCATCCTGGACGACGTCGAACTCGTCGTCGCGGGATTGAAGGCCATGTTGGAACCCTTCCACGACCGGATTCAGGTAGTGAACACCCAGGTGGGTCCGCTGCATCCGGTCATCGCTGATGTAGCTCTGGTAGACGCCTACGGTCACCCCGACGCCGGAATGCAACGTGTTCAGGACGTCATCTCGCTGGGGACGGTGAAGAACGTCGCTCTCTACACGTGGCGAATCTCGCCCGAGGGTGCCGCCGACATCATTGAGGCCGGCGCGGCGGGAGTTCTGAGCAAGGGCGCCAGCGCGGCCCGACTCGCCCGTTCGATCGAGCTTCTTAACGACGGCAAACAGGTGATCGAACACGCAGCCGACGAGGTCTTCGCCCCGGTCTGGACCGATTCCAGTCCGGAACTCTCCAGCCGTGACGTCGAGATCTTGACCCTCGTGGCCAAGGGGTACGACAACGCTGAGATCGGCGGCGAGCTCTACCTCGCCGAGTCGACCGTCAAGACGTATGTGAAACGTCTCTACCAGAGCCTGGGAGTGCACACCAGAGCCCAGGCGGTGATGCGGGCGGTCGAACTGGGCCTGACTCGACACCACCCCGGAGCCTGAGCGCCCGAAACCCCCGAGCTCCACTCCCGATCACAGTGTGACAACTGCAACTATCGGTAGCCGTCGTCCGATCAGACATCAACGGGTCCGATTGGGCAATTATGGATGCGTGGCACAAATACGCATCACCCTTGCGAACGACGTTGAACTCGTCGTGCGCGGGCTCGAAGCCATGCTTAGTGGCTACCAGAACCTCGCGATCGAGCAGGTTCTCATCGGCGAGACCGAGGTGCACCCGACCGACGTGTTGCTGATCGACACCTTCGGCGGGGCCAGCGACCTGCTCAGCCGAATGAAATCGAGCGTCGATGATCCGAATGTCGGCTCGGTCGTCCTCTACACGTTCACGGTGACTCAGCCGCTTGTCGACTGGGCCCGGTCGGTTGGTCTGTCGGGCGTGATCTCCAAAGCCACCCATAGCGATGAGCTGGTGACGCTTATCGAACAGGCCAGTACCGGGCAGTTCGTCGTCAGCCTCGGCCCTCAGGATCGAACCATGGACGAGTCCGCTCCGCTGATCAAAGACCTCTCATTCCGCGAGGCCGAGGTGTTAGCCCTGATGGCGGCGGGCCGCACGAACGCCGAGATCGCCGAAACCCTGTACCTGTCGGTTGAGACGATCAAGACCTACGTGTCCCGTCTCTTCGCGAAGATCGACGTTCGGAATCGCACCGAAGCGGCCCTCTGGGCGGCCCGGGTCGGACTCGGACGACTCGACGACCAGCGGGTCCTTGAAACCAAGCCGGCCGATCAAGACGAGAACGCAAACGCGTAACTCGTCTCCGCTGTAGAACTGAGCGTGTCCTCCACTAGCTTGGGAGCTGTGGGGTTCAGCCGTCGGATCTACGGGATCGAAACCGAATACGGGGTCACCTGTACCCTGCGCGGCCAGCGCCGCCTGAGCCCCGACGAGGTCGCCCGTTACCTCTTCCGGAAGGTTGTCAGTTGGGGTCGGTCATCCAACGTCTTTCTCGCCAACGGGGCGAGGCTCTACCTGGACGTCGGGTCCCATCCCGAGTACGCAACCGCAGAATGCGACACGATCGGCGACGTCGTCATTCACGACAAGGCCGGCGAGAGGATTCTCGAACAACTGCTCGAGTCGGCGGAGGAACGCCTCACCGACGAAGGGATCCGGGGGACTGTCCATCTCTTCAAGAACAACACCGACTCCGCCGGCAACAGTTATGGCTGTCACGAGAACTATCTGACCCGCCGGGGCGATGATGTCAGCCACTACAACGAGGTGCTGATTCCGTTCCTGGTAAGCCGCCAGATCTACTCGGGTGCCGGCAAGGTGCTCCAGACCGCCCGAGGGGCAAGTTTCTCGGTGTCCCAGCGGGCCGAGCACATCTGGGAAGGTGTCAGTTCCGCAACGACCCGAAGCCGCCCGATCATCAACACCCGCGACGAACCCCATGCTGACGCCGAGAGTTACCGGCGCCTGCACGTCATCGTGGGCGACTCGAACATGAGCGAGTACACCACTTACCTCAAGATGGGCGCCATGGCGGTCATCCTGCGCATGGTGGAGGATCCCAGCTGTGTCCTTCGAGACCTCAGCCTCGAGAATCCCATTCGGGCTATTCGAGAGATCAGCCACGACCTCACTTTCAAACGTCGAGTTCGGCTCCAGAACGGCCGTGAAGCGTCGGCGTTCGACATTCAGAGCGAGTACCTGAACCGTGCGCTCCGTTACGCCGAGACCAAAGGGTTCCCCGAAGACGAGATGCGGGCTCTGCAGATGTGGGAGTACGTGATGACCCACCTCGAGACCGATCCGTTCAAACTCGACCGTGAGCTCGACTGGGTGATCAAGCACAATCTGATCGAGGCGTACCGCAAGCGCCACGACCTCAAACTGAACGATCCTCGCGTGCAACTGATGGACCTGCAATACCACGATGTACGCACCACCACCGGGCTGTTCTACAAGCTGCAAAACCGTGGTCTGGTGGAACGCATGCTGACCGACGAGCAGATGAACGTCGCCATAGACGAACCTCCGCAGAACACCCGTGCCAAGCTGCGGGGCGACTTCATTCGACGGGCCAAAGAGCGCAAACGCGACTATACGGTCGATTGGGTGCACCTCAAGCTCAACGATCAGGCGCAACGGACGGTGTTGTGTAAGGATCCGTTCCGTAGCTCCGACGATCGTGTCCAGAAGCTGATCGATTCCCTCTGACGGCGATGGCCACAAAGATTGATCGGACCGAGCGGGTCCTCAACCTCACCGCCATTCTCCTCAACACCCGCCGAGCGCTCACCCGTGAAGAGCTACGGGAGCGGGTCGAGGGGTACCCGAGCAACGACGACAGTTTTCGTCGGGCGTTCGAACGGGACAAGGAACTGATCCGCGAGGTCGGCATTCCGCTGGAGGTCCAAGCGGTGCCGTTCTCCGAGCTCGACGGGTACCTCATCCCACCGGATAAGTACTACCTGCAGGGAGCGACCTTCACTCCGGCCGAACTCGCTGCGCTTCATGTCGCAACCCTGGCGGTGCAGTTCGGAACAACCGACGAGGAAGCGCTCTGGAAACTGGGCGGGCTCGGTGTGACCGACGCCGCCAGTATCGGATTCGACAGTCCCATCTCGGAACTTCCGACCGACACGGTTCTGGTCGATGTCTTCCAGGGCATCCAGAAACAGGCGCCGTTGTCGTTCAGTTACCGGAAGACGTCGGGCGAGGTAAGCGAGCGAACCGTGGAGCCGTGGTCGCTCTACTTCCAGCGAGGGTTCTGGTATGTCACCGGGCTCGACCGGACCGCAGGGGAGAAGAGAACGTTCCGGCTCAATAGGATGTCGGATATCTCCCAAGCCGAGGGCGAGTTCGTTCGTCCCGCCGATGTGGTCGACCGCTCGCTGCTTCGTCCCTGGGAAATCGGCTCATCGGAACCGGTCACCGTCGAATTGTTTGTCGCTGCGGCGGCGGTCGCTCCGGTTCAGGAACGAGTCGGGTTACCTCCGTCCAGGTCGGCCACGGTCGCCGGTCGGGACGGCTCGGTCTTCGAACTTGAGGCGCGGGCGGTCGATGCGGTGATCAGCTTCGCGCTGGAATGGCTCGACGACGCAGTGATCCTTGGCCCACCCGAGGTTCGATCGGCGATCATCACGAGCCTCGAAGCCTCAGCGAGTCGAGGCGAGGAATGAGCGGGCCGCCCAAAGCGTCCGATGCGGTGAAGCTCGTATTGGCAATGGTCCCGTGGATTATCGACAACCCGGGGTCGACGGTCGGTCAGATAGCCGAACGGTTTGGTCGAAACGAGGCGCAGATCCTGAAGACGCTCGAGACCCTCTCGTTTGTTGGGGTTCCGCCCTACAGCCCCGATGCGCTCATCGAGGTTCAGATCGATGAGGATCGGGTCTCGATTCTTTTCGCGGACTATTTCTCGAAACCGCTGCAGCTCTCGACGGGCCAGGCTCTGGCGCTGTTGTCCTCGGCCGATGCGCTGCGGCGGATCGATGGTGCCGACGTCGACGGGTCGCTGAACAGCGCACTCGCCAAGCTCTCCGAGGCCACCGGTGTCGTTCCCGAACAGCAGCTTGATATTCAACTCGGCGACGCTCCGTCGGATCGTCTCAGCCGGCTTCGCACCGCGGCCGAGTCAGGCCAGGAACTCTCGATCAGCTACTTCAATCAGAGCAAGAACGAAACGAGCTCGCGGATCGTGGTGCCCCGCCGGGTTCGATCGGCTGCGGGGTCGTGGTATCTGGATGCGTACTGTCGCACGGCTTCGGACGAGCGGTCGTTTCGGCTCGACCGGATCCTCGATATCGAAGATGCTCCACAGTCCTCGGACCCTGTTCCCGAGGTCGACCTTGGCTCGGCCGGAACGATCTTCCGGTCGCATGGAGATATGCCAACGGTGACACTTCGCCTCGGTCCCGGGCAGCACTGGGTGAAGGACCGAATTCCGATCGTACGGATGGACGAGGTCGACGATCAGACGATCGACGTGACTCTGGCGGTGGCGTCGGAGACGTTCCTAGAGCGTCTCTTGCTTCAACTCGGTCCGACGGCATCGATTCAGAGCGAGAATTCCGGCGAGGTGAACCGGCAGGTGGCAGCCACTGCCCGGCGCGTTCTGCAGGGCTACGGGGAGTAGTCTGGATCGGTGAGCGAACTTGAAGCGGGCGACGCCGACCCCACGTCGGAGCCAGCACCCTCTGAGCGGCCCGTCGTCCATCATGGCGAAGCGATGGTCGCGGCGCTCCTAAATCCCCAGAGTGTTCCCGCAACCGCACCCGAGAGCGGGACGCCGACGCCCCTGACGGCTGCAGCTGTGCTGGGCACAACGCCGCTCGCCCCAGCGACCGCAGAAACAGTCCTCGGCACGCTTCCGTCCGAATCTGAAGACCCGGACGAACCCATTACCCCGCCCGCCGCACACGAGGAGCCACCGGCTCCAGCGGCGGCCGGCGGTGACGGTGGAGACGACGCCGGTGACGGCGGAGACGACGAAGGCGACGACGACGAACGAAGCGAACGGGCCATCTTCGCCAGAAACATCCTCGAGTGGATGGTGGTGTTGTTCGCCGCCGCCCTGGTCGCTGTATTGCTACGCACCTTCGTGTTCCAGGCGTTCTTCATTCCGTCGGAGTCGATGGAAACCACGCTGTTCGAGAACGACCGCATTCTGGTCAATAAGGTCAGCTATCGCCTCCATGACGTGAACCGCGGCGATGTAGTGGTGTTCCGTCGTCCCGATGATCAGCCCGGTGAGATTCGAGATCTCATCAAGAGGGTGATTGCACTTCCGGGCGAAACCATCGAGGGCCGGGACAGTCAGATCTACATCAACGATCAACTATTGATCGAGCCCTACCTCGATGGAAATCGCTTCGGCGACTTCGGACCGACCGAGGTTCCCGAGGGTGAGCTGTTCATGATGGGCGACAACCGCGACCAGAGCCTCGACTCCCGTCGATTCGGCACCATCGAAGACGACCGCATCGTCGGTCGGGCCTTCTTCCTGTTCTGGCCCTTCGACCGGGTCGGCAGTCTCTAACTCTGCCTACGCTCGCCTCGGGGCTTGCGTGGCGAACGCTTTCTAGGTTTTGGGCGTTTATTGGGCTCGTTGTTGTGTGAGTTGGTCGGGTCGCTTCGGCCACGTTTCACGGAGGCGGCGTACGCGGTGTGTGCTGCTTCGTCCCTCCGCAGCCTGAGGGTTGCTTTTGACTGCGCTCGCCACGTGGCGCTGGAGGCGAACGTAGACAAGATCCATGACCCGGCTCCGTGAACGTGGCTGGAGTGACCCGATCGTAGTGAAACCTGACTGAGCCCAGTCAACGGTCCCACATCCCGATCGTTCGCCACGTGGCGCTGGAGGCGAACGCAGGCAAAAATCAGAGCCCTCTGACGACGTCGAGCCAGAACTGGGTGGAGAGTGCGAGGGATTCGACGTCGATCCGTTCGTCGTTGCCGTGGAACCGAGAACCGAACGC
>CALGOA010000250.1 GCA_937958015.1 uncultured Acidimicrobiales bacterium | reverse complement strand
GATGTTGCGGGGATAGGCGGTCGCCCCGGTAACGATCATCTTGGGTTTGTGCTGCTCGGCCAGCTGCGCCACGTTCTCCATGTCAATGCGCTCGTCTGACTTGGTGAGGCCATAACCCACGAAGTCGTACTGGATGCCGGACGCGTTTACGGGTGAGCCGTGGGTGAGGTGACCACCATGATCGAGGCTGAGTCCGAGCACCGTGTCACCGGGCTTGAGCAGCGCCTGATACACCGCCATGTTGGCATTCGCTCCGCTGTGGGGCTGCACGTTGGCGTGGTCGGCGCCGAAGAGTTCCTTGATCCTGTCGATGGCGAGCTGCTCAGCCCGGTCGACAACCGCATTGCCGCCGTAGTACCGCTTACCGGGGTACCCCTCGGAGTATTTGTTGGTAAACACCGAACCGGTGGCCTTCATGACCGCAGGGGATGCGAAATTCTCCGACGCGATGAGTTGCAGGCCGGTGTTCTGGCGTTCGATTTCGGCCGCCTCGATGGCGGCGTAGGTGGAGTCATCAACGATCGGCCAAGGCATCGGCTCAGACTACAACGCCGAGCCCCCTCGATGCGCCTCCGGTCGAGCTGACAGAATGGGTTGGTGGCGGCGCGGGAACCCAAGAGTCGAATGGTCAAGCTCGTGGTGTGGTTCGCCCGACGGCTCCGGCCCGAACGGGTGCAGTTGGTGCGGGAGAACCTCGAAGAACGCGAAGCCAAGCTGGTCGAGCGTGAGGCCAATTTGGAGGCGCGTCGCGCGGCCGCCGCGGACAAGCGAAGCAAGAAAAGGCGGGCGTTCGACGGCACGATCGACGTGCTCGATGGTGTGTTCAGCGTGGCCGACTTTCTGCTTCGGGTCGTCCTGCGGGCTGTGCGTTTGCTACTGGAGGGTCTCGAAGTTCTCGGAGAGTTCTGAACCCCGCACCCGGCTGGTGGAAGTCGGGCCGGCGATCTCTCAACATGTTCGGTAGTTGTGCCGACAAGAAACTACATGGAGGTTCCTATCCTGACCGGCCAGCAGCTCGCTGGCTGGCACTCGATTCTCGGTATGTGTGATGGACTGATCCCGATGCTCGATCGGGGCATGCTGGAAAGCGACGGAACCTCCATCCACGAATATGCGCTGCTGTATCACCTACAGAGCGTTACGCCCGAGGGTCTCAGGATGAGCGATCTTGCCAAGAGCCTGCTCATCACCTCTCGAACCGTCAACCGTCGGATCGATTCGCTCGAAGACCGAGGATGGGTCACGCGGTCAAACACCGATGGCGGGCGGTTCATCGTCATCACGGAGGAAGGGTCGCGCTCGTTCTACCGGCTGGCCGACGGACACTATCGACGGGTCCAGGATCTGGTCTACGGATCGATACCGCCGCAGGACCTTGAGGTGACACTCCGGGGTTTCGCAGCAATCGCTGCTCGGGTCGGCCGCGACCCAACGAAATTAGAGTAGCCCTCCCCGTCTAAGCCGGGCTGAGTGCCCAGCGTGTGCGATTGGCAGCAAGAGACTTGTCGAGACGCAGTGACAGAGCCGCACGTGCGGTCGTCGGTACCAATCCCAGAGTTGCAGTACCGCAAGGGGTGATGGAAGACTTCGGTCATGCAGAACCAGGTGACCGAGATGTTCGACATCGAGTTTCCGATCTTCGCTTTCAGTCACTGCCGCGATGTGGTCGCCGCCGTTTCCAAAGCCGGTGGGATGGGAGTCCTCGGAGCGGTCGCACACTCCGATGAACAGCTGGAGATCGACCTCAACTGGATCGAGGCCGAAATCGGCGACCGCTCCTACGGGGTCGACCTGATCATCCCTGCCAAGTATCTGGGCGACGATGAGGGCGGCTACTCCAGCCAGCAGATCCAACAGCTCATCCCGGCGGAACATCGAGCGTTCGTCGACGACATCCTCGCTCGGTACGGGGTGCCCGATGTGCCCGATGATGATGGCCGCCTGATGACCCAGACCGGCGACGCAACGTTCTCGGCGAACCGCGCTGCTCCCCAGCTTGAGATTGCACTGGCGCACAAGTCCCGATTCCTTGTCAACGCACTCGGTCCGCCGCCCCAACACATGGTGGATCGGGTCAAGGAGGAAGGTCGGCTGGTCGGTGCGTTGGCCGGCAAAGCCCAACATGCCGAGCGTCATGTCAATGCGGGCGTCGATGTGATCATCGCCCAGGGGTCCGAAGCCGGCGGGCACACCGGCGAAATCGGCACGATGGTGCTGATCCCCGAGGTCGTGGACGCGGTGGATGTTCCGGTGCTTGCCGCCGGTGGAATCGGACGGGGACGACAGATGGCCGCATCGATGGCGCTCGGTGCTCAGGGGGTCTGGTGTGGGTCGGTCTGGTTGGCGACCGAAGAAGCCGAAACCCACCCGGCGGTGAAGGAGAAGTTCCTCGCCGCGTCCAGCTCCGACACCATCCGCAGTCGGTCTCGGACCGGCAAACACGCCCGGATGTTGAAGTCGGCGTGGACCGAGGAGTGGGAGAAGCCGGGCAACCCGGACCCGCTGGGTATGCCGATGCAACCCATGCTGATCGACGACGCGATCCGCCGAATCGATCGCGCTGCGTTCACCGCCGGAAGCGGTGCGGAGAAGTTGGCGAACTACTTCGTCGGGCAGATCGTCGGGAACATGAACAAGTCGAAACCCGCCGCCCAGGTTGTGCTCGACATGATCGATGAGTTCATCGACGCAACCCAAGCGTTGAGTAGGCAACTGGAGACCTAACGTCGCCGCTCCCGTCAGGCACGGGATGGGAGGACGACGGCGTTGGACCTTCTCGTGGACGTCGAGAACTCGTTGTCCAATTCAGGGGTTATTCGATCAAGGAAGGCTTCAAATGGTTTTTGTAGCCGCAACGGTGGGCGACGGCGACCGCTTCGAGTTGAGAGCCCACACCAAGTTTGGAAAGGACGGACTTGATCTGGGTCCGGACAGTCGCCAGTGACACAAATCGTTCGCTTGCGATTTCCTGGGCGTTGCGACCATCCATCAGTCGCTCAAGAACTTCAGCTTCGGTACTCGTCAATCCGATGAATCGGGCCTGGTCGGCCTGTTGTCGCCGCAGTCGTTCATCGAACTGTTGGAGGCGAGCGGCACAGTCTGCAACCCGAAGCGTCCTTCTCTCAACGGCATCCTCGATGGTGTCAAGAATTGCTTCAATGGGCTCGCTCTTGCTTACTATCGAGATCGCACCCGCCAACAAGCAGCGGGCCAGCTCATCGGCATCTTCGCTTCCGCTCAATATCATCACCCGAATCTCGGCTTTGGTCACGGCTGCGACGAGATCGGGGGTAGACGGCACGGTAGGCATTGCGAGATCCATCACGACCAGATCCGGTTCGGCGACCTCGGTAGTGATGCGCTCGACGAGGTGGGCCGGACCCGAGGGAGCGATGGCGATTGCATCGTAGCCGCGCAGCTGTATGCCACCGATCAAACCCATCGAAAGAATTGGGTGATCGTCGACCATGATGACGGTCATACAAAGATCCTCGGGGTGGCTGCAGGTTCGATTGGGAGGCGCATGACGAACTCGGAGCCACCTCCAAGGCGTGGCTCGAACGAGAGTCCGCCGTCTTGGGCTTCAGCGATCATACGAGCCACTGACAAGCCGATCCCGGTTCCGTGTTCGTGTGTCGTGACGCCACGCTTGAAGATCTTCTCGCGCATCTTCTCCGGCACACCGGGCCCCCGATCACGGACCCGGATCTCAACGTGATTGGCGTCCTCTGAGATAGTTGCGCTAACGGTGACCGGGGTTCCAGCTGCGTGGCGTATTGAGTTGTCCACCAGACAGTGGACTGCGTCAACGGTCTCGGATCGTGCGGCTCGGATCCAAAGCGACCTTGGTGCATCCAAAGTGAGAGCGCGACCTTGGCGCAGTTGTGATACCACCAAGCTGTCCAGAGCCTCGGTCAGGTTGAACTCACTGATTTCGAGATTTGAGTTGTCTGTCAGCTCTCGAAGGCGCCGCACTTCGATGGCAAGAATCTCGCCGACATCGATCGGGGCGACTTTTCCAGAGATCGTCCAGGCGACCGCCTCTACTCCGAGAAGTCCGCTGCGCAGACTGTGCATCCGATCCTGGTGAGCCTCCCGCTCCTTTCGAGCGATCTTTCGAGCGTTCTGTAGCTCGGTCCAGCTACGACTCAGTTTGGCCTGATCGCCGGCGAAGGACTGTCGGAGGTCGACAACGACGCCGTAGAGACCCAATGAGGCGGCAGCGAAAGAAACCATGCTGGCGCCGAACATCCAGAGCTCCTCACCTCCGTTCTGCGATTCGATTCGGAAGAGTTCGGCAGACTGAATGCCCAGAAACTGCATCCCAACGAAAGTGACCAACCAGCGGTGTCGAAGAATGCCACCAGTCAGAGCGACGGCAGCCGAAACCGCTATCAGTGGAACGGCTACAAACAGAAGTAGAACGTCGTCGAAGCCGACTCCGGTGATGAGCATCACAATCGGCGGTGCTGTCAGTGCGAGTACCGCAGCGGCCAGGCGTCGAGGGACGCTGAGCCCCTGATCGAACGCTGGGCGAAACACCACCGCCACTGTGAGAACCGCAATCGCACCGGCTGCGCCCAATGAGATTGCTCGTCCGTAGCCGCTCCAGTCGTATCCAACTGCTGGAACGAGCGAACGAGGCACCAGCCATCCAGCAGCCAACACCAGCATGAGCATGCCGACGTCAAGTGCGATCCGATCGCGGGACAGCACAAACCTCGAGATTGAGATGACGCCTGAGCACACGGTAATGGTCGCGGCTGCGACCGAGAGCACCACTGTCCACGACCTTGGCTCGAGTTGGGTCGCGAAGTATCCGCGAGCCAGCAGCCAACTGATCGACATGATCGCAATTAGCAATGCAGCCGCGATGGCTGCAAAGCCGACCGTGGAACCCGCCGCTGAATAGTTCACTCGCCGATCGGGACCGACATATTTCGGTTTGGTTTGAATTTCGCTTGTGGCCGCCAACACTTCTCCTCCGCCGTTGTCGCCCCGGATCAGGTTGTACTGCAGCGACACATCAACAAAGAGGAAACTCGCCCATCCGGGATGCCCAAGATCACCAAAAATGGTGATGCTGGTATCCCATCACAGAAGCCACCGTTGACCTTCGAACAAGAACAGGAAGGTCAGCGGAGGAAACGATGACAGCACTAGTAGATGCGGATTTCATGCCTGAGGAAGGCGAGATCTCGCCCCCGATGGGTCGACGCTTCGATCTCGGGCGCGTGCTGTCGAAATTCGGGCTCGTATCTGTCTACCTCGCCTTTCTGTACGCCCACATCGCAATCCTCAGATCGGAGGGATTCCGACTGAGCTTGGCCTTGCTCGTCGCATTTGAGACGATCATGATTGGCTACGTCGTCACTCGAAGGGACAGCAATGACGTCGACTTCACACCGGTTGCTGTCGTCGCCGGGCTAGCCGGAAGCTTCATGGCTCTTGGGTTCCGCCCGCCGAGCGGCGCCGACGATGCTGTCCTGGGACAGGTGATTCAGGTCGCTGGCCTTCTTCTTCAGCTCGGAGCTTCAGCATCTCTGGGTCGTTCGTTCGGACTTCTGCCCGCCAACCGCGGAATCAAGAGCAGCGGCATGTACCGCATCGTCCGTCACCCGCTCTACTTCTCGTACCTGGTGACATCGATCGGCTACCTGTTGAACAACCTATCGGTGAGGAACCTCTGCGTCCTCGCGGTCGGGACCGGATTTCAAGCAATCCGAATCCGCTACGAGGAGAGACTGCTCTCGTCCGATCCTGAGTACCGAACATACGTCCAATCCGTCCGCTACCGCCTTCTGCCGGGACTGTGGTGAGCTGCAATTGCGACTGTCTGCGACCCATAAACCCCTAAGTGCGGCACTGAAACTAGACAATCACTAGACTGGAGAGATTACTGTGAATACGAACAAAAAAAGGAACGATCGTGGCCTGAAGTACCTTAGCGAGCGAGGGGCTGGACTTGCCGAATACGGCCTCTTGCTAGCGCTCGTGGCGTTGCTTTGTATTGGTGCCCTTGGCGCCCTACAGGTAGGAATCGACGGTGCGCTAAGGCAGGCCGGGGCCATGTTCTGATCTGAGCCCCTAACGGCCTTGCGGCTGGGAGTACGAGCGAGAAAACTGCGGACGATTTCGGTCGTCCGCAGTTTGTCGTTTTCAAGACGGTCGCTCTCGGCTGGCCGATCTTTCAAGGATGCCAAGCGGTTCAGTTCAATAGAAACGGTGCTGGTATTTCACCAAAAGTGATGATTGCCAGAGTCCGTCGATGGCCCACGATGGTGGCACTAACAACTACACACCTCTTGAGGAGAAATACCATGCTTTACCTAACCATGATCGCACAGTCCGCCAAGCAGCGCACCGCAGAGCGAGGCGCTGGCCTCGCCGAGTACGCACTGCTGCTCGCCCTCATCGCAGTTCTCTGCATCGGCGCCCTGGGTGCCCTTCAGGTCGGCATCGACGGCACCCTGCGAGGCGTAGCCGGCAGTCTGTAAGGCCAATCGATCGGTAAGGGGCACGGTGACTTGTTCGCCGTGCCCCTTGGCCGTTTCGACCCACGAACGTGGGCAGGTTTGCACCTGACCCGCAGCGAAGAGTTCGTTACTACTGGTGCTCATAAAGGCGGAATATGATGAAGCGAAACCTACGACGAAGTGAACGCGGCGCCGCACTGGCGGAGTTCGCATTCGTGTTGCCGATCTTCGTGATCCTAGTCTTCGGGATCATTCAGTTCGGGTTGGCTCTGAACCAGGTTCAGGCCTATCAGGCTGCTGCCCGTGAGGGAGCTCGCGTTGGCTCGCTCCAATCGAGTTCTTTAGGTGACGTCAACAACGCCGTTACAGGTTCCCTCGTCGGAATCGGTGGGGTCACCCCCACGATCTCGGTACCGACAGGGCCATGTGCTGGCCGCTCGGGCCAAACGGTGAACGTACAGGTGACTGCGCCGTACACAATTCAGATACCGCTCCTGCCCGACGTGAATATCACACTCGATGGGGACGGGGTGTTCCGATGCGAGTAGCACCACAGAACAATCAGCGAGGCGCAATGCTCGTCTGGACCGCTCTCTTCATGGTCGTGCTCATCGGATGCGCAGCCCTCGTGATCGATCTGGGAGTCGGGTGGACGTCGCGCCGGAATCTCATCACCACCACCGATGCAGCGTCGCTCGCCGCAGCTCAGGAGTTCGCCCTTGGCGGGAACGGCTGCGGCGCTGTAGCGAGCGCGTACGTTGCTTCGAACGCTCCTCAAGCGACGATGACGGCCTGCCAAAGAGCTGGCAACACAGTTTCGGTCGATGCCGAAGAGAACATCACCACATCGTTCGCCCAGGTCCTCGGCCTCACCGATTTTGACACTGCGGCGAGCAGTACCGCCCGTTGGGGTGCGCCGGCTGGCGCAACTGGATTGCGTCCATTCGGACTTTGCTCTGAAGCGCCGGGGATGCAGCAGTTTCTCGGCGATCCGCTAACTGCCCAGATCCACACGATCGACTACACCAAGGACAGCCCCGATCAGTGCGGCGGCAACGATGTGCCCGGAAACTGGGGCGCCATCGACTTCAACGCCGGGGCCAACAGCAACAACGACACCAAAGACTGGGTCGAAAATGGCTACGACGACGCAGTTTTTGCAGGAACGGTGGGCGGGACGTGCGCCGCCGAACCCTACGCATGTTACGAGGGTGACACCGGCGGGGTCACCGGCGTCTCGAATGAGACGCGGGCGCTGGCCAATAGCGGGCAATACTTCGGACTGCCCATCTTTGACTACGCCGAGGACAATGGTGCGAACTCAACCTTTCATCTGATCGGATTCGCCCGCGTCCGGATCGTGGATTTCGAGTTCAACCGTCAACAAGTCGACCGGTTCATAACGTTGGAATTCACGCCCGGACTTATTACTGGAACATGCTGCAATTCGGGTGGTCCATCGAGCAACGCAAGCGTCATTCAGATCTGTGCAGTCGACCGTAAAAACCTCGGCGCCTGCTGAGTTAATTGGAGGAATTGGTATGAGTAGGAAAGTGATTGGCATCGCTGTAGCGATCGTCTTGGCCGCGGTAGGAACGGTTGCATTGGTGAGCTATGTGCGTAGCGCCGAGGTGCGCGCCCAGGCTGGCGAAGAACTGGTCGAGGTCTATGTAGTTTCGCGAACGGTACCCGCAGGCACGTCGGCGGCCGAGCTGGAGGACTACGTCACGGTTGAACTCGTCCCGGCAAAGGTTCAGCCGGCGAACAGCGTGCAGAGCCTGCAACGTCTGGAGGGCCGAGTGGCGGCTGTCGAACTGGTTACTGGTGAGCAACTGGTTGACACACGGTTTGTGGAGCCAGCTGACGCTGCCACCCGCCAGATTGGCGTCATCGTGCCTCCTGGCAAGCTCGAGGTGACGGTTGAACTGGAACAGCAGCGGGTAATCGGCGGGCTTCTGACCCCCGGCGACACCGTCGCAGTGTTCGCATCGTTCGAACCGTTTGAGGTGTCGACAGGCGTTGTCGAGATCGATGGTGAAGAAGTAGCCATTCCGGACGCTGTTTCGAATGGGGCGTCGACGTCGAACACCACGCAGATCATCCTCCGAAAGGCGCTCGTAACAGCGGTGCAGGAGTCAGCGAACAACTTTGACAATGGCGATGAGGAAGCTGATCGCCTCAACGAGGCACCTGCTGATGCCATGTATGTGACGCTTGCGATCGACCCAGCTGATGCTGAACGCTTGGTGTTCACCCAGGAGTTCGGTCTCGTCTACGTCGCGTTGGAGCGGTCCGATGTTCCGGAGAATCCGACCGAACAGATCACTCGGGGAAATGTATATGACGAACCTGACTCTCTGACGGCTTCCCGATGAAGAGCATCACGGTTGTCTCGCCAGAGGCCACGGTCGAGAATCGGCTTCTTGAGCTCTATGAAGGGGAGCTTGCGATACGCCGGGTCTGGTCCACCGAATGGCGTGAGCCCGGCGTGGCCGTGATGGAAATCTGTGCCGCCAATCCCAATGTGGTGGTTCTAGCTGGCCTCGAAGTTGAGGACGCCGCTATTCTCTCAGCCGACATCGATCGACGGGATCCAGGCATTGGCGTTCTGGCCCTGCTCGATGATTCAAGTCCCGAAGACGTGATGCGGATCCTGCGCGCCGGTGCGCGAGACGCTCTCGAGGCTGATCTGAGCAATGATGAACTGCGGACTGCAGTGGATGAAATCCTTGCGCTCGTCGCTGATCGTCAACGAGGGATGCAAGAGCGCGGCAGCGGCCCGCCCCGGCGCGTGATTGTCATGATCGGTCCAAAGGGTGGATCGGGTAAGACGACGATGGCTACCAATCTGGCGGCCGGAGCAGCCCAGCGCTACCCGGGACAGGTGTTGCTCATCGATCTCGACACGCAGTTTGGGGATGTGCCGTCGGCGCTCGGGATTCAGCCCGAACACTCTATTGCGGATGCCTCTGTGATCGGAATGAACGAACGCACCGCCCTGAAAGTCTTTCTGACAACTCATGAGACCGGTCTCGCAGTCCTGGCTGCTCCCGAATCCTTCGCGGTCGCCAGTGAACTGCGCGACGACGAGATAAAGCGCACGATCGCGGCCCTCGTCGAGGAGTTCCCGATGGTCATCATCGACACGGCGGCTGGCTTCGACGAAGCGGCTCTGGTGGCCCTCGAACTGGCCTCGGATGTGATCTTTGTCGCCAGCCCCGACGTTCCGGCAATTCGAGCGGTCAAAAAGCAACTTGATGCTCTCGATGCAATCGGAATGGGAGCCCCTCGTCGCCATTTGTTGATCAACCGGGCGGATGCGAAGGTCGGTCTCTCTTCTGACGAAATCCAAGAGACGATCGGCCTTGTCGCCGAGTTCCAGATCCCTGGCTCTCGGCAGTTTCCGATGTCGACGAATGAGGGTGTGCCGTTGGTCGTGGGTGAGCGACGGGACAAAGCGGCCAAGCCATTGGCGCATCTGGTCGATTTCTTTGCCCCTGAGCCCGCCTCTGGCGCGGCCAGCGGGATTGGTAGTTGGTTCAAACGGAAGGATTCGTGATGGGTATCGGGGAACGTCTAAAGCAGACGAATGGTGCAAAGCGCAGTGACCTGCGCTCGATCCTGAGTACACCCAAGGAGGCTTCTGGCCCGTCGGCTGCGACCTCGCAGGACGCCGAGATACGACTCGTCGATCCAACTGCGGCGCTGCGGGTGCGGACCAGCGAAGCGCTTTTCGAACGGCTCGGTCAGCGGCTCTTCGATCCGAACCTCAGCGAGCAACAGCTCCAGAGCCATGTCGTCCAGGAGCTCGATGATCTGCTTGAGAGCGAACTTGGGCAACTGAGCAGCGAGGAGCGCCACGAGCTGGTTCAGTCGATCGCCGCTGACATCCTGGGACTCGGACCAATCGAACAATACATGGCCGATCCAGAGGTCACTGAAGTGAT
The DNA here is from genome assembly GCA_937958015.1 of uncultured Acidimicrobiales bacterium. Taxonomy (GTDB): domain Bacteria; phylum Actinomycetota; class Acidimicrobiia; order Acidimicrobiales; family SZUA-35; genus JABDIY01. The sequence goes on along the minus strand of CALGOA010000250.1, from coordinate 6,651 downwards.
GGTGAACGGAGTCGATTCCATATTCGTCGAACGCGCCGGTCGGCTTTACCTGACCGATTCCCGTTTCGTCGCGGTGGAACATTTACGTCGCGTGATCGAGCGCATCGTGACTGCGGTGGGTCGTCGAATCGACGAGTCGTCGCCGATGGTCGACGCCCGCCTTCCCGACGGTTCTCGTGTGAACGCGGTGATCCCGCCGCTGTCGGTCGATGGGCCAATGCTCACGATCCGCAAGTTCTCCGACCACGTCTTCACTGCGGAAAAGCTGGCCGAGATGGGGACGCTAAATGAGCAGTCGGTCGAGTTCATCGATGCCTGCGTGAGAGGGAAGCGGAACATTCTGATCTCGGGCGGCACGGGCACGGGCAAGACGACGATGCTTAACGTTGTGAGCTCGTTCATCCCAGGTGATGAACGGATTGTCACGATCGAGGATGCTGTGGAGCTCAAGCTCCGTCAGCGGCATGTCATCCGATTGGAGTCGCGACCGGCGAATATCGAAGGCCGAGGTGCGGTCCCGATTCGGGATCTTGTGCGTAACTCTCTCCGCATGCGGCCCGATCGCATCGTGGTAGGCGAGGTTCGCGGTGGCGAAGCCCTCGACATGATGCAGGCGATGAATACCGGTCACGAGGGCTCGTTGTCCACTCTGCATGCGAACTCGCCACGGGATGCGATTTCGCGTCTCGAGACAATGGTTCTCATGGCGGGAATGGACCTTCCGATACGAGCGATCCGCGAACAGGTTGCCTCAGCGATCGATCTCATCGTTCAGTTGTCCCGAATGCGTGACGGCAGTCGTCGAGTGGTTGAGATCTCCGAAGTAACCGGAATGGAGGGCGACACCATCACGCTCTCGACGATCTACAAATTCGACTACGACGCGGGAATGGATGAGGACGGGAACTTCTGCGGTGAGCTGCAACCCACGGGTCTCCGTCCCATGTTCTCCGACGAGCTTGGCTATATGGGTGTCGAGCTGCCTGCAAGCTTGATGGAAGCCGGGTTTTCAATGGCGAGTGTTGGCCGATGATTCCATCGGTTCGGCAACCCTTGCGACTCGTTGCAGTCGTGGTTCTGACCGTTCTCGTCGGTTTCGCAGCTCCGGTTGCGGCTCAGGATGAAGGCACGGTGATCTCGGACCTCGACCAGCAGATTCAGATCCTGTCATCGTCGGTAGATGACGACGGGGTAGCCGAACTCATCGTTGCGATTCCTCCGTCGATGGGTGAGGTCTCACCTGAGGCGGGCAACTTTGCACTGCTCCAGGGAGGACAGCGGCGAGCCCTACGCATCGAGGAAGTCCGCGACGAGGTCGACGTGGTTCTTGTCATCGATACCTCCGGGAGTATGCGGGGTGCGCCCTTGGCGGCCGCAAAATCTGCGGCCAACGGATTCGTTCGTCAGATGCCTGAAGAGGCCCGGATCGCCGTCGTGGGATTTGGGGCCGAGCCGTCGCTCAAGAGCGAACTGACCACCGACCGGGCCACGAGCGAGGAGTCCATACAATCGCTAACGGCTGGGGGAGAAACCGCGTTGTGGGACGCGATGTCGGTAGCGGGAGAGCTCGTGGCTAAAGAGGGGCGGAGCGCAAGCTATGTCGTCCTACTCTCCGATGGGGGTGATACTGCGAGCGCAACCACGCCCGACCGAGCCGTCGATGCTCTGACCGAGGCCCAAGTTGCTGGCCTGTATGCGGTAACACTGCAAACCGCCGAATCAGACCATTCGGCGCTGATCGATGCATCGGAACAGATTGGTGGTCAGGTTCTCACAACTCAGAGTACGGAGACGATCGAACAGCTGTATCTGGAAATCGCCGGTCGACTGCAGAGTCGTTATTCGGTGCGCTTCCTTCTCGGGCAGGGCGAGGTCGCTGTGCTTTCCGTCGCGATCGACGATGCGGTCGCCACCGCCCGAACGAGTCTCGGTGAACTTGGTGTGTCCGACGATGTGGCCCCCGCCCGTCAGGACGAGGTCGCCCCCACGCTCAACGGTTTTGTCGAGCCACAGCTGGGAACGGTCGTCGTCGCAGATCCAGACGTACTGGGGCAGTCCTACATGATTTGGCTCGGGAGCGCAGCCGTCTTCGGCGCCCTCGCGGTGCTCTTTAGTTTCTTTGCAGTACCGGCGATGAAGGTGCAGTCGCTTGGCAGCGGAGCGGCGGCACTCGATGCTCGCAGTCACGTAGGCGACCTGAATCAGAGGTTGAGCGGAGCAGCCGACCGGCTCATCAAGCGCCGCGACGAGTCCGGCGCCCTGGATCGCAGTCTGGACGCAGCCAACCTTGAGCTTCGAGCTGGTGAATTTACGGTCCTTTTGCTTGTCGCACTGATCGGCGCTGGAGCCGTCGGGTCATTGCTGATCGGGATGGTGGGAGCGGTCGTGATGATCTTCCTACTGGCCGCGATCGCAGTGCTATTTGTACGAGTTCGAATCGGTCGCCGACGAAAAGCGTTTGCCGAGCAGCTTCAGAACACGATCAATATCCTCGTCGGTAGCCTCCGGGCGGGCCGTGGCCTGCCTCAAGCTCTGGAGATGGTTGCCCAGGAAGCGCCTGCACCCACCAGCGAAGAGTTTCGACGGGTCATCGTCGAGAGTCGCGTGGGCCGAGACCCGATCGCTTCACTCGAAGCGGTTGCCACACGCATGGACAACCAAGACCTCGAATGGATCGCCCAAGCGATCGCAATCAACCGCGAACTTGGCGGTGATCTGATCGAGCTGCTCCAGAACGTAGCCGGAATGGTGCGTGAACGCAGCCGAATCGCACTGAAGGTACGAGCTCTCTCAGCCGAGGGACGGATGTCCGGCTGGGTCATGTTGGCGCTCCCAGTCCTGTTGGTCCTGTACATGCGGGCGGTCAATCCCGAGTACATCGAGACGCTATACACCACCTCGGCCGGAGTGATCATGTCCATCGCAGGGACCAGCGCGCTACTTGCCGGCGCGATCTGGATCCGCAACCTCGTAAACATCGAGTTCTAGGAGATCTTCGAATGCCTTTTGAAATCTGGATCTATTCGGCTCTCGTTGTGATCGCAGTTCCTGTGCTGTGGTGGGGTCTGACGGCACCCAAACCGGTCTCAGACCGAGCGGTACGTAATCTCGGCGACAGTCGTCGCCCGGAAGATCTCCGAGCGTTGCGACTCGAGTTGCCGGCCGCCGAGCGCGTGGCGCTTCCGGTACTGAGGAGTCTCGGATCCCTGGCACGGCGTTTCACTCCGGCTGGATGGTTGGCCAAGTACGACAAGGCGATCGGTGAAGCGGGCAAGACCGGCCGCTGGACCCCGGAGCAGGTCATCGGAGCCAAGATGGCTGCAACCCTCTTGGGAGGATTGTGGGCTTCGCTTCGGGTACTGGCCGATCCAACGCCTGCAAACTTCGTCCTTTCGGCAATTATCGCAGCTTTCGCCTTCTTCGTCCCCGACCTTGGACTCAGTGCGATCGCTACTCGCCGCAAAGAGGCGATCATCCTGGAGCTTCCCGATGTGCTCGACCAGCTCACGATGAGCGTCGAAGCCGGCTTGGGGTTCGAGTCGGCGATAGCTCGAATCGCTGAGAAGGATCGGGGTGTGCTCGCCAAGGAATTTATTCGGCTGACTCAGGACATCAGGCTGGGAACCCCTCGGGCCGAGGCATTGCGGACGCTGGCCACACGGTCGGGTGTGAACGATCTACGTCACGTCGTTCTTAGCCTGCGCCAGGCCGAACAAATGGGTACTCCGCTCGCCGACACCCTTCGCGTCATGGCCGATCAGTTGCGGGTTCAGCGCTCCATCCGCGCCGAGGAGGCTGCCAACAAGCTACCGATCAAAATGATCTTCCCGCTAGCGCTCTGCATTTTACCCGCCCTGTTCATCGTCATCCTCGGGCCCGCCTTCATTCAGCTGGCCGAAGTCTTCTAGGGAGCCACTCATGACAGCCATCGACAACTCCTACCAAGGCGGCCACACCGGCGCTGGCCTGCAGGTCTCTGACCTGCTCGCCAAGATCGTTGATGGTGAAGTAACCGGCCTCGGGATCGGACCTGCTCCCACCGGATTTCACCCACTGGATCTGACCTTTGACGGGGGCTTCCTGCCCGGCGAACTGGTGCTCTTGGGTGGTCAACCGGCCGTCGGCAAGACTCTCAGCGCCCTTCAGTGGGCTAGGAACATGGCGGCCAACGATCGTCCGGTGGTCTTCGCATGTTTCGAACACGACGAGCACTCCCTTCTCGGCCGTCTGGTTTCACAGGAGGTAGCGCTCACCGTTCCCGATCTGAACACCACCGATCAGGTGACGGTCAGAAGTCAGATCAGGTCACTGATGCTGGGTCTCACCGATCTGAACCATTTGGTCGACGAACAGCCGATCATGAAAGCCGCGCTGGAGTCGCTCTATGAGAATGCTCCAGAGTTTCGCCTGGTTCGAGCCTCCAGCCACTGGACGACTCCTGATGCGCTCACGAGGCTTGTTCAAGAGGAACTTCGTCCCGGAGGTGTCCTCTTCGTCGACTACCTGCAGAAGGTGCCGATCCCGGGGGCGAATTCTCTTCCCGAGCGGGTGTTCCGAGCAACCGAGGAACTCAAGGAAATCGCAACCACGTTCAATATCACTGTGATAGCGCTTGCCTCTGCGGACGCAGTTGGTATCGGTGCGGATCGGCTGCGAATGGATCACCTGCGGGGCTCCGATGCACTGGCCCACGAAGCTGATATCGCGATGATCCTCAACCAGAAGTCCACCGCGACAAGCCCGAATCACCTTCAGTTCGATCTCACACAGTTGCAGGATGCAAAAAACCGGGTCGTTCTCAGCATCGAGAAGAACCGCCGGGGCGAGAGCGACGTGCATCTGGAGTTTCGGAAGGACTTCGGCAGCTACCGACTGAACCCAGCTGGCAGCTTCGTCGCCGAAACGCTGCGAGGGGACTAACCCATGGCTCTGCGGGCTTGGACCACGGTTGTTCTGCTCTGCATGATGTCGACATTTGTCGTCGATGTCTCACCCAGCGCCGCACAGATTGAGACCGGCGAGATTCGCTACGAGGTAGATCTCGTTGACCGTTCAATACGGGCAGTCGAGCAGATCAGGGTCCCGTTCTCCGGCACGGTCGAGATCGAGATTCCTCCGGACGCAACCAACCTCAACTCGTCGGCGTCGGTAAGCCGCAGGAGCGTGAACGAGTACGTCGATGTCGTGACGCTGACATCTTCAGCTCGCACGGCGTCGTTCGGCTACACGATCTCTGGCGACGGTGAGCGCCAGGATGGAGGCACGAGGGTGAACGAGTCCTTCATCGGATTCCACGTCTGGCCAAGTTCACACGCTGAACGCGTTGTCATCGCATTGCCCCGTGGATTTCGAACCAACACCGCTGCACCGCTCTTCACCGAAGTCGAAATCGAGAACGACGTCTATCACTACGAAAGTGACTATCCGGATGAGACGCTGGGATTCTGGTTCGTCGCTCTCCGCGAGAGCGGATTGAGTACTCGGCAGGTGGATACCGGGGAAGACATCATAGAGATTGCTGGCTGGGCTGGCGATGACGAGTGGCTTGACTTCACCGAGAAGTACGTGACCGAGGGTGTCCCGGTCCTGCGAGAACTGATCGGCCAACCGTGGCCCGAGGATGGCCTCCGCGTTATTGAGAGTGTCGCCCCAACCCAGTACGGCTACGCCGGGTGGTATGACCGGAGCGTCTCGGAGATCGAAATTCCAGACTCTGTCGATTCTGAAACGCTGCTACATGAGCTAAGTCACGCCTGGTTCAACGACCGCTTCTACAGGGGGCGGTGGATGATCGAAGGTTTTGCTGAGGAGTTCGCCAGCACTGCGCTGTTCGAAATCGACGGCGAGCGAACCGAACCCAGTCCTCCCGGTGAAGCACCCATCGGATGGCGTGGCCTGGCCAATTGGCGATCTCGCCTGTTCTTTGAGGACAACTGGGATCATGAGATCTACGGCTACACCACGTCCTGGTTCGTGATGGACGCACTCACCGACGAAATCGGCCCGGACGGGATGGCAGCCACCATTGCCGCGATGCAGTCGGGGGAAGCCGCATACCCCCAAGAGGGAGCCGCTCCGCTCTATCCGCCCAACGACTGGCGCCGGTTTCTCGACATGTTGGAAATCCACGGTGGCTCGACGAACGCCGAGGCACTTTTTCGAGAGTGGGTTGTGAGTCGCGATGATGTCGTTCTGCTCGACGCTCGACAACTTGCAGTCGAAGACTACGCCGCTCTCGAAACCGACATTCCTCTACCGGTCCCACCAGGCATCAAAGATTCCATGTCTCGTTGGCGATTCGACGAAGTGGCGCACAAGATGGATAGTGCCCGAGACGCGTTCGCTCGGATCGAGATGGTTCAGAACCGCGCCTCCAAACTGGATATCGAAGTCCCACCCGCAATTGAGCAGTTGTACGTTGAGGCGGACCAAGATTTCGGTCGGGTCGAGCGGATTCTGAGTTCGGCCGAGCGGGCGCTTACAGACTTCGAGGCTGACAGCGGGGCGTTATCGGCCGCCAACATCCGGAACTTCCAGCTCGGTCGTTTTGAACGTATTGACGTCGAAGATGTCAACCGACCAATCCGCGAGCTCAATGCCGATCGTGACACCGGCTCTGCGGTGTATCTCTTTCTCCTCTCGTTCTTCTGT
>CALGOA010000249.1 GCA_937958015.1 uncultured Acidimicrobiales bacterium | reverse complement strand
CGAACGGCTCTCGTGCGTCGTTTGGGGCGCTTTCGTGAACGTTTCGGTCGGTTGGGGTGGGTTCACACGAGGATCGGCTGGCCGAGGGGAGTTTCCTCTGCAGCCGGCGCTGTAGCGAGCGGCAGCACGATCGTGAACGTGGCGCCGCCGAGTTGCCCCTTCGGCTGGATCCAGATCTCACCGTCGTGGTCGTCGACGACGGACTGGACGATGGTGAGGCCGAGTCCGCCAACACCCTTTTCCGACGCGTTGGGGCCCCGTCGAAAGCGCAGGAGCAAACGTTCAGGGTCCTGTTCTTCGAGACCGCTGCCGTCGTCCATCACCTGAATCGAGACCGCCGGCCGGCCATCCTCGGTCTGGTCGCTGCTGACGCCAACCTCCACCTGTGAAACACAGTGTTCGGTTGCATTGCTGATCAGATTGGAAATCGCCCAGCGCAGGCGGCGGGCATCGCCCACCACCAGGGCACTCGTGACCGAGGCGGTCACCGGGATCAAACGATTGTGGACCGCAGCCTCACGCCGAACGATGTCGACGATGTCGTTCGGACCCAACGCGGCCAGCGGGTGATCGGCGTGGGCGGTCAGCGAAAGCGCCAGCACGTCATCGATCAACACGCTGATGCGGCGAACGTTGCGGCGGGCGAGTTCGAGTTCGGCGCTGGAGCGGATCGGTTCCTGTCCCGCTTCGAGCCGGTTCATAAGGAGTTCGGTGACGGTCTGAAGTGCGGTCAACGGAGACCGGATCTCGTGGCAGGCCGCGGAGAGTTGACCCCGCTCAAAGGACCGTTCGGCCTCGAACCGGGCCAGCAGCGACTGCACCGACATGGCCAGCGGCTGAAGCTGGGTGGGAAGGTCCGGTGGGGGATCACCGTCGAGCGGAGCGTAGGCATCGATCGAGTTCACCGAAGATTGGAGTTGGCGAAGTCCCCGCCGGGTGCGCACCAGCGAAGTCACACATGCGATCTGAGCGACGCCCAGCCCGCTGATAACGAGCCACATCATGGTCTAGGGATTTTGGCGTAACCGGTAGCCGGTGCGGGGGATGGTGTCGACCCGGTCCCTACCCAACTTCTGGCGCAGGTAACGGATGTAGACCTCGACGACGTTGGGGTTGCCGCCGTACCCGTCGCCCCAGACACGGCTGAGCAACTCGTTCTTGGAGAGGGGTCGGTCGCCGGCCTGGATCAACTCGGCCAGCACCTGACCCTCGCGCGGTGTCAGGTGCACTGCCGCCCCCTCCACCTCCGCTTCACGGGTTGATGCGTGATAACGAATACCAGCGAAGGACGCGGCGTCGGCGGTGGTCCTGGGCCGGCGCAATAACGCTCCGACGCGGGCGGTGAGGAGGTCGACCGAAAACGGTTTCCGTAGGTAGTCGTCAGCGCCAAGTTCCAAGGCTTCGATTTCGTCAAATTCTCCCACCTTGGCGCTGAGGCACAAGATCGGAGTGGCGATGCCCTCGGCGCGTAGGGATCGACAGATATCGAAGCCGTTTCGCGATGGCAGTAGAAGGTCGAGCAGGATCAGGTCGTACGAGTCGGTGACCGCCGCCTCGAACCCTTCCTGGCCGTCGAGAATGATGGTGGATTCGATCCCCATCGGTTCGAGCGTCGCTGCGACCGTTACAGCGATGTCGTTCTCATCGTCGATTATCAGAGCTTTCAAAGGGATGCCGCCTTCGCCCAGATCACAGCACGGGTGGAAACTGAGAGTTGTGTGAACATGAATGTTGATGCATCACTGATTCGTCTGCCCCGGTGGGCGAAACTGCCCGTCGTGCCAGCGAATGATGCAACTCACCTAAGAGAGTTTGGCGCAGTCGATGCTGATACGCGTGGACCCACGAAGCCAATTCAGCATCATTCGACCAACTTGTTGTTGCATCAGTTGTCGGAGATCTCGCGCACATTTCGGTCCTGTGGCGACCAGATCTGGGGTTTTGGCTTCGACCCCATGTCGATCCCGATCCTTTTCTTCGTGAAATCAGACGCCGAAGAAGGTTCGTTCGGAATTTGTTCCGGACCGGTCGAGATGTCGAAACTGGAGCGGGTCGAGGGTGCCCACTGTCAAGAAATCCGACGATTGGGAACCCATCAGCGTCGTCGAGACGATCCCCCCGAGGGCGACCCAACCTTCCGTCTGGTGAACGACCCGGTGATCGATTACTACGCACCCGACGATGGGGCCGAGGTGTCTTTTGCCGGTGAGTTCGGCGAAACCGAATGTCTGCTCTTCGATTTCGGTGGACGCAACTACGAGCCGAGTTCATGGGAGTTCGCCCGTTTCGTTGTGCATGAGGCGTTCCACCATCACCAACTCTTCGATGCCAAGTGGAAGGTTCCCGTCGGATATGACCCGGCCACCCCTCCCTGCACCGATCCGACGAACTCCCGCCTGGCGTCGGAGGAGGGGCGACTGATCGAGGTGGCGGCGCTCGCCGAGAACGACGAGGACACGCTGCGTTTCGTACAGCGGTTCATCCAGATGAGAACCGAGCGGTTCGAACGCTGGCCCGAGATCGAGATGCTGGAACGGGGAACCGAACAGGTGGAGGGTTCAGCGCGTTACGTCGAGAATCAATACAGCCGATGCAACGGCCGTGCGAGTCGGCTGAACATGCCGCCCGAAGCGTTGCGAGCCGATCGGGACTGGTTGGATTTTGGTCGTCTCTACCGCTCGGGGGCCCGCATGTTGGAGATCCTGGACCGATTCGAGGTGGACTGGCGAAAGCGCCTCACCGCCGGAGACGATCCGTACGGGATCCTGCGGGAAGTCTTCGAGGACCGTTAGGACCGCTACTAGCGGTCGGGTTGGTAGTCGCCGAACCGATCCAGCACATCGTGCATCTCGGCCTCGGTGAGTAGTTCGGGGTGCCCGGCCGTCCGGGCCAGCAGGTACTGGTTGGCCAGCGACTCCACTTCGATCGCGAGGTTGTACGCGGCACGGACCGAACTGGCGCAGGCGATCAGGCCGTGGTTGGCCAGCAGGCATGCCCGCCGATTGGCCAGGGCCAGAATCGCCGCATCCGCGAGGTCTTCGGTTCCAAACGTGGCGTAGTCGCTACAGCGGATGTCGATGCCGCCCGCCACCGCCACCATGTAGTGGAACGACGGGATGTCCAACCGCAGGGTGGACAACGCCGTGGCCGCGGGTGAATGAAGGTGAACGATGGCGTCGACGTCGGCGCGGTGTTGGTAGATCCGCTGATGGAAAAGCCACTCTGATGACGGCCGGTACTCGCCGGAGGAAACACCGTCGGCGTCGATGGTTACGAGGTCCTCTGGCCCCATCGTTTCATACGGCAGGGCCGACGGCGTGATGATGAAACCGTCGCCGCTTCTATAGCTGGCATTGCCCGATGTGCCTCGGTTGATGCCGGTGCGCTGAGCGTCGAGCAGCACTCCGATCATCGCCTGACCTTCGCCGGTGGTACTAGTGGCCGCCACGCCACCGAGCGTACCGGACTGGGATTGAAGAGCGTTAACCTCGCGTTTCGCCCTGCGCTTTCGTCGGTTCGGCTGCGAACTTAGGGCTAGGATTCGTTGGGTTGCGGGGAAGGGCCCCGTGCCAAGGGAGAGCAGACATGAGCGATTCGCTTAAGCGCCTACTCGCCATAGTGACCGCAGTGGCCTTTGTCGCCGCGGCCTGTGGTGGAAGCGATGAAGGAGGAGCAGCCGACGGCTCGCTTCCAGACAACTGTGCCGACGAAGACGTGGTTTGCGTCGGACTCGTTACCGACACCGGCAAGGTTGACGACAAGAGCTTCAACCAGAGCGCATGGGAAGGCCTGCAGGATGCTGCGGCCGCCAATGACTCGATCAAGATCGAGTTCATCGAAACCATCGCCGCCGCCGACTACGCCACCAACATTGGCTCCTTTACCGACCGCGACGCAGACATGATCGTCACCGTTGGTTTCGGACTCGGTGAGGCAACCGGCATCGCCGCCGACGCCAACCCCGGCACTCACTTCATCGGTGTCGATCAGTTCCAGGGCGAGGTTCGTGACAACGTCACCGGCCTCATCTTCCAAGAGGACAAGGCTGGCTTCATGGCCGGTGCCCTCGCCGGACTGATGACCACCAGTAACACGATCGGCGCCGTGCTCGGAACCGACCTCGTGCCGCCGGTTGTCGCCTTTGGTGAAGGATTCGAACTGGGCGCTCAGTTCGTTAACCCCGATGTTGAACTCATTCGCACCTACCACCCCGGAGGTCTCGACACCGCCTTCGGTGACCCCGCATGGGGCGCCGACACCGCACGTCAGGCAATCAACAACGGAGCCGACGTGATCTTCGGCGCCGGTGGCGCAACCGGTAACGGTGCTCTCACCGAGGTGGCCAAAGAAGACGGCGCCTTCTGTATCGGTGTCGACACCGACCAGTGGGAAACCGTGCCTGAAGCCCAGCCGTGCCTGATCTCGAGCGCAATGAAGCTCATCGATCAGGGTGTCGCCGACCTCGTCGCCGCCGGCGTTGACGGCTCGATCGCCAGTGGCAACTTCGTCGGTGCGGTTGGCCTCGCCTCCTACCACGACTTTGAGGACTCGATCCCCAGCGACGTCAAGGACACCGTCGCCACCATTACCGCAGACCTGCAGAGCGATGCGATGTCGACCGGATACAACCCCGGCGGCTAGTGACCAGCCCAGTCACCACTGATCCCGAGGCCGGCAACCAAGAGTCAAGCGCTCTTGCTGCCGGCCTCCGGGGCCTGCGTCTTCCGATAATCGCCGTCTTCCTGGCGGCGGTTGTCGGCGGCATCTTGTTATTGATCTCCGGTGACAACCCGTTCTCGGTGTACGCCGCGATCGTCGACGAATCATTTCTGTCGGGCAGCGGCATCGGCCGCACGCTCGAAAAAGCTACACCCCTGGTGCTCGGTGGACTCGCCGTCGCCTTCGCCTTCAAGGCCGGCCTATTCAACATCGGCGGCCAGGGCCAGTTGCTCTTGGGCGCAGCGTTTGCCGCATGGATCGGCTACAGCATTGGGCTTCCGACCGTCATCCATATCCCGTTCGCGATGGCGGTGGGTGGCCTCGTCGCTGCCCTCCTTGGCGCCATCGTTGGTGCCCTGAAGGCCTATCGGGGCGCCCACGAAGTAATCACAACAATCATGTTCAACTTCGTCGCTGGCAACCTCACCGATTATCTGGTGAGCCGCGACGGTCCCTGGAACGACCCCGAGGGCGGCGCCATTGCCCGCACGCCCCGGTTGCAGGACAGCGCCATCATCCCCACCTGGGGCGAGATTCCTATGGGATTCTTCTTCGCCTGTTTCTTCGCCGTGCTCGCCTGGTGGTTGCTGAACAAGACCACGTTTGGGTTCGAAATCATCACTACCGGCGCCAACAAACACGCCGCCAAATACGCCGGCATCAACGTCAATCGCATCATCATCCTGACGATGGCCATCAGTGCCTTCCTCGCCGGCGTAGGCGGAGCCGTGCAGAGTCAGGGCGTGTTCGGACGGTTCGAGGCCTCGAACAACACCGGGCTCGGATTCGACGGCATCACCATTGCGCTGTTGGCTCGAACCAACCCCATCGCGGTTATTCCCGCCGCGGTGCTCATCGGTGGACTGAACGCATCCACCACCCGTCTCCAGCAGGACTTCCGAATTGAACCCGAGGTCGTGAGCATCCTGCAGGCGCTGATTCTGTTCTTCGTTGCAGCCCCCTCGGTCGTTCGATACATCGTTCGGTGGAAGGGACTGGATGACGCTGAGGACATCCAACTGACAGGAGGTTGGGGCTCATGAAAGACGTGAAGCCGGTAACCCTGTTCTTCGCCGTCGTCGCACTGGTGCTGGCCGTGATCTCCTACCAGTGGGATGGCCGACAGACCGAGGCTGTTGTCAGTCGGGCGGTTGTCGAGGCGGGACCTCTTCTTCTAGGGGCGCTCTGTGGACTGTTGTGTGAACGGTCCGGTGTCATCAACATCGGCATCGAAGGCACGATGCTCATGTCGGCGTTCGCTGGGTTCTTCATCGCGTCGTACTCGGGAACCGTCTGGCTCGGGCTGCTCGGCGGGCTGGCGATGTCGGCGATCGTTGGTCTCTTTCTCGCCTGGACCTCGATCACGCTTCGGCAGGACCAGATCATCGCAGGCACGATCATCAACATCTTTGCCCTCGGGTTCACGAGTTTCTACTACATCCAGGGCCGAACCATGCCCGGTGTCCCGTCGGTATCGATCCCGTTCCTCGAGGATCTGCCGTTCGTCGGGCCGATGTTGTTCAGCCATGGCATCCTCACGTTCAGCGCAATGTTCCTGGTCGTGGTGGTTCACCTGTTCCTCTACCGGACCCGGTGGGGACTGCGGACTCGGGCCATCGGCGAACATCCATCCGCAGCCGACACGGTCGGCGTCAACATCATCAGCCTGCGCTATCGGAATGTGATCCTGGCGTCGATGCTCGGCGGCCTCGCCGGACTCCACCTTCTCCAGTCTGCGTCCAGCTTCCAGCGGGGTATGACCAACGGCAAGGGCTTCATCGCACTTGCGGTGATGCTCTTCGGCCGGTACCGACCCTTCGGGGCGATGGGCGCTGCGCTCCTCTTCGGCTTCCTGGGCGGTCTGCAGGCGCAGCTGCAGTTCAAGGGTGCGCTCGATATCCCGCCGCAGTTCTTCGGGATGATCCCGTACCTGCTCACGATCATCGTTCTGGCCGCAGCCGGTCTGGCCGCTCGGCCTCCAGCCGCTGCTGGCACACCGTACGAGGGGGCGTAGAACATGGCTCAACTCCTCGAGATGCGCGGCCTGACCAAGACCTTCGGCCCCGTCGTCGCCAATGACAACGTCAGCCTGAAACTCGATGCCGGTGAGATCGTTGGCCTTCTCGGCGAGAACGGTGCCGGCAAGTCGACGCTGGTGAAGATGTTGTTCGGCATCTATGCACCCGATAGCGGCGAGATCTTCTTCGATGGGCAACCGGCCAACATCTCCGACCCTGGCGACGCCATCGCTCAGGGGATCGGAATGGTCCACCAGCACTTCCAGTTGGTACCCCCGCTCACGGTTGCCGAAAACATCATGTTGGGCGCAGAAACCGTGGCCCACAGCGGCGTGGGAGCCTTTCTCGGTCGAATGAACGTGGCCGAGGCCGAAGCGGAGGTTCGGGCGCTGTCGGAGAAGTACGGCTTGCACGTGGACCCGTCGGCGGTGGTCGAAGACCTGCCGGTCGGTGTCCAACAGCGGGTCGAGATCCTCAAGGCGCTGAATCGAGGAGCCCGGTTGCTGATCCTCGATGAGCCCACTGCGGTGCTCACACCCAAAGAGACCGACGAGCTGTTGAAGGTCATGCGGGCCCTGGCCGACGAAGGCGTTGGCATCATCTTCATCACCCACAAGCTGCGCGAAGTTCTGGCGGTCACCGACCGTGTCACCGTTCTGCGCAACGGCAAATACATCGGCTCGGCCATAACCGCCGACGCCACCCAGCAGAGTCTGGCCGAGATGATGGTCGGACGGTCGGTCGTACTGCGCGTCGACAAGGGCGAAGCCGAGCCGGGCGCTCCCGTGCTCAGTGTCCAGAACCTGCGCGTCAAAGACGACCGGGGCTCCGATGCCGTTGAAGGCATGAGTTTCGAGGTTCGCGAGGGCGAGATACTGGGGATCGCTGGCGTCGAGGGCAACGGCCAGCGCGAAATGGTTGAGGCCATCACCGGAATTCGAAAGGTCGAAGGCGGCAACGTGGTGTTCGGAGGAGATGACTTCACAAATGCGTCTCCACGGTCGGTCAGCGAGTGGGGAGTCGCCCATATCCCCGAAGACCGTGAAAAGGACGGAGTCGTCGGCAACTACTCGGTGGCCGACAACATGGTCCTCAACACCTATTTCAAAGCGCCATTCGCCAGCCGGGGCATCCGGGTGATGTCAGAGGTCCGCAAATGGGCTCTGCAGTTGATCGAGAAGTTCGATGTTCGGCCTCGCACCATCACGTCGCCGGTCACGTCGCTGTCGGGTGGTAACAAACAGAAGGTCATCGTCGCTCGTGAGCTCAGCGCCGACAATCGTCTGATCGTCGCCTCCCAACCCACCCGCGGTGTCGACGTCGGATCGATCGAGTTCATCCACAACCAGCTCGTGCACCAGCGCGATGCCGGAAAAGGGGTGCTGCTCGTCAGCGCCGAACTCGACGAGATCCTTGGCCTGTCGGATCGTATCGCCGTGGTCTATGAGGGTCAGGTTGTGGAAACGCTCGCCGGCGAGTCGGCAACACGGGAACGAATCGGTCTACTCATGGCCGGTGGCTCCGGCGATTCATGACCCAGAAGCCGATCCGGATGATCGCAACCGATATTGACGGCACGATGCTCCGCAGAGACGGGACTCTCGATCCCGTCGTTCGGTCGGCGTTGCACGACGCTCACGCCGCCGGGATCCATGTGGTTCCCGCCACTGGCCGTCCGCTCATCGTTGCCGCCGATGTCATCGCCGCACTGAACCACGACGAGTATTGGATCTTCGCCAACGGAGCGATCACTTGGCACCACGGTCGAGCCGAGACGATCCGCGGCTACTGGATGGAACCCGAACGGGTGGTTGGAATGATCGAGCGGATCCGACGGCAGTTGCCCGGTGCCAGCTTCGCCATCGAATTCGAAGGCGACGCCATCTTTGAAACCGGATTCGAACGACTGGTGCCGATCGTGGAGGGACTCCATCTGGTGGATGACGTGACCACGGCGGTGAAGGCGCGGGTCCAGAAGATCCTCGTGTTCGACCACACGAAGACGATCGATCATCTCTTTGGCAACGTCTCTGAGGCGATCGGCGATGACGGAGTAGCGTCGTATTCGGGCATGTCGTTTATCGAGGTCGCCGCCGATCTCGTGACAAAGGCGATGGCGGTCGGTGAATTGGCGAGCGAACTCGGAGTGGATCGAGACGAGGTCGCCAGTTTCGGCGACAACCACAACGACGTCTCGATGCTCGAATGGGCGGGCCGAGGTTACGCGATGGGCAACGCCACCGATGACGCTAAGGAAGCAGCCAACTTCGTTATCGGAACCAACGAAGAGAACGCATTGGCCACCCAGGTCCGTGCGCTCATCGCCGAATTGGACTGATGAACCGGCCGGTACCCGAGCCGTTGCGCGGCCTCCCCGGCTGGATCGGCCGCCCCGGGTGGGGAGAGGCTCGCAGCGTCCGTGAGCTGAGACTGCTCAAGCAGAGCACGTGGTGGCAGGGGTACGGGATGCCCGAGGGTCGGGGTCGCCCCGTACTGCTAATCGCCGGCTTCCTGGCCGGACCCCAGACCGTCGATGCGCTCGAACATGTGCTGCAGGTTGCGGGGTGGAACGTCCGGCAGGCCGAGGTGGGACGTAATGCCGGCCCCGCCTACCGCGGGGTCGAACAGTCCGAACGGGCACTCTTCGAATTGTTCGAAGAGACCGGCCAGAAGGTTCGGGTGGTTGGACACAGCCGGGGCGGACAGTACGCCCGGGTGCTCGGCGTTCGTCATCCAGACAAGGTCGCCCAGGTTGTGACGCTGGGTTCGCCGCTGAAGGTCAAGTATCCGAAGTACGCGGTCGTGAAAGTTCCCGCCGAGGCCCTCGATCGGTTGTGGCGCACGGGAGTGTTCGGAGCGGTCGACACCGAGGCCGAACAGCGGGTCGACGATGATCGCTACCTTCCGATGCCGACCACGGTCGACTTCGTCAGCGTGTTCTCGAAGTCCGACGGGATCGT
>CALGOA010000248.1 GCA_937958015.1 uncultured Acidimicrobiales bacterium | reverse complement strand
CCCGTGGTCTCGACGTTTGAGAATTCAGGGGGCCGGACCCCGGCGAAGATCGGCTGCATCAGATCCGGGCGATCGAGATCGAGGAACTGGTTGAACCCGGTGTTGTCGATGAATCCGTCGACGAGGAACACGTCGTCGTTTTCGAGGTCGAGTTCCCTGAGCAGGATCTCGAGCGCCGATTCCGGCATGTCATCGTGCATTTCGAGCCGGATGGCGCGACCGAACCTGCGGCGGCGAAGCTCCATCTCAACCGCTTCCAAAAGGTCGTCGGCTTCCTCATCATCCAGGGTGAGGTCGGCGTTGCGGGTCACTCGGAACGGCCATGCCCCCACCACGTTCATCCCGGTGAACAGCTGGCCCAGGTTGGCCGTGATCACTTCCTCCAGCGCCACATAACGGCCCGACGGCAGCGTGATGAATCGGGGAAGCGAAGGTGGCACCTTGATTCGAGCGAAGTGCTGGGTGCCATCGACCGGGTCGCTCACGATGGCCGCCAGGTTCAGCGACAGGTTCGAGATGTACGGGAACGGGTGCCCGGGGTCGACCGCCAAAGGTGTGAGCACCCCGAAGATCCGGTCGTCGAAGAGTTTGGTGGCGGCCTCGATATCGGTGGTGTCGAGTTCGTCGTAGCGGACCAGTTCGACCCCCTCGGCCGCCAAGGCGGGACGGAGATCGTTACGAAAGACGTTTCCGAGCCGCTCGAAGTGGCCCACCACGACGTTCCGGATCTCTTCGAGCTGCATCAGCGGGGTCAGGCCATCGGGAGGCGTCTTCACGATCCCGGCGGCGACCTGATCCTTCAGGCCGGCAACGCGGACCATGTAGAACTCGTCGAGGTTGTTGGCGTAGATGGCGCAGAACTTCAACCGCTCGATCAGGGGCAGCCGCGGGTCCTCCGCCTGGGCCAGAACTCGGTCGTTGAACGCCAACCAGCTGATCTCACGGTTGGAAAACCGCTCCGGCCTCGAAGCGATATCCGCAGGCTTCTCGTCCAAGGTGGTCACCCTTCCACGTTACCGCCCCCTCGCCCGAGCCTGTGGCGACGGCCAGTGTCTACTACGAGTCGAGTGTTGTCCTCATCAGGCAGGTGGGTAAACCGATTGCGCCTACTTACGAGATGGCTCCAAGGGTGTTGTCCTCATCATGCACCCTACTATTCCCTCCGGGGGCCGACAGCGTCCCGCTGCTACGGCAGGGCGCCACGGAGGCCGAGCCTCCGGCGCGACACAGCGTCTCGCTGCAACAGCAGGGTCCGCTCGTCTCGCTTCCTGGTTTCACACAGCAACGCGCTCACCCCTCCGGGAGGAGCCACGCCCGCACTGGCCCGCCGGCCTGAGGCGAGGGCTGGATTGTTTGGACCGGCAAGTCTGACGGAGCGCATTGTGTAGCGCCCGGAGGCTGCGCCTCCGTGGCGACGGAACGGCCCCCGGAGGGACAAGCACAGGCTTGCCTGATGAGGCGCAATCGGTCTACCCAAATCCGTCCTAGCTAGCCCCTAGGCCCAACCATCAGCCCTTTACGGAGCCGGCGAGGAGGCCGCGGACGAAGTACTTCTGCAGGGCGAAGAACACCAGCAACGGCACCGCAGACATCACGAAGGCGCCGGCGGTCAATAAGTGTTCGTTTCGACCGAACTCACCGACCAGCGCTGCGATTCGAACCGTCAGCGGCGTGCTGCCACCTCCGGCGGATCCGAGCATCGTGGTGGCGATCAGGAAGTCGTTCCAGGTCCAGAGGAACTGGAAGATGGCGAACGCCGCCAACACCGGGATCGAGAGCGGCAACACCAGCCGCCAGAAGATCGTGAAGTGGTCGGCGCCGTCGATTCGGGCACTTTCGAAGATGTCGCCCGGAAGCGACTTCATGTAGTTGTGCAACAGGAACACCGCGAACGGTAAGGCGAAGCCGGTATGGGATAACCACACGGCATTGCTCGTCCCCTGCAGTCCGAGATCCGGGATGATCGTGATCGTCTTCTCCGTGAACGGCAGTGTCTGATGGGCGCCACCGGCGAAGGTTTGGAGCAGTGGCAGCAGCGCAACCTGGTTGGGGATGGCAAGCAGCGACACCAGGCCGATGAAGGTGAGCTCGCGGCCTTTGAAGTCGATCCATGCAAACGCATACGCAGCGAAAGCGGCGATGGCGATCGGGATGATCGTGGCCGGAATGGCGATCGCGAACGAGTTCACGAAACCTTCCTTCAAACCACCAGCAGCCTGCGAGTTCCAGACGGTGCTGTAGTTGTCCATCGTCAACTCGCTCGGCCGGGTGCTCCAGAACACGCTGGATCGTTGATCCTCACGCCCTCGGAACGAATTCACGAACAGGCTCAACGTGGGCGTGGTCCACACGATCACGATGATCCAGAGGATCCATGACGGGATCCCCGACAGGAATTTGTAGACCCTGCTGACCAGTCCAGAGGCGGCGCCGGAGCTAGCTGCGGACTGGACTTCTTGGGTACCTCGTGCAACGTCGATGGTGGCCATGTCTCAGCCCTCCTGGTGCTGGAGTCGACGGACGTTGATGAACACGACCGGAACGACGGAGATGAATAGGACGACGGCGAGGGCGGAACCCAAACCAACCTGACGGTTCTGGAAGGCCTGCACAAACATCTCGTTTGCGATGACCTGACTTTCGAAGTTTCCGTTGGTCATGACTCGCACGATGTCGAAGACCTTGAGCACGGTCACGATGAGCGTGGTTGTTACCACGCCGATCGTTGGGATGATCTGGGGCACGATGATTCGCCAGAAGATGTTGCTGTCGGTGGCGCCGTCGACCTTGGCTGCCTCGATGAATTCACCCGGCACCGCTTTGATGGCGGCGCTGAAGATCACCATTGCGAACCCGGTCTGGATCCAGATGAGAATCAGCATCAACCACAGCTGGTTGTACGGCAGGTCGACGGAGAAGAAGAACAGCGTCCGGTCACCGGTGCGCTCACCGACACCGCCGAGCCGTCCATCGAACATACGCCATGCCAACCACAGCACCGGCAGGGCCATCGCAATGCCACCGCCGATCATGCTGGAGTTACGGCGGCTGTACCCGGCGTAGCTGATCGTGAGGAACGCTCCTGCCACGGCAAGCAGTATCAGCGCCCAGAACCAGTTGAGGTTCCCCATGGCAGCATCGCCGATCTTCAGCCACAGATAGTTCAGAACACCGGTCTGGGCCCGACCTTCGGGTCGAGCGATAAACATGAAGCGCCAGATGATGGCGGCACCCACGAAGGAGATTGCCAGCGGCATAAAGATGATCGACTTGGCGACATTCTCCATGCTGGCCCGGTCGGCCAAAGCGGCGATGCCCAGACCCATGACGGTGGAGACCACTGTGACCATGAACACCCACCACAGGCTGTTGAAGATCGTTCCCCGGAACGTTGCGAAGAACGCCGTGACGGCCAGGAAGATGCCAAAGGCGAACACGCCACCGTGGCCACCGGCCAGATCGAGGTTGAACCGATTGATACCCGAGGCCGATCCCCCGCCACCTCCGGAGCCACCACCGGCCATCGAGACGTTTGCAAACGCTGCGTAGAGGAGCCCCACGCCGGCCAGCAGGAAGAAGATCAGGTAGGCGTACCGCCACACCGGCGTGCTGGCGGCATCGACGAGGTCGCCCTGCGCCGACTCCGAACCGGTGGCCCGGATCACCTGAAGCTGGAAGATCGAAGCGAGGAGGGCGACGACACCCAGAGCCGGAATCATGACTCGCGAACCCGAGGCCGAGTTGCCGGATCGATCGCCAGCCATGAAGGCGAGACCAACAGCCACCAGGACCATGAGCAGACCGAGTGCGAACGGAGCCGACGTGAAGAGATTCGGGAACGTACCGCCACTGAAATCGGTCAGGTCTCCCACGTCGAAGCTGGTGGGGTTGCGGAAGATTGCCTCGTAGTTGTCGAAGCCAACGAACTCGGTGAACCGACCGCGCACGCCCTCTCGGCGAACCTGATCGGTGAAGCTCAGATACACGGTTCGGATGAGCGGAATCACCAGGCCAGCGCCGAGGAAGAACATCGCCGGGGCCAGGAAGATGGGGCCACGGGACTGGTTCTCGATATTGGTCCTCTGCGTCTGGTTCGGCAGAGCGGGGGAACCGAACCGGGCACCGGCCAGAGCGCCAGCCACCAAACAGGCACCGATCGCCTCGGCTCGGGGGCCTCCCACTCCGGTTAGAACGAAGGCGCCGATGATCCAACCGATCAGCCCGCCGGTGAGAGCGCCGCTGACCAGATTCTTGTTGCGCAGGTAGTTGATGCCTGCGCCCACACCGGCCAACAGGATCGTGGCGATCAGGAACTTGGTGACCTCCATCCGAGGAGTCACCGACCGGAAGAGGAAGACGCCGAGCAGGACGCCGATGCCGGCACCGCCAGCCGCACCGACGGCCAACCGAATGGGCTGATCGAGCTGGGACAGTACGAAACCGAGCGCTCCAACCAGGATGGCGCCGAGCAGCGGGGTCCAGATGATCGTGATCGCGGTGTCGACGGGAATTCGTTCAGCGAAGAAGAGACCCCAGACCGCTCCGAGGAGTCCGCCGACGACGGCGGCGATGACCGCCCAGCGCCGGGGCTCGTCTCGGGGTGTGCCATAGGAGTAGCCGTACAGCGCAAAGATCCCGGCCCCGATCAGGGACGAGAACAGGAAGAGTGTGAACGATCCCGCGTTCACGACGTCGTGCAGTGCGTCGGCAACGGTTTCTCGGCCCTGGACCCATTGGATCAGGCGGTTGCCATCGAGCAGGCCGAACGTGACGAATCCGATCACGGCGCCGATCGCCGTCTTGAACAGCGTGTAGTTCTTCGATGCCTGGTTGAAGAGAATGTTGGTTCCGACGAACAGTGCAGCGCTGACCGTGACCGCAAGGATCACCGCCCACAGGGTCGATGCGAACTTCGATGACTCGGGTGAGTTCAGGAACGAGCTGGTGCGTCCACCGATCAGGTAGATAAACGCCAGCACAACAGCTGCGATCCCGAGCAGGTCAGCCGCGAAGTTTCGGCTTCCGTAGTCGGGATCCAAACTCTCGTCTCGCTTGAGATCGGCCCCCAGTCCCACCCGGGTTCGAATCTTGTAGACGCTCTGGGCAAGCGAACTCTCCTGAATTCCGGTGAGTCGTTGCGCAAACGTCCGAATGATTAATCCGAAGACCCCAGCTAAAAGCAGGGTCACCACAAAGCGGCCTACAGCCTCAAGAACACTCATACCTGTCCTCCCCTAGAACCCTGAGTGTGTCATAGAACACACCGGCGCTCCAACCTTGGCAACGTGTCGATTCTGTTGCCGATTTGGTGTACGAACCCGCCCGGGAACGCGACGGAGCGCTGGCCTTTCGACCAGCGCTCCGTTCAGTTATTCACGAACCGGGCCTCGCCCGGTTCAATCGCAATTAGTTGCTTGGCCAGCTGGCTTCGATGGCGTCGGCCGCTTCCTGAGCGGTCTTGTCGCCATTCACTGCAGCGGTGCCCTCGGACCAGAAGGTACCGGCGCCAACGGCGGCGGGCATCAGGTCAGAAGCGTCGAATCGTGAAGACTCGGCACCAGCAAAGATGTCGAGGAACGAAGCCTCGAGAGCGTTGAGGTTGCCGGCGTCCCAGCCGTTAACGGCGGAGAGGAAGCCAGAGGTACCACCGGCGTCGGCGGCCTGGATGGCCTGACGCTCGTTGGCGTACTCGACGCTGGTCATGTACTCCATGACGGCCCAGACCTCGGGAGCGTCACGGAAGGACGACACGAGGGTGCCTGCTACCAGGAGGGGCTTGGAGCCATCGACGGTCGGGAAGTAGAACGCATTGACTGCGCCTTCGCTGCCATCGTTGGCGGGGGTGCCCTCAGGGAAGTTGCCGGCGAAGAAGTTGGCCTGACGGTGCATGAAGCAGGTGCCGTCCACCAGGGGCTCCGCATTCTCAGCGAAGGGGGTGGTGGCGATGGAGCCGCCGGAGGCGAAAACCATTCCGGGGGTGTTCCAGAGATCGAGGATCTCCTGCATCACCTCAACGACGCGGGGGTCGTTGAAGGGGATCTCGTGGTTGACCCACTGGTCGTAGACGTCAACGCCGTGGAAACGAAGCATGAGGTCTTCCATCCAGTCGGTGAAGGCCCAACCGGTGGCGCCACCGGACTCGATACCCACACACAGCGGGGTGTTGCCGTCTTCGATCATGACGTCGGCGAGAGCCTTGAAGTCATCCCAGGTCTCGGGTACTTCGTAGCCAGCGGCTTCGAAGCGGGCCGGCTGGTACCAGACGAGCGACTTGAGGTCAGCCTTGGAAGGAACAGCGAAGACTTCACCGTCAACCGAACCGAACCCGGTCCAGTCTTCGGACCAGTTTCCGTTGGCAACGTCCACGGTGTGAGCCGGAACGGGCACGAGGAAGCCGTCACGGGCAAAGTCTGCAACCTTGCCGGGCTGGGGGAAGATAGCGAGGTCCGACGCGGTACCGGCCTCAGCCTGCACACCGATGTCGTCGGAGAACGCACGGGAGCCGCTGTAGGTGATGGTCATGTCGTTCTCGGTTGCGAACAGGTCGAGTGCGCCCTGGATCGCAGCGATGTCACGCTCGGAGTTTTCCGGGCCCGAGATGGTGACGGTGGTGCCGGAAAGGTCGACCATGGCGTCATCGTCCATGGCGTCGTCTTCCATCGCATCATCGTCTTCCATGGCGTCATCTTCCATGGCATCGTCTTCTTCGCCACCGTCGTCGGTTGCGGGGGCTTCCGTTGTGGTGGAATCCCCGTCGTCATCCGATGCGGTGTCGTCTCCACTACACGCTGCTGCTACCAAAGTGAAAGCAAACAGCAGAGCAAGGAGGCTCTTCAAGCTGGAAAGGCGCATGTGCGACCCTTTCTTGTCATTGGAATCCGGGGTATCCGGAATCTCTCCCCATCAGTAGGTACGCCGATCAAGGCGCACCACTGAGGCCCACGTTTTGTGAGCGGTGATGACTGTAGACGGCTCGACATACTCCGGCACAGTCGCGACGTCAATTCGTAACCTCGTCTACACCTTGTAGCAGCAGCCCCACTCTAGGTATCGAGGTGTGAGGACCTCTAACACGCTCGTTCGCGAAATGCCTGTTCAGAGCGGGACGACCGATGGACACCCGAAGGTGTCCATGGTCACAACGTGTTCAGTTGTCTCTCAGCAGAGGCCGGATTGAACCTCTACGAGTTGGCGAATTCGCGCAACTTGGCGTGCAACATCCGCTCCTGTGCGAACAGGTCATGTTCGATGTGATCGGGATTGTTGAATTGGGGCGCCTTGAAGTAGAAGCTCATCCAATCCTGAATGCCGCTGGCGCCGTTCTGGGCGGCCAGATCCATGAAGAGCGCCATATCGAGCACCAGCGGAGCAGCCAGGATCGAGTCGCGGCAGAGGAAGTCGACCTTGATCTGCATCTCGTAGCCGAGCCATCCGAAGATGTCGATGGCATCCCAGCCCTCTTTGTTGTCACCGCGGGGCTTGTAGTAGTTGATGCGGACCTCGTGTTCGATGTCGCCGTAGAGCTCGGGGTTGTTTTCGGGTTCGAGAATTGATCCCAGCACGCCCAGCTTCGAGACCTCTTTGGTCTTGAAGTTCTCGGGGGCGTCGAGCACCTCACCGTCGCGGTTGCCGAGGATGTTCGTGCTGAACCAGCCGTTGAGTCCCAGCTGGCGGGTCTTGAGTCCGGGGGCGATGAGGGTCTTCATCAACGTCTGGCCGGTCTTGAAGTCCTTGCCGCAGATGGGCACGCCCCGCTTCTCCGCCAACTCGACCATGCCCGGGAAGTCCAGACTGAGGTTCGGGGCGCCGTTGCAGAACGGCACGTTGCTCTGGAGCGCGGCGTAGGCGTAGATCTGGCTGGGGGCGATGTTGTCGTCGTTGTCCTTCAGGCCCTGTTCGAAGGCATCGAGGGAGCTGTGCACGTCGCTCGGCTCGCTGTACGCCTCGGTCGAGCCGCACCACACCATCACCAGCCGGTCACAACCGTTCTCGGAGCGGAAACGCTCGATGTCGTCCATCAGGGCCATCGCCTGGTCCCACTTGCTCGTCAGCTCCTTGACTCGAACACCTTCGAGCCGCGAGACCCACTTCTGATCGAAGACGGCGTCCATAGCGACGACCCCCTCGAGTTCCGAGGAGATGGCAGCAAGGTCCTCACCCTGCAGAACGTTTGCGACCTGCGCGGCTTCGAGGGCGTTCGCCGAGATGGGGTCCCATCCACCAAAGACCAGGTCGTTCATGTCTGCGATCGGAACGAATTCCTTGATCAGGGGCTTGTCCGAATCGGGGTCGGCGGGGTCGACCTGAATGCGACCCATCTGCGAGAGCGAGCCGATCGGGGCGACCGATCCCTGACGGGCGGCCATTACGCCGGCGATCACGGTGGAGGAGACGGCTCCGAGGCCGGGCATGAGAATGCCCAGGCGGCCGTTCGATGTGGGGGTGGAGTTCTCAGTCATGATCCCGTCATCGTAGAGAATCTGAACGTTCAGCGCTGTTAGTTAAGATATTCTCATCAATTGACGAAAGGGTCCGATGCTCGACCTTCCCCAGATCTCATTGCAGCAGCTCACCTATCTGGTGGCGATATCCGACCAACCGACGTGGGCGGCGGCGGCAGCTCGGCTGCACGTGACGCCGTCGGCACTGTCTCAGGCGATCGCCGAGTTGGAGCGCCGATTGGGTTTGGAGTTGTTCGTTCGTGATGGGCGGCGACGACTGCCGCGCCCGGAGGCGAGCCCGGTCTTTGACTACGCCCGGTCCGTCGTGGTGCAGACCGAGGAGTTGGTGCATTGGGCCGACACCAGACGAAGTGGCAGGTCCGGCCGTCTGCGGGTCGGCATGATCGATGTGGCCGCCGTCCACCACTTCCCGAACCAACTTCGTGACTTCCAGCGCGATCGTCCGGACGTGGGGTTGGATCTGGCCGTCGCGCCGTCGAGCGAACTCGTGCGGCGGATCATCGAGGGTGATCTCGACCTCGGTGTTGTCGTCGAGACGCCGGAGCCAACTCCGGGCCTCGAAGCGGTCACCCTCCTCAGCGAACCGCTGGCGGTGTATCGACCGCCGGCCGCTCCCCACCGGGCGCCGCCGGCTCAGTGGGGTCCCTTCGTCGGGTTTCCGACCACGTCGCATACCCGTTCGCTGATCGCAACCGAGCTGGCGGCGCTGGGCGCGCCGTTCGACGTAGTGGCGGAATCCCATCAGCCCGAGGTTCTCCAGCAGATGGTGCAGCTGGGCATGGGGTGGACCGTTCTACCGGTCAG
>CALGOA010000247.1 GCA_937958015.1 uncultured Acidimicrobiales bacterium | reverse complement strand
GCAGCCTTTCGGGGCTGTATCGCACCGCTGATGAACGCTTTGTTCAGCTTCACTGCAACTTCCCCCACCATGCAGAGGGTGCGGCCCGGCGACTCGGTGTCGCGCAGGAGCGACCGGCCTTCGAGGCGGCGATTCTGAACTGGGGCGCTGAAGACCTCGAAGCTGCGCTCATCGGTGACGGCATGATCGGCGCCGCGTATCGGACGATGGAGCAGTGGAATGACCACTCTCATGCCCACGCAGTAGCCAACCTGCCAGTGGCTACGACCACGATGTTGGCGCCGGGTCGACCAAACGAGACACGATCCAGTCCCGACCGGCCGCTGCACGGGGTAAAGGTTGTCGACTGCTCCAGGGTATTGGCGGGTCCCGTAGCAGGGAGCGTGCTTGCCAACCTCGGCGCAGACGTGATTCGAGTCGGTGCAGCACATCTTCCCCACGTGGAGATCTGCGTGATCGCCACCGGACCCGGAAAGCGCAACGTCTTTCTCGATCTTCGAACCGAGAATGACCGGACCCAGTTCGTCACCCTGCTCCGAGATGCGGATGTTGTGGTCGACGCATTTCGCCCCGGTGCGCTCGAACAGTACGGCTTCGGACCGGACGAGATCGCCGCGATCTCCCCCACAACGTCGGTCGTGCAGGTGAGTGCATTCGACTGGGTTGGCCCCTGGGCGGGCCGACGCGGGTTCGACTCCATCGTGCAGACCACGACCGGGATCGCCATGACAGGTGCTGAGATGGCTGACTCCGAGAGTCCGGTCCATCTGCCGGTTCAAGCGCTGGACTATGCGACCGGCCTGTTTGCGGCGGCCGCGGCGATCCGATCGATCCACCGCGGTCGAACCGTTGGCGGTTCGGTCGGAACCAAGCTTTCGCTCATCCGAACCCGTAACTGGTTGGTGGGGCTGAGCGCTCCGAAGTCGTTTACGCCAGGCACGGTCATTCCCGCTCCAGACCAACTGCAGAGTATCGACAGCGATTTCGGTGAAGTGGAGTTGGTTCGGCCGTTCGCTGGTTCGTGGCCTTGGGGACCGAAACTACTGGGCAGTTCTGAACCGAGCTGGGCCTAGATCCCACGAGCCTTTTCGATGCGCTCGTCATAGTCCCGAATGCGGTTTCGCCAGTCGAAACGGGATACGTCGACCGAATGCTTGGCCCGAGCGGATACCGCATCTGCGAGTGCCGAGCCGAACGACCCCGGCGCGTAGAGGCCCGCTCCCCCAACGAGTTCGGGGTAGCTGTAGTCGTTCGGCAGAACCGGCGAGCACCCAGCCGCCAGTGCCTCGATTACCGCCATCCCAAAGAACTCGTGAGAGGTACAGCTGACCACGAGGTCGCTGGCGTTGACCCACCGTCGATACGACACCTGATCGAACGGGCCACACGCAAACACCTGATCGCGAAACCGCTCCATCAGGCGAGCGCGAATCGGATTGCCGTCGAGCCCGTCTGCCCCGGCCAGCACCAGTCGGAAATCCAGTCCCTGCTGGACCAGACGATGCAGGGCGCGTTCGAAGACTTCGGGGTTCTTGTCGTGTTCCCATCGGTGGGGCCACAGGATCACGGGCGGCCCCTCCGACCTCGACTTCGGCTGGGTCCAACCAAGATCGACACCCGGATACACGACATCGGACTTCGATTCGATCTGCTCTGTGGTCCGGACCCGTTGCTCATCCGGCATCTCGGCGCCGAGTCGATCAACGACGCCTAGGGCAATCCTTCGGTGATAGTCCGAATTGAACCACACCTGGTCCGCAGCCAACATCGAAGACCAGTTCCGCACCGCCCCATCGACCTCACTGGCCTCAGCTGCGCGTGGATAGGCACCCTGAGATTCGTGCATGTACAGCACCATCGGAACCTGGCGGCCAACGAGTCCTCGAAGAACGGCGGCGTCGACGAGCCCGCTCACCAAGATCACATCGGCCTGCGGCTGTTGATGCAACTGGTCGGCGAACCACGGCGCACTAGCCCGGAGGCGCCAGCGCCAGCCACGAGGTTCCAGTCCGAGAATCCGGATGTCGTGAGAACTGTGCTCGGCCAACCCAAGCGCCCAGGCCCGGTGAGATCCACCGAGCCAGGGTTCGATCACAGTCACTTTGGCCATCGGTCAGTGCCTCGCTGCGATCCGCTCCACACGCGACCCGATTCCGCAGGTCACCTCGTAGTTGATGGTGCCAAGTGCCGCAGCCCAGTCGGAGGCGTCGATCCGTTCTGTGCCCTGAGTTCCGATCAGGACCGCTTCGTCGCCGGGGGCCACATCCATTTCCCCACAGTCGATCATCATCTGATCCATTGTGACGACGCCCAGTATCTTGCAGCGCTGACCGGACACGAGAACCGATCCTCGTTCCCACCAGCCGCGGCGTACACCGTCGGCGTAACCGACCGGCAGTGTGGCGACGTTCGTGTCCGTCTCGATCGTCGTCCGAAGCCCGTACGAGATCCGGTCCCCGGCCCGCAGCCGCTTCACCATGCTCACAGTGGTCCACAGCTTCATCGCAGCGAGAAGCGGAACCTCACCCTCGAGAGCAGGACTGGGAGCCATGCCATACAGCGATACGCCGGGGCGAACGACGTCTCGGTGGGCTCTTGGCACCGCGATCGTCCCGGCCGAATTGGCGGCATGCGTCAGTGGAATTTCGACACCGACCTTCTCGACCGCAACCAACGCATCCTCGAAACGGTCCAGCTGATAGTCGGTGTAGGGATTGCCCGGCTCGTCAGCCACCGCCAAGTGGGTCCACACCGAACCGAGTTCGAGGCCCGTCGTTCTGGTCAGCCCGAGGGCGAAGTTGGCCGCACCGTCGGGCTGTACACCGACCCGATGCATCCCGGTGTCGATCATCAGGTGCACTGTGAACGGTTCCCGAGTGCCGGTCACGGCGCGAGCAGCGGCCTCCAGGCCCCGGCTGGTGTACAGCGGCGGTTCCAACCGGTACCGCACGCAGTCGGCAAACTCGTCGGGGCTGGGTTCTGAGAACAGCCAGATGGGATGGTCGATCCCGGCCGTGCGGAGTTCGATTCCTTCATCAACCTGGGCCACCCCGAGTCTGGTGGCACCACCCGCGATCGCTGCGGCCGCTGCGGTGAGGGCGCCGTGTCCGTACCCATTGGCTTTCACCACCGCACAGACGCCCGACTGGGGCGCACGGCTGGCGAGGAGTTGAGTGTTCGCCGTAATGGCGTCGGAGTTGATCTCTGCGAACGCCCGGGCCATCAGTGCAGACCCGGTATCACGATCACCCGATCCAGGATCTCCGACAGCTGACCGTCTTGGAGATGCATGCCTCCGATCATCATGAAGCCGTTCACCACCGCTTCGGTGCGGGTCCACGCGTTGGTCTGATCCAGCAGGTC
The DNA here is from genome assembly GCA_937958015.1 of uncultured Acidimicrobiales bacterium. Lineage (GTDB taxonomy): Bacteria > Actinomycetota > Acidimicrobiia > Acidimicrobiales > SZUA-35 > JABDIY01. The sequence continues at coordinate 12,305 of CALGOA010000247.1, read as the reverse complement.
GGGATACGCGCTCCATCCCGGATCATCTGACCCGTCGATGATGAACACAGCCAGATGTTGTGCGCCCGGGCCATCGAGCGCATCCATCCAGGGGCTGAGCCACCGAGTGAGCGGCAATTCGAGGTGTACCAACTGGCCGAGTACGTCGCCGGCCGGCTTCTCATCCACATCGACGTACAGCGCCGTGGCCCACCATGCGTCGGCCCATGCCGAGATGGCCTGAACGGCCGGCATGTCCCAGCGCTGCCAGTCGGCGTCGCCCATGAGGTCGAACACCTCGGCCGCTGACGAGTCCATCATCCGATCCTCACCGACCAGCGTCAGCAGTCGATGGAGGGACCCTTCGAGATCGCCTGATCGAGCCACGGCGAGGGCGGCGTCGGCGGCCAACTCGTCAACCAGTTCATAGGACGAGGGGAACTCGACCCGAATGGCGTGGAGCGACGACTGCAGTGGACCGGACATCACCTCTCCACCGTATTCGCACCGGACCTCGACCGGAGGTACACCGGCATTCCTCAGCCGAGGAATCGGGTTCGTTCCTCGGGGGTCGGAAGCCGGCAGGTCTCGCGTCGGCCAAAGAGTCGGTAGCGGTTCTTGGCAATCAGACGGTAGAGCACGTCCCGCACCGGACCCGGAACGATGATGAAGACGTAGGCGGCCTTCCACGGCCACCCGAGTCGGCGGGCGATCCGCAGGACCGCGGTGGAACGCACATAGGACTCGCCATCCTCACAGAGCACGATCGTGTCGGCTTCAAAGGTGGACACCCCCGCTTGGGCCACGATCGCTTCGCCGGCCTCGCTCTGGTTCGAGGCGAACTGGAAGACAGCGTTTCGATCGAAACGGATGATGAAATCCACCGCACCGTTGCACAGATTGCAGACACCGTCGAACACGATGACCGGCTGTTCCATACCTGTGAAGGGTACGAGGGTTTTGCACGAGAGGTCGAAGCGGAGCGGACCCCGGATCCAACTACTGCCAGAGAACGGCGACCTCAGAGATCGGAGCGGTGAGAAGGTCGACGACGTCGACATCGGCCAGAAGATCGTCCCGGAACGTGGGTTCACGTTCGGTGACCACATCGACCAGGCTGCGGTAGCGGCTGCGGTAGCCCTGCAGAACCGACCGGGCCGTGCCAGCATCGAGCGATTCATTCAGCTTCAGATGACACAAGGTCAGCCCGGTGGACTCAGAGTCCTTCACCTCGGGGATGATGAGGACCACGCGGTTGTCCGAACCCACCGTGACGAGCACTCGACGTTCCGACGCCACCCGGTGCTTGTTACCTCGGAGGATCGGGTCCTTCTCGACGCGGCTTACCAGCCCGGCCGCAATGCCGGCCTTGTCGACCACATGCAGCGTCGCGTTGTCATCGGGATCACCCTCGATGCGGTAACGGGTGTGGCCCACCACCTCGGCGATCGCGGGGTCGATGGCCGAGAGCGTGCGCAGTGACCGGTAGGTGAGACGGTCCCGAGGACAACCGGTGTCCAGAACCGCTCTGACGAGATCGTTCTGCAGAAGACTCTCATCGCTGCGGCTGATACCAACCGTAACGGTCTTGGCCTGGTGCTTGATCGCATCGATTGGACGGGTGAGCTCTTCGATCGCTTCGGTGAGTGCGATGGCGAGATCGTCGACCACCACGCCGGGCGTTCCGACCTTCCCGAACTCGAGCTGGTAGGACTCGAAGGGACTATGCCCGGATGCAAACCGAAGGAGCGACGCCACCTTGACCGCGGTTAAGGCCTCCATATGACCGTTGTATTGTTTGGTTCGTAGTCCGTCGAAGAACTTCTGCGCAAACGGCTCGAGTTCATCGGAGAAGTCCTCGAACCAGGTCGACGACGACGGGCTGACGTATCCCTCGATCAGGCCGCGGGCACCGCGCAGCGGAAGTGCACTGGCGTCGATCGCCAGTGCGGCCTCGTAGCCGAAGAGATGGCCGACCATGGTGGAGAGGATGAATGCCAGCTGCTCATGGGTCTCGGGGACCGTGATGACTTCAAGAGCGGCCTTGAATCGGTTCTCACCTTCGGTGGCGACCACGATCGGCGCCGCTTCGTGGGCTCGGAAGATGGCAACTTCCTTGGCGACGTCGTCGGCGTTGGATCCTTGCAACCCGGCGGCGCAAATGAAGATCAGCGGCTCCGATGATAGATCGATGTGTTTCTTGTCTTCGGTGACGTCACAGGCGATCGACTTGTAGCAGAGTTCGCTCAGTTTGATCCGAACCTCGTTGGCCGCAACGAAGTTTGGTCCGTTCCCAACCATGGCCCAATAACGGCGGCTGAGCACGTGCCGTTGCGCGGCCTGTGCGATCTCCTCGCGTTTGGCAATCGTGCGCACCATTGCGTCGGGCAGCGCCCGCAGGGATCCGAGCAGCGATTGCCGCTCGCGATCAGGGATGGAGGCATCGCCAATCTGGTCGCTGACGGCCACTGCCAGTAGGAAGCCTGCGGCGATCTGGGCGTAAAACGCCTTGGTCGACGCGACGCTCATCTCGACGTCGCGACCGTCGGAGGTGTACAAGACGCCGTCGCTCTTGTCGACGAGGTCACTACCGCGCCGATTCACGATGGCGATCACCCGCGCCCCGCGCGCCCGGAGAATGTCGACGGTGCGATTGGTATCGGTCGTGGTTCCGCTCTGGCTGATCGCCACGACGAACGCGTCGGACATGTCATCCTCGATACCGAACCCGGAGAGTTCGGTGGCGGTGGTGGGGATGACAGGGATGCCTGACCCCTTCAGCGTCCATTGGAACGCACCCGCCACGGCACGGCCGGCGATCGCGGCTGTTCCCTGCCCGATCACGTACACACGTTTGAACGAGCCAGCTTGAAGATCAGCGATCACCTTGGCGCTAAGCGTCTCGGGAGCGAGTTGGACGGTGAGCCCTTCCGGCCCATCCTGCAGGCGACCGCGGAGGGTTTTGGCGAAGGACTGGGGGGATTCGTTGATCTCCTTCAGGAGGAAGTGAGGGGAATCCCCGCGGTCGATGTCTCGAGTTGTCACCTCCGGTGAGACCCACTCGTTTCGTTCGATCGGCAGTGCGGTGCCGTCGTAGCTCATTCGGCTGACACCCTCCACATGGCCAGCGAGGTTTCCGTTGAGACGGATGATCTGGCCCTGGGACCCGGTGGGATTGTTGGGGTCCGAAGGTGTCTCGCCGTCGAGGCGAAGGTAGGAAATCGCATCCTCGACGACGCCGTACGGTTCGGATGCAACCACGAACATGTCTTCGGCGCGACCCACGAACACGCCCTGTCCCGATCCGCGCAGACACATATGTAGGTCGGCCGGGGCAGCCGCGGTGCTCACACCGATCGCTACCGAACCTTCAAAATGGGCGACCGCGGAGCGGACGGCTTCGTCCAGATCGAGGCCAGCCGCAAGGTTTCGGCTGATCGTGGTGGGGATCACCTTGGCGTCGGTGGAGATCTCGGCCGGGATCGCCAGCGACTCGGCCGCGATGATGTCGGCGAAGTTGTCGACATCGCCGTTCAACACGCCAACGGCGTACGGCCCTTCCTCACCGGAGATCTCTTCGCTGTTCACCGGGTGGGCATTCGGCTCGGAGATGATCCCGATGCTGGCCCAGCGCGTGTGTCCCAGCACTGTTGCTTCGGCTCGTTCATCACCAAGCGAGAGGGCCAGGAGGCGATCGTTGGTGATCGCCTGACGCATGGTGGCGGTGTTGTCACCCAGCTCGCCGATCTCGGCGGCGGCTTTGTAGACGAAGCTGAGGTGGCCATCGGGGGTCCGCACCGCAGCGTGGGTAAAGAACGGCGACAGGTCCCGACGGGAACGAATCAGCTCGGCGATCTCCGGATCGTCGAAGTTCAGATGATGGTTGCGGACCAGTACGTGCACGCCAGCGGAATCGCGACCTCGCACCTCCAACCGATCGATAGCACTGAGGGCCTGTTGGATGCTCAGGAACGCTGCAATAGCAGCACCACCCGCATCGGGTTTTGCCAGAAGTGCTACCTGCTGTGCGGTGCGAAGGCGATCGCGTTGAATGGACCAGATCGCATCCCGAAGCGATGTGAGGTCCCGATTTCGGGTCTCGAGGTCCTGTCCGATTCCCGCCTCGATGTCATCTTCGAGTCTCTGAACTTCCAGTTGGGCAACATCGAGGTTGGCCGTAATCGCTAAGGCAAGATCGGGGTCGTTCAGCAGGGCCCGCACGCCAGCTTCACCGCTCAGAAGTTTGTTGACGGCGTCGTATGCGGATCCCGCCGCTGCGGCATCAGGCAGCAGGCTGGCGGCGTGATCGATAGCCGAGCGGACATCCGCACTGGTAGGGACATCCCGACTGGTCCGTCGTCTGACGATTGCGATGATTCCGCACATAACTACTCACTCATTGTGTTCTTTGCCCAAACGTTCTATTTCAATCGGTAGGAAAACTCACCGAGTCAATTCGAGGGCGGCTTCGATCAAACGGTCAACGGTTGCATTGGCGACCGTCTCTTCAGCATGCTCCACCATGACCCGCAGGAGGGGTTCAGTCCCCGACATTCGTACGAGCACCCGGCCCTTGTCCCCCATTCGCTCCTCGACAGCGCTGACTTCACTGGCCAGCTGGTCGATCAGATCCGCGGGCGGGTCATCGACCCGGACGTTCCGAAGCACCTGTGGATACTGCGTCATCACCTCGGAGGCAAGGTCGGCCAGCGGCCGGTTCGCCCTTGCCATCACGCCGAGCAGTTGCAAACCGGCAAGCATCCCGTCACCGGTTGAGGCCAGATCGGCACAGATCACGTGGCCGCTCTGCTCACCTCCCAGTTCGAATCCGCCCGCAGCCATCGCTTCCAGCACGTAACGGTCGCCGACACCGGTGACCACGACGTCGATGTCTGCGGCTTCCATCGCCCGTAGGAAGCCAAGGTTGCTCATCTGGGTGACGACGACGGTGTTGTTCGCCAAAGCGCCGCGGGCCTTTCGATCGCGAGCGAGGAGGGCCAGAATCCGATCGCCGTCGACCAGTCCACCGGTGTGATCCACTGCGATGAGCCGGTCGGCGTCGCCGTCGAAGGCGAGTCCGATGTCGGCTCCAGCCTCGACCACGGCTGCTTGCAGCGCTTGCGGGTGGGTGGACCCGACCTGGTCGTTGATGTTGGTTCCGTTCGGCCGATCGCCGATCACCGTGACGGTGCCACACGCTCGCTCAAAGATCTGGCTGGCCCAGGGGGCGGCTGCCCCGTTGGCGCAATCGAGTACCACGTGAAATGGGGAAAGGTCGGCGTCGACCCCCCGGATCAGGAGCCCGAGATGGTCGGTCGGGCTGGGCAGCGAAATCGCCGTACCGGGGCGAATAGGGCCGTCGGGCAGCTCGGGTGAGGGTTCGGCCGGAAGTCGATTCAGGAAGGCGAGGTAGGCCTGTTCGATATCGGCCTCGTCGGCGTCGGTGAGTTTGCGGCCGCCGGGTCCGAAAACTTTGATGCCGTTGTCGTGGAACGGGTTGTGGCTCGCCGAAATCATGATTCCGACGGTGCCATCGTCTCCCGCCGCTACCGCAGCTGCGACCGCAGGCGTAGGCACAACACCAAGCAGGAGAACGTCCACACCGCTGGAGACGAAACCAGCAACCAGCGCGGCCTCGAGCATCGGTCCCGACTCGCGGGTGTCGCCGCCGATGTAGACGCGTCGGGGTAGCAGCGTAAGGCTCAGCCCACGAGCCAACGCGGTGGCTACCTCGGGGGTGAGGTCAAAATTAGCGAGGCCACGCACCCCGTCGGTGCCGAACCGAGGGGAAGGCATCGACGTGCTAGCGCTTCGAGTACTGAGGAGCCTTACGAGCCTTCTTGAGGCCGTACTTCTTGGATTCCTTCTTCCGAGGATCTCGGGTGAGGAGGCCTGCGGCCTTCACATTGCCCCGAGCCTCGGGATCGATGTCGATCAGTGCACGGGCGATTCCGAGCCGGAACGCTCCGGCCTGGCCTGAAAGGCCACCACCGTGAAGGTTCACATCGATGTCGTAGGTCTCTTCATCGCCGGTGACCCGTAGGGGTTCGGTGATGAGGGTGCGGTGGACTGCAGACGGGAAGTAGTCCTCGAACGTGCGGCCATTGGCGGTGACCTGACCGGTCCCTGGCTGGAGACGGACCCGAGCGACTGCTTGCTTGCGACGGCCGGTTGCGATGGTGATTGACATTGTTTCTTCGATCCTCAGCGGGTTCCGGGCTCCCGGCGGGCGCCAGGAATGTCGAGTGGTTTGGGTGACTGGGCGGCGTGGGGGTGCTCGGCACCGGCGTACACCTTGAGCTTGGTGGCCTGCTGGCGACCAAGGCGATTCTTGGGAATCATGCCCACGATCGAGTTACGAACGGTGTCGGCCGGCTTGCGGTCGAGCGACTGCTGGTAGGTGCGAGTGGTGAGGCCGCCCGGGTACCCGGAGTGGGTGTGGATGAGCTGACGATCGGTCTTGTTCGAGGTCATCCGGATCTTGGCGGCGTTGATAACGATCACGTGATCCCCGGTGTCGATGTGCTGGGCGTAGGTGGCCTTGTGCTTGCCACGGAGGACCTTCGCCACCTCGGTGGCCATACGGCCAACCGTCATTCCCTCGGCATCGACGATCCACCAGTCGCGCTGGATCTCGGAGGCCTTGGGGCTGTAGGTCTTCACCTGCTGCTTGATCTTCATCAGTAGTTCCTCGTTTTGCGGGCTCGACCGAGCCACAGCAGCTACTGCTAGAGCGCAGGAGCCGACCCAATATCGTAGCTGGAAAACCTACGACTCCACATCAAGTCACGCGATTGCCCGGCGGCCTACCAAACCCCACGGTTTCGACCGGACACCACAACCTTCTCTCGCTGCAACATTGACTCCCAGAACCTCACGAAGAGCGGTCAACGGCCGACGGGTTGGTCATGCGCAGCCCTCTTCTGATTCCCCTGCTGATCGTCTGCCTTGTCGCCAGCGCATGCGGTGGCGAGGACACCGGTTCGGACGATCCGTCGGTGCTGGCAATCGACGAAGCCGAGTCCAGCACGACCGAATCGACCGAGGTCACGGTTCCGCCGGCGACGCGTTCCAGCGCACCCACCACCGAGGCCTCGAGTCCGCTGGTCACCCTCGATGCGTCACCGGGAACCTTCGAGCTCACCACGGTTGCGCCGACCACCACCGCTCCCACTGTCGGTGAGGACGGCGAGGACGACACCAGCGACGATGGAGAAACGACCACCACCGAAGCTCCCGGCCCGTGGAGCCCGTTTGACGACGATCCGAACCCGGTGGCCTTCTTCCGTATTTCACCCAGTTCGATCACCAGTCAGGTACCGGGTTGGCCCGGTTCTGTGTATCCAGACACCGCTACCGCCTGCATCGACGGGTCGAGCTTCGAACCGGTCCGCAAGAGTTTCTCCGAGGGGTCGAGTGCGGTGTTCGCCTTCGAGGGCGAGCGCTGGCTGTTCCTCTTGCTGGACCCCACCGATCCCCGCTACCAGGCCAGTGCCTGCCCCGTCCCGGAGGTACCCGAGGTCGACGATGAAGAAGTTGGCGGGAACAAAGACGACGGCTAGTGGTCTGCCCGAGTGGAGCGGCCAGCGTTACCCTCCCCAGGATGAGCCGGGTCCGTCTGACGATTGCGTACGACGGCACGAACTTCAGAGGGTTGGCCCCGAACCCCGACGTTCGAACCGTTGTTGGCGAGTTGCAACCGGTCCTTGAGGCGATCCTCGGGCCGTTGCCCGAGGTGCACATGTCGGGACGCACCGACGCTGGCGTTCACGCTCGAGAGCAGGTCCTCACCTTCGACTACGACGGAGACCTCGACCCCACCCGGCTGGCGAAGAGCATCAATTCACGTCTCGGGCCAGAAATCGTGGCTACCGACATTCGGCGAGCGGACGCAGACTTCCATGCCCGGTTCTCGGCCCGAGGCCGCAGCTACCGGTACATGGTGCTGAACCATCCCCACCCCTGGCCGGATGGAGCCGCCACCCAATGGTGGGTGAAGGAGCCGCTCGACCTCGCCACCATGCAACTGGCGTGTGACCCACTGATCGGCGAACACGACTTCAGCTCGTTCTGTCGCCGCCCCAAACAATCCGAGGGCGAGCCCCCAGCATCGCTGGTCAGACGGGTTGATTCGGCCCGTTGGTCCGATGAGTTCGACGAGTCGGGTACCCGACGGCTGCGATTCGAGATCAGCGGGTCGGCCTTCTGCCATCAGATGGTCAGAAGTATTGTCGGGTTCCATGTGGCGGTTGGCCTCGGTAAACGTACTGCTGGCGAACTCCGTGCGGTCTTGGCCGCCCGGGACCGTAACGCGGCGCCATCCCCGGCGCCGCCGCACGGCCTGACCCTATGGACCGTTACGTATTAGAGCGGCCGATCGTCTGGCGGCCTGCCGCGCAGACTCATATGGCCCACACACGGAAGCAAAATGCCTACTCAATCGCTGTCCAGTACTGGCCGATGACACTCCAGCATGGGAAAACGACAGCTACAGCAGGCGCAGTTCTTCCAGAAACAGGTCGACCGACTTCTGGAACAGCGCGAGCAGATCATTGCGGCCGGTTCTGATCCCGGTGCCCTGAAGCGTGTCGACACAGAGATCAAGGTGCTGAGCGCCCGTATCGCCAAGATCGCGGGCTAACCGGCCTCAGCAAAGCTCGACCCACCCTGACTAAGCCACAAAACCCAAAGGGCCCCGATCACCTCAAACGAAGCGATCGGGGCCCTTTGTGGCGTGTTCTTAGACCAGTTCGATCTTGGCCATGGGAGCGTTGTCGCCCTGGCGGGGACCGAGCTTGATGATGCGGGTGTAGCCACCCGGACGATCGGCGTAACGAGGGCCGATCTCGTCGAACATCTTGGTGGTCATCTCGACGTCACCCAGGTAGCTCAGAACCTGACGGAACTTGTGCAGGTCCTTGTTCTTGGACTTGGTGATCAGTCGTTCTGCGATGGGACGAACCGCCTTGGCCTTGGCCTCGGTGGTGACGATTCCCTCTGCTGCGATGAGTGACGCAACGAGGTTGGCCATCATCAACTTCTGATGTGATGCGGAGCCGCCGAAACGACGGGTCTTGCGGGGTTTACCTGGCATGTGACGTAGATCCTTCTTCTACCGGGGCCTAGAGCCGGCCGGTGCGCAACGCAAGGCCGCGCTCTTCGAGCTTCTCGATGACCTCGTCGAGTGACTTCTGGCCAAAGTTGGTGATAGCGAGCAGGTCGTCTTCAGACTTGGTGAGAAGTTCACCAACGCTGTTGACCTGTGCACGCTTGAGGCAGTTGCGGGGACGCTCGGACAGTTCGAGGTCTTCGATAGGAAGATCGAGGTCTGGGGATCCGGTGGCTGCTGCAGGGGCTTCGCCCAGGGTGAGGCCTTCGGGCTCTTCGCTCATCTCTTCGACGAGCTGGACCAGGGTCCGGAGCGTGGAGCCGGCCGAGGCGAGCGAATCACGAGGGGTCATGGATCCGTCGGTCTCGATCTCGAGGATGAGCCGGTCATAGTCGGTGCTCATCTCGACGCGAGTGGCCTCGACGCTGATGGAGACACGACGAACCGGCGAGAAGATGGCGTCGACAGGAATCACACCGATGGTGTTGGAGGCGCCAACCTTCATGCTGCTCTGCCAGCCGCGGCCCTTTTCGACCGTGAGGTCGATAGCCAGGCGGCCCTTGGTGTCCAGCTTGGCGATGTGAGCATCACCGTTGAGCACCTCAACCTCGGGCGGGCAGGAGATGTCGGAGGCGGTGACGTCGCCGGCACCCTTGGCGTCGAGTCGAAGGCTGATCGGCTCGTCGGACTCGCTCGTCAGGACGATGTCCTTGACGTTGAGAATGACGTCGGTGACGTCTTCGACGACGCCTTCGATGGTGTCGAACTCGTGCAGAGCCGCATCGAATCGCACGCTGGTGATGGCCGCGCCGGGACTCGAGGACAACAGGGTACGGCGAAGCGAATTGCCGAGCGTGTGGCCAAAGCCTGGTTCGAGCGGACCAATGGCGAAACGGCCAGTGGTGCCTTCGCCGTCATCGAGTTGTTCAACGGTGGGACGCTGAATAATGAGCATCGAGGTCGCTGTCCTTTAAATAAGTGGTTGTGAAGCTGGTGGCGGGAAAGTCGAAGCGCCGAAGCGCTCTTGACAGGAGGGTTACTTGCTGTAGAGCTCGACGATGAGCTGCTCGCGGATCGGGATGTCGATCTGCTCGCGGAGGGGCTCGGCGTAGATCTTGATGCCGTAGGCGTGGTCGGCCTTTTCGAGCCAGGCCGGCGGGGTGCGATCGAGAACGTCGACGTTCCACTGCAGGATGGCGTTTTCGCGCGATCCCTGCTTGACCTCGATGAGGTCGCCCTTGCGGACGCGGTAGGAGGGGATGTTCACCCGCTTGCCGTTCACGGTGAAGTGACCGTGAGCGACGAACTGGCGAGCCTGGGGGCGGGTGGCGCAGATGCCGGCCCGGTAGACCACGTTGTCGAGGCGAAGCTCGAGGAACCGGAGCATGTTTTCACCGGTGACGCCGGGGCGACGGTTCGCCTCGTCATAGATGGTGCGGAACTGCTTCTCGGTCAGACCGTAGGAGAACCGTGCCTTCTGCTTTTCCTGCAGCTGAACGAGGTACTCGGAGTTGCTGTTGGGACGACGACGGGTACGACCGTGGACGCCGGGAGGGTACGGGCGCTTCTCGAGAGCAAGCGCCTCGCCTCGGGTTCCGAAGATGTTGGTTCCCAGACGACGGGAGACTCGGGCACGGGGGCCGGTGTAACGACTCATATCTGTTTACTCCTCAGACCCGACGACGCTTCGGGGGACGACAGCCGTTGTGCGGAACGGGCGTAACGTCTTTGATTCCAGTGACCTCGATGCCGGTGTTCTGGATCGAGCGGATGGCGGTCTCGCGTCCTGAACCCGGGCCCTTGACCTGTACGTCGACCTTGCGGACGCCATGTTCCATCGCCCGACGAGCGGCGGCTTCTGCAGCCATCTGAGCGGCGTAGGGGGTGGACTTGCGGGATCCCTTGAATCCGACGTTGCCAGAGGATGCCCATGACAGAACATTGCCCTCCTGGTCGGAGATCGCGATGATCGTGTTGTTGAAGCTGCTGGAGATGTGCGCCATCCCGTGGGTGACGTTCTTGCGTTCCCTGCGACGGGGCTTACGCCCGCCCTTGCCCGGCTTGGCCATCTCTACTTCACCTTTTTCTTACCAGCGACGGTGCGCTTGGGACCCTTGCGGGTGCGTGCGTTCGTTTGGGTGCGCTGACCACGGACAGGGAGGCCACGACGGTGACGGAGTCCCTGGTAGCAACCGATTTCCATCTTGCGCTTGATGTCCTGGTTGATCTCTCGACGCAGGTCACCTTCGGTCTTGGTGTTGGTGTCGATCCAGGCCCGGATGCTGAGGATCTCGGCTTCGGTGAGATCTTTCACGCGGGTTGACGGGTTCACACCCGTGGCCTCGACGATCTGATCGGCGGTCGATTGACCGATACCGAAAACGTAGGTGAGGGCGATGTCAACCCGCTTCTCACGGGGGATGTCTACACCGGCGATTCGCGCCATGTTCTAGCCTTGCCTCTGCTTGTGACGGGGGTTGGTGCACAACACCATGACCCGACCGTTCCTCTTGATGACTTTGCAGTTGTCACACATTGTCTTGACGCTTGCTTTGACCTTCATGGTCACGGACCCTTCGTACGAACCGAAAACCACCGGCATCTCGCGATGATGGTGGCCTGTGGCCTCGCTGGATTGAGAAAGAGCGGTTACTTGTACCGGTAGGTGATGCGGCCCCGGGTGAGGTCGTAGGGCGTGAGCTCTACTTGCACCTTGTCGCCGGGAAGGATGCGGATGTAATGCCGCCGCATCTTTCCTGAGATGTGTCCGAGAACCTCGTGCCCATTATCCAGTTCGACCTTGAACATGGCGTTGGGCAGTGACTCTTTTACGACACCCTCGAGAACTATTGCATCATCTTTGGACAGGGCGCTCCTCCTATGCGAGACCGACCGACCATGTTAACCGCGCCCCTACACCATTCCGACCAACCAAACAAAGAAAGTGTGGTAGGGGCGGTTTCGATTGCCTGCGCTCGCCTCTGGCAGTGCGTGGCGAACGCTCTAGTGGTCTTGCGCGTTCCCACGGCTCGGTCTTGGCCGAGTCGGTCGGGTCGCTGCGGCCACGTTCACGGAGCAGTTTCGATTGCCTGCGCTCGCCTCTGGCGGTTCGTGGCGAACGCTCTAGTGGTCTTGGGCGTTCCCAGGGCTCGGTCTTGGCCGAGTCGGTCGGGTCGCTACGGCCCCGTTCACGGAGCAGTTTCGATTGCCTGCGCTC
>CALGOA010000246.1 GCA_937958015.1 uncultured Acidimicrobiales bacterium | reverse complement strand
GGGGGCCGCTTGTGTGGTCTCGGTCATGCGCTTCTCAGACTAGTAGGACCAGATCACCTGATGAGACAGGGCGAACGCCCCACCGGAGGCGAGCGCAGCAAGGCAGCACGCAGCGCTCTACTCAGCTCCGTGCCAACGTGGACGGAGCGACCCGACCAAAGTGAAACCAGACCGAGCCCAGCGAACGGCCCCACCTAGAACGCGTTCGCCACGTCGCGCCGGAGGCGAGCGCAGGCAAAAATCAAGTTGCGTACTTGTACCCGAGGCCGCGGATGGTCACGATGCGTTCGGGATTGGAGGGGTCGACCTCTACCTTGGAGCGAAGCCGTTTGATGTGTACGTCGAGCGTCTTGCTTTCGCCGACGTAGTCGTAACCCCAGACCCGGTCGAAGAGGATCTCCCGGGTGACAACCCGACCGGCGTTCGCCATCAGAATCTCGAGCAGTTCAAACTCTTTGAGGGGCATTGAAGTGGGCGTTCCGTCGACCACTACCTCGTGGCGTTCAGCGTCGAGGCTTACGCCACCGATGTCGAGAACGTCGGAGCCGCCCGCCAACTCCCTCGCCTCGTCCACTCGCCGAAGCGTTGCTCGAATCCGGGCCAGGAGTTCACGGATGCGATACGGCTTGGTGATGTAGTCGTCCGCACCCACCTCGAGCCCCACGACAACGTCGACTTCGCTGCTCTTGGCGGTGACCATGATGATTGGAACCGAACTTGATCCGCGGATGTCTCGGCAGACGTCGACCCCGGAGATCCGCGGCAGCATCAGGTCGAGCAGGATCAGATCGGGTTTCGTGGCCCTGAATCGTTCCAGCGCCTCGAATCCGTCGAGGGCGGAAACGACCTCATACCCCTCGGCTTCCAGGCTGATCGTCAGCGCATCGATGAATGCTGGCTCGTCGTCGACGACGAGAATTCGTTTCGGGCGCTGTTCATCCGACACCGGAGGACTCCTCGTTCATCTGTGCGTCCCCATCGGGAAGGACTGGCAACGGCAGGTCGATGGTGAAGGTTGTCCCCTCCCCCTCGATCGATACGGCCGAAACATCGCCACCGTGATTGATCGCCACGTGTCGCACGATGGCCAGACCGAGGCCGGTTCCGCCGGTCTCGCGTCGACGGGCCGCGTCGACCCGATAGAACCGCTCAAAGACCCGGTCCAGGTCGTGTTCAGGAATGCCGATCCCCTGATCGGCAACCGTGATCCGCACATTCCGGTTTCGGAGCTGGGCCGAGATCTTGATCTCCCCGCCGGGTTCTGAGTACTTGATCGCATTGTCCAGCAGGTTCTGGATCGCCGAACGCAACTGGCGGCGATGACCGTCGATGACCAAGTCGTCGGGGACCGAGGTGGACACCTCGACGCCGGCTCCGGTTGCCGGTTCTCGCAGATTGCCCACCGCGTCGTTCACAACCGCTGCGATCGATACCGGTTCGAACCCTGTTCCGTCACCGGACTCGGTGGTGCTCAGTTCGAGCAGGTCTTCGATCATGTCGCCCAGCCGGTGAGCGGCGGAGGTCAGTCGGCCGGTGAGGCGAGCGACCGTCTCGGGGTTATCCGTTGCGGCCAGGGTCTCGGCCAGAACTGCGATAGCGCCGACCGGGGTGCGGAGTTCGTGGCTCACATTCGACACGAACGACCGTCGAACCTCCTGCAGGCGCCGGGCCTCGGTGACGTCCTCGATGATCACCACTACGCCACTGGCTTCGTCGGCCACCGAGGGGAGGGCCCGAACGAGAAGGTCGGTCCGCGGCGGCCCGTACAACTCGACTGGACGTTCGCTGATGTCGCGAAATCCGGTGCGTTGAACGGTGGCCACGAGGTCTCGAACCTCACCATCGATGATCGCCTGTGCCGGTCGAGTCAGGGAGTCGAAATGGGCAGCAGGATTGCGATAGATCTCCCGACCGCTCAGATCGAACACGAGCACTCCGAGGTCGATCGACCCGAGCGAACTTCGCACGGCATCGAATACTTCGTCCGATGCCGCCGTTGCCTGGGCCGCGCTTCGTTGCTGGGGCGCAGTGACGCCCCGTTGGCTCACCAGATAACCCAGTGCCAGGCCGATGGCGAGAGCGACGAAGATCTCCATCGGGTTCTACTGGTCGGGAATCTCGGCGACTGCGGCCGAATCAGCCGAGTCCCCAGCGACCAACCGGGATGCCCCCTCGGGCATCCAGCCGGTGACCATGTAGATCACCCGGTGGCCGATGTTCACCGCATGATCGCCAATCCGTTCGTAGTAGCGGGCGACGAGAGCCAGCTGTACGGCGGCCTGAAGGTCGATGCTGCCGTCGGTGTGGGCGGCGAACACTGCTTCGACCATGTCGACGTTCAATTCGTCCAGTGCGTCGTCGATGTCGTCGAGAGCGGCGGCCAGCGACTCGTCGGCATCGGCGTAGGCGTCGAGGCTGAACTGCATCAGCTTCTGCGCCTCGTTCGCCATGGACGACGCAACCCCGCGAATCCTGGGCGACATGGCGCTTCCGTACATCCGGCGAGATGCCTTCGACACGTTCACCATCAGGTCGGCTGATCGCTCCAGCTCGGCGACGAGTTTGGAGATTGTGACCAGGTGGCGCAGATCGCCTGCGGCGGGCGCCTGTCGGGCCATGATCGTGTAGACCCGGTCCTCGATGTCGATGCTGAGCTTGTCGATCTGATCGTCGTATGCGATCAGATCCTTCGCCACCTTCAGATCACCTGACAGCAGCACCTCGGTTCCGCGAGGGATGGTTTCGATAACCATTCCCCCAAGCCGCAGAATGTCGCTCTTGAGCTCATCCATCTGACGGTGAAACTCACGTCGATGTTCAGTTGGTTGCGTCATTATCCGACCTCCGCGGCCAGGAACGAGATGTCCCCGGTCAACATGAATCGTAGGCGGTTGGCCACCACCATGGAGTGGTCGCCGATCCGATCGAAGGATCTTCCGACAACGAACGCGGCGACCGCCACCCGGGCTGCATCAGCACTGTCAAGTTCGGTGATGTGTCGCAGGAGTGGCGGCCCGAACCGATCCAGCGGTTCGGTGTCGGCCAGATCGGCCAACTCGTCCAGGTTCCGGCTGGACCATGCGGCGGCGACCGAATCGAAGCGGTGGATCACGTTCGCCTCGAGTTCACGCAGTACCGCGGCGACGGCAGGATGCCGATTGATCAGGTCCACATCGTGGGCCTGGTTGGCGACCCGGAGGGTCAGATCTCCGATGCGTTCCAGCGAATCAATAACGCGCATGACGGCCAGCACGGTGCGAAGGTCCCGAGCTACGGGTTGCTCTCGAACCAACAACTCGATGCACTTCTCGGTGAGCGAGGTGTGCATGGCGTCGATTTCGTCGTCGGCGGAAATCATCCGGCCGGCGAGAGCCCCGTCGCCGCTCACCGCAACTTCGACGGCACCTCCCAGAGAGTCACGGACCAGGAGCGACATGACCTCTACCTGGAGGGCGAGATTGTCGATTTCCTCGTGAAATCCCTGGCGCATGAGCCTAACCAAATCGACCGGTCACGTAGTTCTCGGTGCGTTCGTCGGCGGGGTTCGAGAAGATCTTCTCCGTCCGGTCGAACTCGACCAGCAGACCGGTCCGGCGGTCGTTTTCGCTGTCGATCTGGGCGGTGAAGAAGGCGGTCCGGTCACTGACCCGGGCGGCCTGTTGCATGTTGTGGGTCACGATCACGATCGTGTAGTTGGACTTGATCTCCTGCATGAGGTCTTCGATCATCCCGGTGGCGATCGGATCCAGCGCCGAACACGGCTCATCCATGAGGAGTACATCGGGGTTGGTGGCGATCGCCCTGGCGATACACAGCCGCTGTTGCTGCCCGCCACTCATGCCGAGCGCACTTTCCGACAGTCGATCCTTCACCTCGTCCCACAGAGCGGCCCGTTTCAGTGACGTCTCGACGATCTCATCGAAGTTCTCCTTGGGTGTCCCGGCGATTCGGGGCCCGTAGGTGATGTTGTCGTAGATGCTCTTGGGGAATGGGTTGGGTTTCTGGAACACCATGCCGATGCGGCGGCGCACCTCGACCGGGTCGACCTTGCTGTCGTACAGGTCGAGGCCGTGAAAGCGCAGATCGCCCTCTACCCGAGCGGTGGGAATGAGGTCGTTCATCCGGTTGATCGATCGAAGCACAGTGGACTTGCCACACCCGGAGGGCCCGATCATGGCGGTGATCTCGTTCTCGCGGATATCCATGTCGACATCGCGGACCGCTCGGAACGTGCCGTAGTAGACCGAGAGGTTTCGCATCGACAGGACCACAGGGTGATCCGGTTCGATCGAATTCTCGGTTGCGACGGTTGCGACCGTCGGTCGGTTCGCCTGCACTGCATCCATTTCGTCTACCTGCTTCTGCGCATCGTGGTTTGTTTCGTCGTTCACGTGAGCCTCACCCGGATCGTTTCGATTCGAACCGGTTCCTCAGCATGATCGCCGCGGAGTTCAGCAGAATCACGAAGAAGATGAGAATCACGATGGCTGCGGCGGCGTTCTCGACGCTGAAGCCGGTGTCCGGCTGCACGGCCCACGACGTGATCAGCGTCGGCATGGCGGTGAAACGATCCTGAACCTGCGTCACGTCGTACCACGGAGCAGATCGGGTGATGATGCCGGAGATCGTGCCGATGAGCAGTAGTGGTGCAGCCTCGCCCGCCGCCCGAGCGATCGACAGCAGCGTTCCAGTGAGAATGCCAGGGGCGGCATAGGGAAGGATGTGGTCCTTGATCACTTCCCACTTGGTGGCGCCCACGCCGAACCCGGCCTCTCGGAGAGCTTGGGGTGTTGCCCGAATCGCTTCCTGGGCAGTGATGATCACGACCGGCAGCACCAGGGCTGAAAGGGTCAGGCCACCGGCCAACGGTGAGCTGCCACCGGTGATCGAGGAGATTCCCCAGCCCTTAACGAAGATGGTGAGACCCAGGATCCCGTAGACCACGCTGGGAACGCCAGCGAGGTTCCGGATGTTGAGCTGGATGAACGACGTCAACCAGTTCTGTGGTGCGTATTCCTCCATGTAAATCGCGGCTGCGATCCCCAAGGGGAAGGCGACGATGGCCACGATCGCACAAAGGTAGAAGGTGCCCTTCAGCCCCTGTACAACGCCGGCATCGACGGCGTCCGGGCGCAGAGTGGAAGTCAGAAAGCCCCCGAGGCGCTGGGAAAGGACGGGCCACCCATCGCTGATCACCGTGAACAGGAGCACGACCAACACGCCCAGGGTGATGACCAGAGACAGGAACATCATCGCCTGAAAGGCCACGCCCTTCACGTCTCGTTTGCGACGAAGCGACTCGGCGATCGAGGCGGTATCCCGCACGGTCGTTGGTGTAGCGACAGCCATCAGTACTCCAGTCGATACTTGCGGACGAGCCGGTCGGCGAGAACGTTGAGCCCCATCGTGACCAGGAACAGGATGCTGCCAACGAAGAAGAGGCTGCCGTAGGCGAGGCCGGAGCCGACGACCTCGTCGCTCCCGGCCGCCAGCGAAGCCATGGCCGCAGTCATCGTAAGACCCTGATCGGCGGGGTTGCTAGCGAACAGCGCCGTGTCGGCGGCACCACCGGCGATGAACACCACCATGGTCTCGCCGATCGCCCGGGATGTCGCCACGATGAACGCTGCCACCAGACCCGAAATGGCGGCGGGCAGCACGATGCTGGTCGTGGTGGTGAGCTTCCGTGCGCCGATTCCAGCCGACGCCTCCCGCAGGGCATTGGGAACCGAACTGAGGGCGTCCTCCGAGATCGAAGCCACCAGTGGGATCGTCAGAATCCCGACGCCGATACCGGCCGAGATCATGTTGCCCGAACTGTTCGCGTTCTCAAGCCAACTCTCCACCAGATTGGGGTTGATGAACCGTAGGGCAAAGAACCCGAGAACGACCGACGGGATACCGGCCAGCACCTCAAGTACTGGCTTGAGCACCTTTCGCGCTCGTACCGATGCGTACTCCGACAGGTAGATCGCAGCGGACAGTCCGAGCGGCACCGCCACCACCATCGCGATCAACGTGACCCACAGGGTTGCCACGATGAGTGTCTTCAGGTCGAAGACCCCGTTGCGGGGGAACCAGCCCCGATCCCACAGCCGAGAGAGATCCACCTCGGTGATGTATCGAATGGCTTCGAATCCCAGTGAGCCAACGATCATGACGCTGAGAAGGATCGAGACGAGGGCCGCAGAAAACACGACCGCTTGAACCCGCTTCTCCCGCTGTTGACGGCGGGGCGATCCCTGCAGTTCCGTGATGTCCCAATTTGTTGCAGTCATAAGCGGCGCTGGATCCTCTCCTGAGGCCGACGATGTCGAGGGTATGCACCCGACGTTGTCGCCAAGTAACAGCTAGGTAAACACTCGGTGCTGTCGAAGTTCACCTGCGGGCCCCGGAACAGGGATTTCGCCTGTGCGCAAATGTCGGCGCGCCTAACGTCCCGACCAGGCGGCCCGAGTCTCGGCCATTGCAGCATCGTCCAAAGGCACGTACTTCGAGTCGGTTACTGCGGTGGTGAGGCCGTAGTCCATGTAGAAGTCGACGAACTCCGCCAGGAGTGGCTTCTCGGCCGCCTTGTCAACGTTGACGTAGATGAAGAGGTCACGGGCGATCGGATAACTGTTGTCGGCGATGGTTTCAGCCGTCGGTGCGATGCAGTCGCCTCCCTCTTCCTCGCTGATCGAGAAGACCTTCACGCTGTCGCCCGCCTCTTCGGCGAAGGCGAATCCGACCCAGCCGAAGCTGGTGTCGTCACTGCTGATGTTGTTGATGATGATGTTGTCGTTGGCCGAGCTCTGGTAATCGAAGCGGGTGGTGATGTCCTGCTCCCGCTCCTCCAGCAGGTCTTCCAGAACGATCTCGATGAAGCTGGCATAGGTTCCCGACTCCTGCCCCGGAGCGGTGATCGTGAGCGGCGCATCGGGAAGGTCGCCAGAACCGCCCACGGCGGCGTTCAGTTCGTTGGCGTCGGCCCAGTTCTGCACTCCCTCGGCTTCGGGGCTGGTGATGCTGTACATGTCGGGAAAGCTGAGACATTCGATCGGGTTGCCCGGACCGCTCATGATGGCGATTCCGTCGATACCGACCTTCAGCTCAACCCAGTTGATGCCATTCTCCTCACAATCGGAGGCTTCCTCGTCCTTGATGGCTCGGGAGGCGTCGGAGATGTCGGTCTCACCGTCACAGAAGAGTTTGAATCCGTCGCCGGTCCCCGGCCCGTTCACAGCGATATTGACATCGGGGTTCGTCTTGAAGAACTCGTCGGCGACTCGCACCGAGATCGGTTCAACGGTGGAGGATCCGGAGACGAATATCTCGCCGTCCTCGCCGCTGCCGCCGGCATCATCGCTGCCACCGCAGGCTGCCGCGATCAGAGCGAACGCAAGCATCGGGGTAAGTAGAAAACGCAGTTTCATTTGGGGTTCCTCTACGAAAAGGGGATGTTTGATAGCCCGAACCGTAAGAACCCAAAGTGACAGCAGTCCCCGACTTCGGTAAACGAAGGGTTAACAGTGTCCGTCCCCGCCAAACGTCACATCGCCCAGACCACCACAACGGGCGTGCCGGAGAGGTCGAACCACCCCGAACCGACGCCGGAGGGGGCCGAACCACCCCGAACCGCTCTATTGGGACGTTTCGGGCGGGTTCGCGACTCGCAAGGTCAGTTCAGGGTGTTCCGCGATCGAACGGGGCGGTACGACCGTTCTGTCGTTGGCACAACACATTCGGACCAAACATCGTCGTGCGAGCACAATAATTGTGCTGCCGGGACGATTTTTGGGTGGGAAGTGGCTAGCGGTTGGTCCAGCGGGCCAGGGTTTCGGCCTGTTCGATCGACGACAGGGCCACGTACCCGGCTTGTCCCACCGCATCGTTCAGGGCGATGTCGAGGTAGTAGAACAGGAAATCGTCCACGATCGGGTCTTCGCTGGCGCCGTCTGCGTACAGGTAGAGGTCTCGCGACATCGGATAGAGGCCCTGGGTCACCGCCGCGTCGTTGGGGATTACACATCCGGACCCGTCGGAGACTCCGATGAGTTTCACCACGTTCGAGTTCTGACCGGCATAGGACGAGCCGACGAAACCGATCGCACCCGGATCGGCGGCCACCGCCTCCACCAGCTGAGCGTTGCTATCGAGGCTCCGGTTGTCCACGCGGAGGAACGTCCCGACCCCTCGACTCGACGCAGCGTCGTCGATCACGAAGTCGACGAGCAGTTGATGGGTCCCGTGGGCGGGCCCGGGGGCGATGAGGCGGATCTCGCCGGTTCCCCAATCGGTCTGTGAGCCGAGTTCGTTGGCGAACTCGCCCACCAGTTCACGGGTGCTGAGGCCGGTGGATTCGGGACCGGCCATCGCGTAGATGTCGGTGTAGGTGAGGCACTGCAGATCCGACGCCTTGTTGGCGATCACCGCAATGCCGTCGCGAGCAAGACGCAGTTCGATGGGACGCACGCCATTGGCGAGGCAGGTGGTTGACTCTGCACCCGAGATCGCCCTGGATGCTCCCACGATCGACACATCGGGGTCGGTGCAGAGGTCGGTGATGCCCGAAGAGGTGCCTTCGGCCGTGATGTCCACCGACACGCCGGGTTGCCGGGTGCGGTAACCCTCGGCGACCGCTGCGGTCACTCCCTCCACCGTGCTTGAACCGCTTATGCGAAGGGAACCGGTGAGTTCGGGTGGGACGTCGGTTGTGGTGGACTCGGGCGGCTCGGTTGTTGTGCCCAGAACGGAGGGTTCGGGAGCGCTGTCTTCGGGCTGGGCTTCTCCATCGCCGACGTTGGAACCACCGGTGCAGGCCGAGGCGACGAGTGCGATCGCAAGCAGGAGACTGCCGACCCAGAGCCGACGGGGAGAACGATTCACACCAATGAGTCAAGCAGAAGAAGGTCGTGAGAGTAGGTCAAAAGCTCTTTTGCCTCGTCGATCGTTACCCAGCGAAGTTCGTCGACTTCGTCGTTTGGCACGAAGGTGCCGCCCGTGACCTGCATCGACCAGTACCGAACGACCTTTGGCCGTCCCTTGTGGTCCTCGTATCGAGCGGTGGGCAGTTCGGAGTGAATGGTGCCCTTGAGGCCGGTCTCCTCTTCCACTTCGCGCACCGCACACGACAGATCGTCTTCGCCCGGATCCCGTTTGCCCTTGGGATGGGACCAGTCGTCGTAACGGTCCCGGTGGGTTACCGCCACTTCGAGACGGTCGCCGATTCGACGCCACACAACACACCCGGCGGCGTACACCGTGGCCATGGTTAATGCAGTCCGAGGGTGGTGTGCGCTTCGGGCACGACACTCTCGGCCGCCGCACGTTCCAGGTTGTCATGCAGGTTTTCAGCATCGAGCCGGTCGACCGGAACCGACCGGGTGTAGACCCCGTCCGGGTGCAACTGCCACGACAGGTGCTCATCGGCGTCGTTCTGGTCCAGAATCTGCTCGAGTCGCTCCAGGATCGCCGGAGCCTGCAGATCGACCAGCGCCTCGACCCGACGATCCAGATTCCGGGGCATGAGGTCTGCCGATCCGATCAGGCAGCGGGGTTCGCCAAAGCCGCGACCGTTGCCGAAGTAGTAGATCCGCGAGTGTTCCAGGTACCGGCCGACGATCGACTTGACCCGGATGTTCTCCGACAGCCCGGGCACACCCGGCCGAAGGCAGCAGATGCCACGGATGATCAGGTCGATCTGAACCCCTGCGTTGCTGGCTTCGTACAGGCGGTCGATCAGCTTGGCGTCGACCAGGCTGTTCATCTTCATGCGGATGCGGCCCCGCTCCCCCAGTTCGATCTCCTGATCGATCAGCTGGGAGATGCCCGGCCGCACCGAGGTGGGCGCAACCAAGAGACGCTGGTAATCCACGCCGCGGCCGTACCCGGTGAGGAAGTTGAACAACGCGGCGACATCCTCGCCCACGGTCGGATCCGACGTGAGCAGCCCGAGGTCTTCGTAGAAACGGGCGGTCTTCGGGTTGTAGTTTCCGGTTCCAACGTGACAGTAACGACGGAGGCCATCGCTCTCCTCGCGCACCACCAGCGTGGTCTTGCAATGAATCTTGAGACCCACCAGTCCGTACACCACGTGAACGCCGGCTTCCTCCAACCGTCGAGCCCACCGGATGTTCGCCCGTTCGTCGAATCGGGCTTTGAGTTCGACCAGCGCAGCCACCTGTTTGCCCGCCTCGGCCGCGCGGATCAGGGACTCGATGATCGGCGAATCGCCGGAGGTGCGGTAGAGCGTCAGTTTGATCGCCAGCACCTTGCGGTCAAGTGCTGCGGTGCGAACGAATTCGCTGACCGACGCGCTGAAGCTGCTGTAGGGATGGTGGACCAGAATGTCGCCTTCGCGGATACGTCGGAAGAACTCCCCCGTGGTCTCGACGTTTGAGAATTCAGGGGGCCGGACCCCGGCGAAGATCGGCTGCATCAGATCCGGGCGATCGAGATCGAGGAACTGGTTGAACCCGGTGTTGTCGATGAATCCGTCGACGAGGAACACGTCGTCGTTT
>CALGOA010000245.1 GCA_937958015.1 uncultured Acidimicrobiales bacterium | reverse complement strand
GCCACTACAAATCTCGTAGTCGCCAGCAGACAGAGCGCCGGAATGTGGTCTGCAGCAGACAGAACGGTCGTGGCCAAGACGCGGCGCGTTCGAATGCGAACGGCGGTCGGACGAATCCGACCGCCGCGTTACGCACGTGATTCAGTTGTCCGAGTGTTGCGCTAGTTGGAAACCTGGTTCACCGCGCTGAGGATCGCTCGCAGCGACGACGTGGTGATGTCGGTGTGCATTCCAACACCCCAGAGCACGTCCTCACCGATCTGCATTTCCATGTAGCTGACGGCCTGGACGTCGGTGCCCGAACCGATGCCATGTTCGTGGTAGTCGAGGACCCGGATCTCCTTGCCGGCGTGGGCTGCGAGCGCCGAGGCGAACGCTCCGACGGAACCGCCGCCTTCACCTTCGATCTCCAGTTCGGTGCCGTCGACCCGAATGATTGCAGCGAGGCGGGTGCGGTCCTCGCCTGCAGCGTTCTGGAAGCTGCTGAACGAAACGAGCTCGTAGGGCTTCGATGCGCCGAGGTAGTGGTTGCGGAAGGTGTTCCAGATCTCGTTGCCGCTGACCTCTTTGCCGGTCGTGTCGGTGATCCGTTGAATAACCCGGGTGAACTCGATCTGCAGTCGACGGGGGAGGTCCAATTCCTGCTCGGTCTTGAGCAGATAGGCGACGCCGCCCTTGCCGGACTGGCTGTTGACACGGATCACGTCTTCGTAGGTGCGGCCAACGTCCTTCGGATCGATCGGAAGGTACGGAACCTCCCACAGGGTTTGACCGGTGGCGTCCATCGCATCGAAACCCTTCTTGATGGCGTCCTGATGACTGCCGCTGAAAGCGGTGTAAACGAGGTCGCCGACGTAGGGATGACGAGGATGGACCGGAAGCTGGTTGCAGTGTTCTGCAATGCGTCGGGACTCGTTGATCTTCGTGAAGTCCAGTTCGGGATCGACTCCTTGGCTGAAGAGATTCAACGCAAGGGTGACCACGTCGACATTGCCGGTCCGTTCGCCGTTGCCAAATAACGTGCCTTCCACCCGGTCGGCGCCAGCCATCACGCCGAATTCGGCGGCGGCGACGCCCGTGCCGCGATCGTTGTGGGGGTGAAGGCTGAGTACAACCGAGTCTCGATCGTCGAGGTTGCGGTGCATCCACTCGATCATGTCGCCGTAGATGTTGGCCGTGCTCACTTCGACGGTGGCCGGCAGGTTGATAATCACCTTGTTCTCCGGTGACGCATCGAACTCGCTGAGCACCGCTTCACAGATTCGCTTCGCAAACGGAAGTTCAGTGCCGGTGAAACTCTCGGGGGAGTACTGGTACCGAATCTTGGTTCCGGGCACCAGTGCCTCGTTCTTGCGGCACTCCTGAGCACCCTTCACTGCGATGTCGATGATGCCGTCTTCGTCGAGGCCGAAGACCACCCGTCGCTGCACGGTGGATGTGCTGTTGTACAGATGAACGATTGCTTCCTTGGCTCCTACGAGGCTCTCGTAGGTTCGCTTGATCAGTTCGGGACGGGCCTGGGTCAGTACCTGGATGGCAACACCGTCAGGAATCAGATCCTCCTCGATGATCTTGCGGACGAAGTCGAAATCGGTCTCGGAGGCCGCAGGGAACCCAACCTCGATCTCGGTGAAGCCCACCTCGACCAGATGGAGGAACATCATCAGCTTGCGTTCGGCATCCATCGGCTCGATAAGGGCCTGGTTGCCGTCTCGCAGATCGACCGAGCACCAGAGCGGGGTGGTCTCGATCACCGCATCGGGCCAGGTTCGGTCCGGGATCGGGATCGGAGTGAAGGCCTGGTATTTCTCTGTGGGCAGTACGCCCGGTTTGTTGTTCTTGGCTTGGGTGTCGTTTGGTGTGTTCATTGTTCTCGTTCTCTCGTGTTCGAAACTTCTGTGGTCATGGCGCGGACTCGCAGGGTGAGCCGCCTCGTGAAGTGAGTTTGTTCCCGACGCGTCTTGTGACTAGACGGCCGGGCACAGAAGTCGAAGGTCGAGTCCGAGAACGGACGCGAGAAAGCCAGCACCAACGGTGGGGCTCAACGACTGCATGGTTTCGAGGTTAATCGACTATTTCGCCGTTGCCGACTCTTTCTCCAAACGCCTCGAGGCGCTTGATGATCGACTGGTCGGCGGTGCCGGACGCTTTAGCGATCGAAATCTTGATCTCGCGGTAGATCGCCGACTCTTCATCACACATCGTGCAGTGGTCGAGATGGAGGGCGACCGCCTTGGCGTCCTCGGCGGAAAGTTCACCGTCGAGGTACTGCTGAAGGAGCACCAGGGTCTCGGCGCAGGTGAGCCGGCCCAGCAGGCGGTTCTTGAGATCTGCATACAGCCGCATCATGATGTGACGCTCCGGCGCGGACGGTTGGACAGGGTGGCGGTTGAGAGTCGTTTTCGGATTCGTCCTCTGCCTCGGTGGAGCCGACTCATCACCGTCCCGACTGGTATCTCGAGGATTTCGGCAGCTTCGGAGTAGCTAAGGCCACCGACGTCGACGAGGTCGACGACCGACCGGAAGTTATCAGGGAGGTCATCCAGAGCTTCCTGCACAGCCGCTTCAA
Source organism: uncultured Acidimicrobiales bacterium (assembly GCA_937958015.1). Classification (GTDB taxonomy): domain Bacteria; phylum Actinomycetota; class Acidimicrobiia; order Acidimicrobiales; family SZUA-35; genus JABDIY01. The sequence continues at coordinate 7,607 of CALGOA010000245.1, read as the reverse complement.
AGACCGGTTCGACGATGATGTCTTCGGGGGTCACCTCGTCGGCGATATCGGCCGACGGGTCATCGGGGTTATCGAAGAGGAACGGCTTCTTCTTCTGCCCCCGGTTGATGTTCGTGTTTCGAAGGATCGTGAGCAACCACGCCTTTGGATACGCACCATCGAACCGTTCGATCGCTCGAAAGGCCCGCAGCAGCGTGTCCTGAACCAGGTCTTCGGCCTCGGCCGAATTGCGGGTGAGGGTGTAGGCGGTTGCGTACAGCAATGGGATGTGGGGTTGGACGTGGAGCGCAAACTTGTCGCCATCGGCCATCAGGACTGGCGCGGCCGTCTCGGTGTTGGACGTGTCCTGTTCTGGACGTGTCATGACGGCGACCACGAAGTCAATAACCGCATCTTCTGCGCGTTCATTCCGCACCATCCCAGCTGTTGATCATCGCCGTGCTCGCCTGGGTGAAGTAGGCGACCATGGCGTCCTTTACCTCTGGCGGCGTCTGAGCGGCTGCGAGGGTCTCATCGACTGAGGCCAGCATGTGTTCGAGCCAGTGGTCCCGTTCGCGCTGACCGATTACGAATGGAGCGTGCCGCATCCGGAGCCTGGGATGACCCCGTTCCTCGCTGTAGTGAGGCGGGCCACCCCAGTACTGAGCCAGGAAACCGGCGGTGGTCCGGCGGGGTTCGGAGAGGTCTTCGGGGTAAATGGCCATGAGGACGGCGTCGTCGGAGACCCGGTCATAGAACTTGTTGACGAGTTCGATGAAGTAGGTCTCCCCACCAACGACGTCATACACGGTTTGCGCCACACCCACATCCTAGTGAGTCGACATAAAACGGCTGTTAACCCAGGACAACCATCAGTTCCACTGAGCAGGTGGTTTCGCCGTTCACACTGGCGGTACCCGATCCCTTGCCGCCGCGGCCCGAGAGTCGTCCGAAGGTGACTTCCATCTCCAGGTTGTCGCCCGGCTCCACCGGTCGGCGGAACTTGGCCCCGTTCACGCCGGTGAGATACGGGATCTTGCCGGCGAACTTCTCTTCGGCAAGAACCGCACACGCACCGGTTTGGGCCAGTGCCTCGATCTGCAGAACACCGGGAACCACCGGGCGCTCAGGAAAATGGCCCGGAAAGAACCATTCGTCGCCGGTGAGTCTCCACAGTCCCCGCACCCGTTCGCCGGGCGTCAGCTCGATGAGCTCGTCGACGAAGAGGAACGGGGGTCGATGGGGGAGCAGGTCGATCGGGGCCGGCAGACCGTCCATCACGAGTCGATCATCAGACGCCGGGTCCAATGATGATCGTGCCGTTGTGGCCGCCGAAACCGAAACTGTTCGACATCGCGGGCCCGGGCTCCCATTCACGAGCTTCGCCAAGAACCAGATCCAGAGCCGGGAGCTCGGGGTCGCATTCGATCGTCCCGGCGGTGGGTGGGATCAGACGGTGTTCCATGGCCAACACGACGGCCGCAGCCTCGAGGGCTCCGGCCGCACCGAGAGCATGCCCGGTGACGCCCTTGGTGGACGTCACGATCGGACCGAACTCGCCAAAGATCTTGGCCATGGCCTGCGCCTCGGCTTCGTCGTTCTTGGGGGTGCTGGTTCCGTGGGCGTTGATGTGTTTTATGTCCTGGGCGCTGAGGCCTGCGTGTTCGATCGCCAGTTCCATGGACCGCACCGCACCACTGCCACCAGGAGCCGGGGCCGTGATGTGGTGAGCGTCGGCAGTGCTGGCGGCACCGAGCATCTCGCCGATGATCGAGGCACCCCGATCGACCGCCCGCGACCACTCTTCAAGAACGAGGACCGCAGCGCCCTCGCCCATCATGAACCCGTCGCGCCGGGCATCGAAGGGAACCGAAATTCCCGAGCTGGACAGCGCGGTCATGTTGCCGAATCCGGCAAGCGCAGTGGGAGTGAACGCCGCTTCGGAACCGCCTGCGAACACGACGTCGCAACGGCCGTCGGCGATCATGCGCATGGCGTTGCCAATGCTGTGGGTTCCCGCCGCACAGGCGGTCACGGTGGCTTCGCAGGGGCCCTGGAAGCCGTGTCGCATCGACACCGCGGCTGCAGCAGCGTTGGGCATCATCATCGGCACCAGGAACGGCGACACCCGTCGCGAACCCTTTACGTGCTGGATGACGATCTGTTCCTCGTTGGTTCCGATGCCACCGATTCCGGAGCCGATGAGCGTGCCGATCCGGGCCGGATCAGCGCCGAGTTCACCAGCCTGTTCCAACGCCTCGGCCGCAGCGGCCAGCGCAAACTGTGAGAAACGATCGGCCCGGCGAGCCTCTTTGGGATTGGCAAAGTAGGGAGTGGGATCCCAGTCGTACACCCGACGTTCACCGTCGGGTGGCGGCGCCAGAAGCCCGTTCCAGAATGCTTCCTTACCGGTGCCGCAGGGGCCAACGACACCCAGGCCGGTGATTGCGACCCGCCGCGTGGTCATTAGAGCTTGGCGACGATGAGGTCGTAGGCACCGCCGACTGTTTCAACGCCTTCGAGTTCCTCTTCATCGACCGAAACGTCGAATTCTTCTTCTAGGGCCATGACGAGTTCGACCAGGTCGAGGCTGTCGGCATCGAGGTCTTCGGCAAAGCGGGCCTCCTTGGTGACGACGGAGGCCTCTACGGAGAGGACCTCCACTGCGCACTTGGTGAATCGCTCAAAATTTGCTGTATCGCTCACGTTATTTCTCTTTCGTCGTGATGCTTGGTACGGATGGAGCGTGCGGTACACGCACCCCCCGTGGTTGATGAATACGAAGGCTAGTGCGCAGCACGGGGCTCACGCTCCCATACCGAGGCCACCATCGACGGCGATGGTTGTTCCGGTGATGTAGCTGGCGTTTTCGGATGCGAGGAAGGCAACGGCGGCGGCCACCTCGTCGGGGGTACCCACCCGGCCGAGCGGGACGGCGGTCGTCATGGCCTCTTTGGCCGCGTCGCTCACCGCAGCCAACATGTCGGTGGCGATCGGGCCCGGGGCCACGATGTTCACCGTGATGTTTCGGGAGGCGAATTCTCGAGCCAGGGATCGGGCAAGGCCCACAAGCCCCGCCTTGGAGGCCGAGTAGTTGACCTGGCCGGTCTGGCCGATGGCTCCGACGACCGACGAAATGAAGATGATGCGGCCGGTCCTGGCCTTCATCATCGGTTTGACGGCTCGCTTGGCGACCCGCCAGGAGCCGGTCAAATTGGCATCGATGACAGAGGTGAAGGCGTCTTCGCTCATGCGAAGGGTGAGGCCGTCCTGGGTTATGCCGGCGTTGGCAACCAGGACTTCGACGGGACCGAGTTGGTCCTCGATCGCGGCGAACAGTGCGTCGACGCTGTCTCCCGAGGTGATGTCACAGGGAAACCAGGTAAGGCCCTCGGGGAGATCGGTCGGTTCTGACCGACTGGCCACGGCAACGGTCATACCGTCGGCGGCGAGTGCGTTTGCCGTCGCCAGGCCGATGCCCCGACTGCCCCCTGTTACTAACGCGACGGTCATGTTCAGTTGCCGTTCCAGCGGACCAGGACACTGCCCCAGGTCATGCCAGCGCCGAATCCCACGAACAGTACGAGGTCGCCGTTCTTCACCCGATCCTTCACGAGCGAGTCGTGGAGTGCCATCGGAATGGTGGCGCCGGAGGTGTTGCCGGTGTCTTCCAGGATCATCGCCGTCTTGTCCATCGACAGTCCCAGCTTCTTCCAGGCTGACTCGACGATGCGGATGTTGGCCTGATGGGGGACGATGAGGGCAATGTCGTCCAGGCTGTAGTCGTCTCCGGCCATCGCCATGGTGTTCTTGACGGTGCGCTGAATCGCGGTGACCGCCTGCCGGAAGACCTCTTTGCCGTCCATCTTCAGGACGTCACCGTGTTCGGCGTAGAGGATATGGACGTAGTTGCCGTCGGCGCCGAGGTCCCAACCGAGAAGTTCGCCGGTGCCGCTCGGGTCGGCTTCAATCACCGCTGCGCCGCCACCGTTGCCGAACAGAATGCCGGTTCCACGGTCGTGATAGTCGGTGATCTTGTCGAGTGCTTCGGCGCCAACCACCAGGATCCGCTTCATGCCCTGCATGAGGAACCCGTTGGCGATCGTGAGGCCGTACACCCAACCCGAACAGGCGGCTTGAATGTCCAGAGCACCGCAGTCGAGACCCAGTTCTCGGGCAACCGCCGGGGCGGTTCCGGGACAAATGTGCTCGGGGCTCGTGGTGGCGAGAAGGAGGAGGTCGATGTCGTCAGGACCCACGCCGGCGGCATCCATCGCCCGCTGCGAAGCGATCGTGGCCAGTTCGGTTGTGGTGGAGCCGATGTGGCGCTGGCCGATTCCCGTGCGCTCACGGATCCACTCGTCGGTGGTGTCCATCCAGGCTTGGAGGTCGACGTTCGTAAGAACCTTCTCTGGCAGCGCCGAACCGACGCCGGACATGCGGAAGCCGAGCCCGCTCATGTGGACACCCGCAGCCATGCGATGGGTTGGGCTGACGCAACCCGTTCACCCTCGATCGCCAACACCCCGTGGAGCGTTCCGGCGAAAGCGGTTCGAACTTCGTTCGTGCCAACGTGGCCGATCAGATCGCCAGCGCTCACGCGCTCGCCGATCTGTGTGCTGCTCAGTGGGCGGAAGACGCCACTTCCCGGGCTGACGACAAGACGCTCGCTCGCATAGAGAACTTCTCCATCGGGCGAGCGATCAATTTTTGGGGAGTGGGCCAACTCCTCCAGTAACCGATCGAGGTCATCGGGTTTGGCAACCGACGCTCGGCTGACGTCACCGATGGTGCGTTTGGCCATACCGGTCAACACGCTGCCGGGACCGAGCTCCAGGATGAGATCCGCACCTGACTCTTCTATCGCATGGAGCGACTGGCGCCAGCGGACCGGACTGGTGAGCTGGGCGCTGAGCAGGTGGCGCCACTCGCTTTCGGTGGTATGGATCGAGGCATCGACGTTGGCTACCACTGGACGGTTGGGCGAACGGAAATCGATATCGGCCAGCGCCTTCTGGAGTCGCTCGCCCGCTGCCGCCATGAACGGTGTATGGAACGCGCCGCCTACCTTTATCGGCATCACCCGCTTGGCGCCCAGGCTCTTGGCGAGGACGCCGGCTTCTTCGATCGCACTGGCACTGCCTGCGATAACGACCTGACCAGGGGCGTTGAAGTTGGCGACGAACACGTCGCCGTCGGTCTTGTTGCAGGCCAGTTCGACCAGTTCGTCGTCGAGGCCAAGAATTGCCGCCATCGTGCCAGGGGTAGCGTCAGCCGCCGCCTGCATGGCATTGCCGCGTTCGGTGACCAGTCGGACGCCATCGGCGAATGAGATTGCGCCTGACGCCACCAGCGCCGAGTACTCGCCCAGCGAATGGCCGGCATGAAGAGCCGGTTCGACGCCGAGACGCTCCACCGCATCCAACACCACCATGCTCAGTACAAACGTGCTGAGCTGGGCATTCCTGGTCTCCTTTAACTCTTCGGCGTCGGCATCGAGGAGGAGTTTTGCGACGTCGCGTTCGGCCACCTCGGTGGCTTCGGCGACCAGTTCCCACGACGGGTGGTCGACCCACGGGGCGCCCATGGCGGGAGCCTGTGAGCCTTGGCCCGGATAGGTGAAGGCGATTTGGGTGCTAGGCATCGATGTTTAGACCGCGGCTTCCTCCGAGGGGTTACAAGGAATCCTCGGCAAATCCATCACCGTTTCTTGCTAGAATCGCCGGTCCGAACATCCGTTGCCCGGGTGGCGGAATGGCAGACGCGGCGGATTCAAAATCCGCTGTCCGAAAGGGCGTGTGGGTTCGAATCCCACTCCGGGCACTATCCGAGGTTGAGGGGCCTGTCACCCGTTCACAGCGTCCCTCTGGTCGGGTCTAGGAAAGGAGTCAGCCACACCGATGTTTCAATCTTCGATCGAGCGCCGACTCCGAAACGTATCGACCCAGATCAGTGGCCTCCGCAGCGAGATCGACGTGATCGACGAACAGCTCAGCCACTTTTCGGACGAGGCGGATGATCTCCGCCTCCGAGCCATGGTGAGCGAGACTCCTCTGGCAACCCGGGAGCACCGCGACGCCTCACGCACCGTCACCGCATTACGAAAGGACCGGGATGTGAAAGTCGATCGACTGGTCAAGATGGAAGCCAAGCAGGACGAACTGTTGGACGAGCTGAACTCACGGCGGACCCAGTCATGACCCGCGTGGTTGTCGCCGAAGACGAAGCGCTTATTCGACTCGACCTAATCGAGACCCTGGCCGAAGAGGGGTATGAAGTCGTCGGCGAAGCCGCCGATGGTGATCAGGCGATCGAGATGGTGCGTAAATACTCACCCGACGTCGCAATCCTCGACATCAAGATGCCCGGGACCGACGGACTCGCAGCCGCCCGGGTGATCATCGAAGAGCGACTATCGGCCGTCGTGATTCTCACCGCCTTCTCCCAACGGGAGCTGATCGAACAGGCTCGTGACGCCGGAGCGCTGGCCTATGTGGTGAAGCCGTTCGAACGGAACGACCTGGTTCCCGCCATCGAGATGGCGATCGCACGATTCGGCGACATCGCACTGGCCGAAGCGGCCGCCGGCGATCACGCGTCCCGAGCCGACGCAGCCGAGGCCAAGCTGGAAGAACGAAAGATCCTCGATCGGGCCAAAGGTGTACTGATGGACACCCACGGTCTGGCCGAAGCCGACGCCTTCCGATTCCTCCGCTCGGCCGCCATGAACGGCCGCTCCTCCATGGGTGAGGTCGCACAAAAGATCATCAGCGGAGAACTGACGCCGTAATTATTGCCTTCGCTCGCCTCCTGGCGGTGCGTGGCGAACGGTCTGTTTCTTGCCTGCGCTCGCCTCCAGTGGTGCGTGGCGAACGCGGTCGTCGTTTTGGGCGTTGTCTGGGCTCGGTGATCTCTGAGTAGGTCGGGTCGCTTCGGCCACGTTTCACGGAGCCGGCTCGGGCACTGCGTGCTGCCTTGCTAGCGCGGCGGCAACGTTGCGTGTGTTCTTGCTTGCCTGCGCTCGCCTCGGGGTCTTCGTGGCGAACGCGCTTTAGGTGGGACCGTTCGCTGGGCTCGGTCTGGTTTCACTTTGGTCGGGTCACAGCGAACGCTGCGACAAGCACAGTGGCCACGTTCCACGGAGCCGGCTCGGGCTCTGCGTGCTGGTTTGTTTCCTGCCTGCGCTCGCCTTGGGCGGAGCGTGGCGAACGGTCTGATTCTTGCCTGCGCTCGCCTCCAGCGCTGCGTGGCGAACGCGTTCTAGGTGGGGCCGTTCGCTGGGCTCGGTCTGGTTTCACTTTGGTCGGGTCGCTCCGTCCACGTTGGCACGGAGCCGGGTCACGCTCGGCGTGCTGCCTTGCTGGCGCGGCGGCAACGTTGCGGGTGGTTTTTGCCTGCGCTCGCCTCAGGCGGTGCGTGGCGAACGCGGTCGTGGTTTTGGGCGTTGTCTGGGCTCGGTGTTCTCTGAGTGGGTCGGGTCGCTTCGGCCACGTTGGCACGGAGCTGAGTAGAGCGCTGCGTGCTGCCTTGCTGCGCTCGCCTCCGGTGGGGCGTTCGCCCTGTCTCATCAGGTGATCTGGTCCTACTAGTCTGAGAAGCGCATGACCGAGACCACACAAGCGGCCCCC
>CALGOA010000244.1 GCA_937958015.1 uncultured Acidimicrobiales bacterium | reverse complement strand
TGGCGACGCGACGAACGAGGGTGAGCATTAGAACGCAGCCGCTTCCTGCCACCGGTCGATGATGCTGGCATCACCGAATACCTCGAGGCGGCTGGCCGGGATCCGGCTCCACATCATCAGAAGCAGATCCGAGGCCGTGCCGCGAACCGCAACATCACCCTTGGAGTGGGAGTGTTCCCATTCGACCGAGTCGGCGAGCAGGGTGGCGGTCCATTCGCCGGCGCCCTCGTCTTCCTCGGTGGAGTGAAGGTGCATCGTCTCGCCGCTGGCGGCCAGGGTCTCGAACCGCATACGAATCGGGACGAACACTTCAAAGATCTCGTCGATGCCATCGACCGATATCGCCGAGTTGATCGGTCCGGCGGTGCCGGTCGCGGCGTCGATATCCCAACGGTGCATGCTGAGTTCATGGGCCATGCGCCGAACCCACCATGAGGCAGGGACCGCACCAGCGAACGAAGGACGCATCGTGTCGGGGTCCGAAGCCTCCAGCGCATCGTTGAGCGATTGCACGGCGTCGGCGGCCCAACCCAACACATCGGAGCCGGCCGGAGGGTTTGGGATCAGCGAGCGGGACGGCGGGTCGTCGGGCGTGGCGGTCTGCATCAGCGTGACATACCGGGCCACCCATCCGGTGTGGCCTACGACGTCTCCGACGGTCCACCCTTCGATATGAGGGATCCCGTGACCCAGCGTGGCCGGGTCGGTAGCTAGAAGTCGAGCGGACTCGTCTGCTATCTGTGCCAGGTACTGATCACGTGACAGAGTCATGACGTTGATTGTCGCAGCTTTTATGGCCAAAGACTCCCTGATCGGCGCTCGGCTGGGATCAGTAGACGGATTCCGCCGCTAGGCGCTGGAGGATTCGATCGGCGGTGGAGGGTCGAGATCGTCCGAGTTGATCCAGCCGTCTGCTCGGCGCCATTCGTCCTGCAACCATCGAACCTGTTCGTCGTGCGCATCTGGTGGGGGAGCGGTTGGCCACCATCGCACCACGACCGGTGCGGTGAGCGGTACCGAGTCACGCAGGCCCTGAAAAGAGGCAACGTTGTCGAGGCCGCGGTGAGCTAGCACGACCGGCACCGCATCCGGCCGAGCCCGCAGGAGGGCAAGAACACCGGCCGGTTTGGGAGGAAGCAGGCTCTTCAACTCGTCGGTGAGGGCGACCGCCTCGGTTTCTCCCTTGCGCTCGAGCGACGCACGAATCCGGGCTCGGCTTTCGGGAGTGGCGAAGGTTCCTTCGGGGAAGATGACCAGCCCACCTTCGGGTTGCACGATCGAGGCGAGACGTTCCAACTGCACCAACTCGGCATCGGTGTTTTTGTCTCGTGACACGAAGTAGTTGCCGAGAGGAAGGCCAAACAGGTCCATTGACGCCGCGTAGCGCAGTTCCGCTTTCAACACATGGTGGGCGGACCGGTTCAGACGATTGGTGAACAACGACGCCGGGATGATGGCGTCGACGTTGGACGCGTGTCGGGCGATCACCAACGGGTGGCCTGACGGCATGGAGGCCCCATCACCCCAGTCGAACTGGGCGTTGATGATTCGACCCGCCCAGCTCAGCAGCGATCCCGACCACAGCCCCATGGCCTCCTGCATCACCTCGAACCGATCCTCCTGGGGAAGAATCGCACGACGGACATACAGCCCCATCGCGTACCACTCGTGCAGAGCGAAGGCGATCGCCATTGCCCCAAGCCGGACCAGCGGAAGTCGTCGGGGTGCGGTGAACAGGTCGATGATCAGCAACACCGGAAACACCAGTGGTGAGAACAGAATCATGACCGGTCCGACAGCGAGCGACAGCGGAACGGAAAAAGCCCGACGGATGTACCGGCGGGCTCTTCCTTCACTTGTCACAATCGCACTCATGGCGTGTTCCTCATCGAGGAGTTCAGACCGGCACGATTGTGTTTCGGTTACGACCGAGAGCCGAGTTAGCGCTCTTCCTTGAAGATCACGTGCCGACGAAGCACGGGATCGTACTTCTTGAGCTCGAGACGCTCCCGGGTGTTGGTCTTGTTTTTGCGGGTCACGTAGGTGAACCCGGTGCCTTCGGTCGACCGCATCTTGATCAGCGGACGCTTCTCACCACTCTTTGCCATTAGACCTTCTCCCCACGGCGACGCATGTCGGCCAGGACGGTTTCGATGCCGTTCTTGTTGATGGTCTTGATGCCCTTGGTGCTGACGGTCAGCGTGACCCATCGTTTTTCGTTGGGAACCCAGAAGCGCTGACGCTGAATGTTGGGATTCCAGCGTCGCTTCGTGACGCGATGCGAGTGGGAGATGCTGTTACCAAAGGTCGGCTTGCGGCCGGTTACCTGACAGATCTTGGACATAGTGAGTACCTCGAACAGAACGGATGTGCGTCGTCAAAACGCAGACCTCACAGGTTATGCGGAGCCTACGGGTTTTCCACAGCCCACTCGGGGTGCGACGCAAGACTGTTTCGATAGCGTGACGAAATGGGTTTGGGGCTCAAAGTTCATCTCTTCGCGCGCCGAGACAGGCTGGGCATGGTTCCCCCAGACCTCACTCCCCACCGACTCTTTCGGCGTACATCATTGCCGTTGGTCGTCGCCTGCCTGCTCATTTCGGGTGCCTTTTCAACGGTTGCATCGGAGCCGGTAGCGGCCAGCGCGGTACCCGATATCACGCTCCCCATCGCGATGGATCACATCGACAATGTTCACTGGACCGACACCTGGGGTGCGCCCCGCAGTGGTGGCCGGACCCACGTTGGTGTCGACATGTTGGGACCCAAGATGACGCCCCTGGTTGCAGCGGCCGATGGCGTGATCAGCTGGATGCGCCATAGCGATCGCGGCAACATCATCTACCTGACCGATGATCTCGGTTGGCAGTACACCTACATCCACATTAACAACGACACCCCCGGCACCGACGACGGAGCCAACCTCTTCGAGCATGCGTTCCCGCCCGGGATCGAACGTGGTCTTCGCGTCAGCGCCGGTCAGGTGATCGCGTATCTGGGAGACTCCGGCAACGCCGAGTGGACCGCACCGCACCTCCACTTCGAAATCGTCGACCCCAATGGCAACAACATCAACCCTGCGCCGATCGTGGATGCCGCTCTCGAGCGAGCCCTCCGTGCGGTTCCCGAGGTCGATGCCGCACTGGTCGCACCGTTTGAGGACTTCGAGACCTTCGCCGACGAACTGTTCAACACCGTGCACGGCCGCCAGGCCACCGGGCCCGAACTGGCCGAGATTGCAGGCATCGTTACCACCGACGGCCTCGACGCAGCGCTGGCAGAGGTCATCACCCCCCACAGTCCCGGTGCGTCACTCGACCGGCTGTACGAGGCGTACTTCCTACGGCCCGCCGACACCGAGGGGTACGGCTACTGGATGGACCAGTTCCGAGCCGGAGCGTCGCTGAGCCAGATCGCCGAGTGGTTTGCCCAGTCCGAGGAATTCAAGATCCGCTACGACGGACTCGGCTTCGATTTCTTCCTCGACCAGCTCTACATCGACGTGCTCGGCCGTGAACCCGACGAGGGCGGCAAGGCCTACTGGTTGGCGCTGCTCGAAGCGGGTGAGCTCAACCGAGGCACCATCGTGGTGCAGTTCACCCAGGGTGACGAGTTGATCAACGCCACCCGTCATCGCAGTGAGCTCACGATGTTGTCCCTGGTCTTCACCCAGCAGACACCGTCTGCCCAGGCCGAAGCGGAATGGGAAACGCTGCGCCAGGACACCGACCTTCAGGGCTCTGTACGCGACACCTATCTCGACTGACCACCGCTACTGGGGCGGCGGAATCATCCGCCGACCCGGGTTGAAGCGTCGACGATCGGGTGGCAGTGAGGTTCGGCGCAGGTACTGAAGACCCGCCAACCACCCTGCGGCTAGGACGAACGATGCGGTGGCGAACCACGGCCACTCGACCCGACCGTCGCGCTCGGCTATCGACCGACCTATGAAGGCGACGATCACCGAAAGTCCAACAACCGCCACCGCATTGGATGCCATGAGGCCCGGGATCGTCCGACTCATCTCGCCCCGTCGTCGCCGGAAGTGATTGAAGCTCAGAGCGAACTCGACGAGCACCATCGTTAGCGCGGGCAGGATCCAAAACAGGCTGTTCGTGTCGAGATCGATCCGGTCGGCCAGCCAGATCCACGTCATCAGACCGAACCCGAGCAGAAGCAGACAGGCCAAAAGCGAGTCACCGTTGGCGAGGAAGATCCAGCTGCCCAGGGCGAACGCTGCCAGTCCGAAGATCATGCCCACGATGTTGAACCGGATTGCGGCACCGAAGATGAAGAAGAAGAGCACGGCCAGAGACACCAATTCAGGTGAGGCGGCGAGCTGACGCAGCGCCAGGCGTTCGATCCGACGTTCCTCCTTTCGTTCCTCCTCGGTCTTTGCGGCCGCCCCGAAGCCGATGGGGCGCGATGCCCCACGGTGAGCGGGTGGTGGTCCGGCCGCGGGTCCTCCCGCGACGGGAGGGGGCGGCGCCGAACCGGCCGGTGGTGGCGGAGGCGGGGTGCTCATGTCGGTGACCCTGCGTTGCGGAGCGACCCTCGACGGGAGGTCGCTCCCCGACTGGACGTGACGGCACGGCGCAGCACCGGTTCGATGGGTCGGTCGGTGTCCCACGGCAGCACGGTGATGCCCAATTCGGACAGTCGTTGGTTCTGCCAGAGGGCGGTGATGCGGGCCAGCCGTCGTTCCAGATACCCGACTTCGGATCCGAGCGAGCGATTGACATGCAACACGACGACGGTGAAGCCGTTGCGGCGAAGCTGGGCCAGATCGCTGATGTAGACCTCGCTGTAGAGCGGCGAAATTCCCAGGATCAACGAACGGGTATGCAGGTTGGCGGTCGGCAACGACGGAAGGTCGCCGCGGCGATCCTGCATCACCTGCGAACTGAGAAGCGCATCGACGATGACGTGCCCCGCCCGCCGCCCCAGTGCCGGCGACAACCAGCGCACGCCGGTGGAGCGATCGAGAATCCCGACCCGGTCCATGGATCGGAAGTGACGTTGTTGCAGCCCGATGGCCGCGGCCACGGTTGATCGGAGGGTGCTGTCCAGCGGTTCGCCGATGTCCTGCACGGCGTCGACGAACAACACCACGTCGGAGGCCTGTTCGGTGTGGCGTTCGGCGATCATGGGCCGTCCCCGGCGAAGCGACAACGTCGGGTGAATGCGGCGTACCGGGTCCGAGCTGTTGTAGGCGCGCACTTCAGCCAGCTCCATCCCGGGGCCGCGAGCCGGGGATCGGTGGTCACCGACGGCGGAACGGGTGGTGGTGGCTCCGAGCATCGCCTGGATCCGTTCGCTGGACGGATGCACGTGGAGGCGATTGGTCAGCGGAAACTGCTGGATCGTCTCGGTCAGTCCGAAGCGATCCCGCGTGACGACGTTCAGGAACTCCGGTCCCGTGACACCCCACTGAATCGCCCGCACGTCGAAGCGGATCCTGCTGTCGCCGGCGATCGGCTGAACGACCCGCGGCGCACTGACCGGTTCCAACTTGGCCGGCAATTGAAGTTCCAGATCGGCGATGGCGATCGGCCGGGGGCATCGAATATCGACATTGATCGACAACTCGTCACCTTCGATCGTCCGCAGTCGCGACAGGCTGACCCGTTCGACCGAGATCGTCCGCCACCAGCCGCTCAGCAGACTGAGGGCCAGAACCGCTACGAATGGCGAGAGCGCGATGAACCAGACCGTGCCTTCGGCCTCGGGAGCTGCCAGCGCGATGAACAACATCAGCGCGGCGAGAACCCCGTAGAGCCAGAAGCGCCACGTGAGGTGACGACTCACCGGTGAACCCGGGGCATGGTCACTGCGGGGCGTCTCCGAATGACAACGGTTGAGGAACCGAGCCGATGTCTTCACCCGCATCGGTGGGCGGTGGCGCCGGAATCATCTCGACGACCTCGTTGATCACCTCGAACGGTTGCACGCCCCGCACCCACTGGTCGGGCATGAGCAGCAGCCGGTGGCTGAGGGCCGGTACCGCCATGGCCTTGACGTCGTCGGGCAACACGTAGTTGCGGCCGCCCATGGCAGCCCAGGCCCGACCCATCTTGAGAAGGGCCAGCGAACCTCGCGGACTGGCACCGGCCTCGGTCCGGGGATTCTGTCTGGTGCCATCGACGATGTCGACGATGTAATGAGCGACCGGTGCGCTGACGTAGACCTTCTCGACCGCTAGCTGCACTGCTCGAGTTGCCTCCGCATTCAACATCGGGTCGATCACGGCGGCGTCGGTTCCCCGCTCGGCCCGGCGGAGGATCAGGTCGACCTCGTCGTCGTGCTGGGGATAACCGATTCCGGTGCGAATGAGGAACCGATCCAGCTGGGCCTCGGGTAGGGGATAGGTGCCTTCGGACTCGATCGGGTTCTGGGTTCCAAATACCACGAAGGGCGACGGCAGGGCCCGGGTGTCGCCGTCGACGGTGACCTGACGTTCCTCCATCGCCTCCAGCAGGGCACTCTGAGTCTTTGGAGGAGCACGGTTGATCTCGTCGCCGAGTACCAGGTTGGCGAAGACGGGTCCCGGTCGAAACTCGGTGGAGGAGTTGGCCGGATCGAACACCGTGGCCCCGGTGATGTCGGCCGGGATCAGGTCCGGGGTGAACTGCACCCGCGAAAAGTCGAGGCCACAACACTGTGCGACGGCACGGGCGGTGGCGGTCTTGGCAACGCCCGGCACGTCTTCGAGCAGAACGTGACCGTCGGCGAACACGGCGGCGAGGACCAGACGGAGCAGGTCCCGTTTGCCGACGATGACGGTCTCGAGCCGGTCGAGCATCTCGTCGGTCAACTGTCCGACCGAGCGGGGGTCGGTGACTACCAGGTCTGTCATGGGGTCTCGTTCTGGGTTGGGGGGTTGGTGGGGGCCGGAAGCGGAAGGGGCGGAAGTTCGAGCGCACGTTCGATCTGTTCGAGTGCGTCGTTCAACTGGGTGCTGACGGGGCTCTGGAAGTCGACATGGACGGAAACACCCAGTCGTTCACCGCGGTCGATGATGCTCTGAACAGCTTGGGGCGAACCGTCAGCTATGGCGACCTGAATCCCCTGGAGGTCCCACGGCACCCGTTGCAGACCCAGTTGGGTTGGTTCCGGGACGAGTGCGGGGCCGGCGCCGGAGGATCCGGCTGACATGCGCCGCCAGGTGAGGAACAGCAGGATCAACCCGGCGACGACGGCGATGAAGATAAGGGCCGGGTAGAGATCGGCCAGGAAACCGAAGAGGGCGTTGATCATCGGGTGTTGCCACCCGTTGCGCCGACGATATCGGGTGCCTCGGGCGGTCGATCACATGCGGCCCGGGCGAGAGTCCGCAGGGCGTTGACCGCCTGATCCCGTTCGGCCGGGCTGGCCCCGTTTCCTCCGAAACGAACCGAGTTGTAGCTGCTGATGATCGGGGCGAGGTGATGGGCGAGATCATGTTGATTCGAGCGAGTCCGACGCAGCCACTCGTTTGGAGTTTCATCGGCGATGCGCTGGTCGAGTCGGCCCAATCCGGCCTCGGCGTACCGCATCACGATCCGCACCGCACGGCTGGGATCGGGATCCTGGAGCAGTTGGTAACAGAACCGCTCGAAGGCAGCCCATCCTTCCTCTCCCTCCACCCGGCCATAGTCGTGCCGGTTCGAGTCGAGACGGGTTGTTCGATCATCCACGTCTTCGTCTCCGGATCCGGGGCCGAACCGTTTCACGACAAGGATCAATCCGACGACCATCGCAATGACAAGAGCGACGAGGAACAGGTTGTAGAGGACGTCCCAGAATGTGAGCTCTGGGCCGTCGATGTTGGGTCCGTTTACGTCGGGCCCATCGACATCGGGTCCGTCGAAGTCGAAATTGAGTTCGGGGCCGTCGACCACGATGTCACCCGCCTGTTGGCGGATGATGAAGTCCTCCCGGCTTTCGCTGCGACTCACAAACGCGGCACCGAAGACACCGACAAGAAGAAGTCCTGCCAGCACATACGCGGTCCTGGCCGCCATGGGTGGGCGATATGACACCACGGGCACATAGTAGGTGATCCACCGCTCCCACCGGAGCCGACCCACCCCACCCCCTCCCCCCAAAAATCGTGGGGCCAACACATTGGTTGTGTTCCCCAAACGCCAGATGGGCCGAATGTGTTCTCCCGACGCCAGAAACGAGCGCCGTCGGGCTCAGCCGATGCGGGCGAAGAGTGCCTTGAGGTACCGGCCCTCGGCGAAGGTGACCGGATGGTCGATCGGATGGCCGTAGCTTCTCACGTCTCCGAATGGACGGCCCGAACGATGGAGTTCGGCCTCGACGTCGGCGATGAACTCGTCTTCGGTCACCCGCGCTGAACATGACGCCTGAACCAGATAGCCGCCCGATCCGATGAGGTCGAGGGCCGCTCGGGTCAGTCGACGGTAGGACGATCGGGCCCGTTCGGCGTCGCGTTGTTTGGGCGCGAAGGACGGTGGATCGACCACGACCAGGTCGAAGCGACGTTTCGCCCTCCGAAGTTTTGTCATCTGCTCGAAGGCGTCACCTCGCAGGATCTCGTGACCGTGGATGGGCATCAGTCCGTTCGATTCCATGTTGGCGGTGGCGGCGTCGAGTGCCCCGGGGGAGATGTCGATGGTGGTGACCCCGGTGGCACCGCCGGCGGCGCCGTAGACCGAGAAACCCCCTGTGCTCGAGAACACGTCCAGCACCGAGCGACCTTCGGCGAGGTCTCGGACCCGCTGACGGTTGTCCCGTTGGTCGAGGAAGTGACCGGTCTTGTTGCCGGCGACCACGTCGGCGGTGAAGGTGAGTCCGTTTTCCGCGAACATCACGATCTGGTTCGTCAAGCTGCCCCTGACGATCGCCGCCTCGCCATCCGGCAGGCTCGCCTGCACCGCCCGGCTAGCGCGGAGGACAACGGCCGTTGCCGACCTCCGGGCAACCACGTGATCCAGAATCGGGTCGAGGTGAGGCAACCAGGCTGGGGTGTAGATCTTCGCCACCAAGACACCGGCGTACTCATCGATGACCAGGCCCGGCAGCCCGTCGTTTTCGCCGTTCACGAGACGGAAACCGGAGGTTTTCGGATCGTCGATCAGTCCGGTTCGTATTTCGATCGCCGCATCGAGTTTGGCTGCGAAGAATGCGGCGTCGATCGTGGCCGACGTGCCGTGATGCAACATCCGAATTGCGATGGGACTATCGGGGTCGGCCAGGCCGATGCCGACGAATCGGCGGTTGTCGTCGAAGACCACCGCCAGATCGCCCGGTTCCGGTTGGTTCTTCTGGGATCGGATCGAGTGATCGAACACCCACGGGTGGCCGGCCCGAATCGACCGGAGTGCACGGGGTGCAACGGTGGTGGCTATCGTTCGAGTCACACCGCCAGCGTGCCGTGGGATCCCGGTGATGCTCCGTTTTCGACTGGAAAGTCCCGAGTCGGCTAGATCTCGTGGATCGAGGCGACCGAGTTCGGCGTGAGCGATTGCAGCGCGATCGCTCCTGCGGATCGTTTCGGTGGCAGGGCCGTGGTGAGAACCATCAGCTTCAGCTCGTGATCGAGTTTGGCGCTGATCGCCACCAGTTCGCCCACGGCTTTGAGTGCGGCGGTGTTGGACGACAGACCGGGGCTCCAGGTTGAGTTGCCGCCCGCCACAAACACCGCCCACCGTTGGCCGTTGCGATCCTGAGCCGTGGCAGTAACCCGAAGTCCACTACCCCGGACCGAAACGTCTTCTTCGATGACGTCGTAGCCATTGGTGGCCAACCACTGCAGCGCAACCTTCGGTGCTGCCAGTTCTCGCACCGGGCGGGCGTTTTCCTCAGTCAACGACGTTCCAACCCGGTCCCGCGCGATCGCTACGTAGCCGGGATCGGTGTCGTAACCAACGAACCGTCGATCCGATTCAGCCGCAGCGACGAGCGTCGTGCCCGAACCCATGAACGGGTCGAGGACGAGGTCGTCGACGTAGGTGTACAGGTCGATGAGACGGGCCGGCAGTGCGACAGGAAACGGCGCAGGGTGTCCGATTCTCTTCGCCGACTCGGGTGCGAGAGTCCAGACGTCGAGCGTGGACTCGGTGAAGTCGTCGGGTCCGATCGACGCCTGGTGGGGCAGCCCGATCTTGGCCCGTTCCTTCGGTTTGAGCGCACGATCGAATCGGCCCTTGCCGGCGATGATCACCCGTTCGGTCACATCTCGTAGCACCGGATTGGAGGGTGAACGGTAGGAACCCCATGCGCAGTTGCCGCTGGCGCTTTCACCTTTGCGCCATACGATCTCGCCGCGTAGCAGAAGTCCCAGATCGTCTTGCAGGATGGTGGTGAGATCGGCGGACAGGCTGCGGAACGGGCGTCGGCCCAGGTTGGCCACGTTGATCGCAAGACGGCCGCCCGGCTCGAGGGTCCGAACACATTCGCTAAAGACGTCTCGCAGCAGCTGGAGGTACTCGACGTAACTTCCGGGAACGCCCTCTGCGGTGAGGTCGGCCTCGTAGTCCTTGCCAGCGAAGTACGGCGGTGAGGTGACCACCAGGGCGACCGAGTTGTCCTCCACGGCTTCCATGTTGCGGGCGTCCCCGCATTGGAACGGATCGTCGACCGGTTTCGGCGGTGCTACGTCGGTGGAAAGATCGACCAGTGGAGCGCGAAAGCGGTCGTAGAAGCCGCTGGCATCGTGCCCTTCGCGCCGGGTGACGCCGAAGCTGGATGTCGACGTTCGCTTCCGGGCCACGGTGCACGACAGTAGTTTCTGCGTCTGCGATGTCCCGCGATGGTGGGGGTTCGTGCGCCTCGGAACCACATTGCAAAACCTCAAATGCGACCGGGCCGAAGCCGGGTCGCATTTGTTCAGCGCGCTCGTAGGGACTCGAACCCCAAACCTTCTCGTCCGTAGCGAGATGCTCTATCCAATTGAGCTACGAGCGCTCGGCTCAACACTGTAGTTCGGCCGACGGTGACTGACACCTTAGTTTTTCTGTGGCTGGGTGCCCGATCGTTAGGGCAGGTCGTAGATACGCACGTAGTCGATCTCGTAGGTGGCGGGCAGAGCTTCGGGTTGCAGCGGTCCCGGATTGCCGCCCAGGGCCAGGTTGATCTTCAGTTCCTGCATGGCCTGATCGAAGGGCGCTGGCCATCCCTGTGCTGTATCGGCGTCGCTGACGGTTTGAACCACAACACCGTCCATGCGCCAGATCATGGTGCCATCGGCGCCGTAGTCGAAGCTCATCACGTGCCAGTCGTCGGAGAAGTTGTCAGCGGCAAACACCTCTTTGGAGGTCTTCTGATGGTTGCCCGACGAATTCGCATAGTGCAGCGAGAAAACGGTGCGTTTGGGTGAGCGGGCGGTCATCACCTCGAACCCGTCCCATTCGCCGCCGTTGGGCCACCCGCCACCGGCCCAGCCCGAGGACCAGAACGCTGGCCACAGGCCACCCTGGTTGGCATCGTCGTTGGGTGTGAGTTTCACGCGGTACACGATCCGTTGCCCGGGGGAGAAGGTCACGCCGGTGCTGCGCACCATTCCGGAGGTGACCGTCCGGAGGCTGCCGTTGGGACAGGTTTCGGACCGGGCCTCGGCGGTCAGAACGAGACGACCGTTGGCGACCGTGACCTGTTCGGGGGTGTAGCACTGCAGTTCGTTGTTGCCGTCGCCGTAGGTCGAGTGTTCCTTCTTCCAGCGGTTCGAGTTGAAGCTGGTGAACTCATCGCTCCACACAAGGGTGGGACCCGCTGCGGCGGTGGTGGTGGGAGCAGCGGTCGTGGTGGTCGGCGTTGTTGTTGTGGGTGCGGCCGTGGTGGGTGCTGCTGTCGTCGCAGTGGTGGGTGCGGCCGTGGTCGGAGCAGCCGTCGTGGGAGCAGCCGTGGTGGGTGCTGCGGTGGTTACGGTGGTCGGACTTGCCGTGGTGGGCGATGCCGTCGTCGGTGTGGGGTTCGTCGGGTTGTTGGTTCCCGCCGTCGTCGTCGGGGCGGTGGTACCGGTGGTGGTGGGGGTGGTCTCTTCGGGTCCGACGGGTGTCACCGGCTGAAGTGGCTGACCGTCGGGTGTTTCGAGTTCGTCGACGTCGTTGTCACCCGCTGAACTACCGGAATCGGAGTCATCGTCATTGGACTCGGTCGAATCGGTGGTGGGAGGTGCGGCGATGCCATCGAGTGTGGTCGAGGTCGTGGTGGAATCGTCGACGAACGGCAACGACTCTGGGGTCTCGTCGGAAGCTTCCTGCGAGCCGGTCCAGCTGTAGTTGCAGCCGGCCGTGATCAGAATCATCGACGCGAGAAAGGCAGAAAATCGAAAGGAGGCAGCCACCGCTGATCCATCGGCATTCGAGCCGACTTTTCTGAAGCGTTTGGCCTAGATCGGGCCCTCAACAGGGGTTTGTCAGGCGGTCGAAAGCGCCCGGGTTCGGCTCACCGAGAGTCAGGGTGCTGAAAGCGCCTCGTCGGGATACGGGAACCAGCGCAGGTGTTCGAAATCTGCCGACATTTCGGGCATACCCATCGGGTGGGGCGGATTGGCCTCGAGATCATCGATAATGGCTCTGGCCTGGGCGAGCTGGTCGGTCAGAGCCGCTGTTCCAACGGTGAGCCGTCGTTCTTCGGTGACCATTTCACCCGTCGTGTAGTCGATGTCGTTAAGCGACATCGGGGGAGTAGGTGTGCCATCGCGGTGGATCCACAACCCGTTCGAGGGTTCGAAGCGGTAGTAGGGGAGCAGTGCGGCGCCTCGGGTGGCGACGAGGTCGACGGCACCGAGGATGTAGTCGACCACCTCGTGTTGCACGAAGTAGTTGAAGTTCACCCGAACCCAGCCCGGCTTGATACCTTCGCACCCGTTCACGATTTCCCGTTCGAACTCGTGTGATCGGTCGAGGTCAATACCGAGGAGTCGGTGCCCGTAGGGTCCGGCGCAGGAACAGCCTCCCCGAGCCTGAATCCCGAACAGATCGTTCAGGACCGCAACGACGAAGTTGTGGTGCAGATAGCTGCGATCGATGCGAGGAGTGTCGGGTCCACCATCGTCGTACCGGACGACGAAGGAGACGATCGACAACCGTTCGGCGTCATGGCTGCCCAGGATCTCGATCTTGTCGTTCTGCTCCCAGGCCGCGATGGCGTGCCGAACGAAGTGTTCCTCACGGTCGCGGATGGCGTCGAGACCGACCGCCTCCTTCAGCTGGAAAACCAGTCCGGCCCGAATCGATTCGACGATGGCGGGGGTGCCACCTTCCTCGCGATGTTCGACATCCTCGAGGAAGCCGTGTTCGTCCGGATTGACAAAGTTCACCGTGCCACCTCCGGGAACCACCGGCACCCGGTTCTTGAAGAGTTCCCGTCGAGCGACCAGCAGGCCGGGCGTGCCGGGACCGCCGATCATCTTGTGAGGGGAGACGAAGATGGCGTCGAGATATCCCAGCGGTGCGTCTGCGGGTGCGGTCATCGAGATACCGACGTAGGGCGCGGCAGCGGCGTAGTCCCAAAAGGCAAGGGCGCCGTGTTCGTGGAGCAGGGTGGAGACCGCCACGGTGTCGGTCACGATTCCGGTCACGTTGGAGGCAGCCGAGAAGGACCCGATCTTGAGCGGTCGATCGGCGTACCGCTTCAGTGCATCTGCGAGATCGTCGAGGTCGACATGGCCATCGGCATCTTCGGCGATCGTCACAACGTCCGCGATCGATTCGCGCCAGGGGATCTCGTTCGAGTGGTGCTCGAACGGTCCGATGAAAACTACGGGCCGTTCCTCCGCCGGGATCGAATCGCTGAGGTTGTAGGCATCGTCAATAGTGCAGGGGATCCTGATCCCCAGGACGCCGATCATCTTGGCGATGGCGCCCGTGGATCCGCTGCCGGCGAAGAGGACGGCGTGATCATCGGTGGCGCCCACACAACGAGCGATGATTCGACGGGCATCCTCGCGGAACCGGGTCGTTTGCAGTCCGGTGCCGGATGATTCGGTGTGCGTGTTGGCGTAGAGCGGAAGCACGGCCCGACGGAGGTAGTCCTCGATGAAGGACAACGATCGACCAGAGGCGGTGTAGTCGGCATACACGACCGGGCGCGGTCCGAATGGACCATCGACCGCTTCGTCGCGACCGATTACCGAGGCGCGGATCGTCTCGATCAATCGATCCGACGTGGTCGCTTCCGTGGTCATGGCTCAAGCGTACATTGTCCGGTCAATCCCCGTCCCGCCGGTTCCACCCCCGAACTTCCACCTGCCCGCTTCGAACCGCCCTCCGAAACTTCGTCCCCAACCCACATTCGACCCAAATTTTGTGTGGGACCCACAGCCGGTGTGGGCCCGGCACGAAGTTTCGGGGAAATGTGGGTGTGGCACCAAGTTTCAGGCGTTTGTGGGCCCGGCACGAAGTTTCAGTTGCGCCGCCCGATGCATCGTTACTGCTCCCAGATGACGCTGAGGCTGGCTCCCTTGTACGAGGCGATCGCTCGCCAGCAGCCGGGTTCGGAGGGCTTGGTACCCCTGCTGATCATGAAGTCACCGTCGGGGGCGGTGTAGGCGTTGGTTCCCGGTGCTGGTGACTCGTAACTTCCGGTTCCGTCCAACTGTTCGTAGATCACCGATATCTCGGGCCGTTCCTCCTCGGCCCCGCCGGGGAAGTTTGCGCTCCACCACACTTCGCGAACTGCGTCAAAGGGGAGCACGGTCCACAGGTCAGCGGTTCCGAACCAGCGAAGATCCGATGACAGCGGTGTCGGCGCCCAGGGTTCCGGGGGAATGAAGGTTGGGTTGGGAACGTCCACCGGGCAGATGAACGGAATGTCGGCTTCCTCGAGTTCCTCGCCCGTATGGAAATCGAGCAACCTCCGCCCACCCGGCACGGTCACCTCGATTGCCAGCCGGCCGTCCTCGCCGCCGAAGTCGGTCCCACCAAATCGTGCAAACGCGCCGACGGTCGTCCGCCAAATGATCTCGCCGTCGGTTGGGGCGACCCGAAGGACGTCGCCCTCGATCGTGCGAACGATCAGGGCGGGCCCGTCTTCATTTTCCAGCACCGCAATGAGACCGATGTCAAAGACCTCACTGGGTGACTGAAGGTTCGTGCTCCAACGCAGGGCACCGGAGTTGATGTCGAACGCGTGC
>CALGOA010000243.1 GCA_937958015.1 uncultured Acidimicrobiales bacterium | reverse complement strand
CCACCAGGTACCAAACGGCGGCCTTGGCCACCAGACCCAGAGGTGAGACCGTTCGGACCGTCTTACGCCCCTTCGTATCCCGGTAGCCAAACCTCACCTGCCGCCGTTCGACCACCGCGGTCTGGAGCGCTTCCATGATCTCGCCGTCGACGCCCGGAGTCGGGGAACCACCCCATCGGCCCGAGTCGACGTGCACCACGTGACTCATCCGTTCAACATCGGATCGCAGTGGAGCCGGCAGCGCCTCGGTGAGTTTGGACATCGCCGACCGCAGTCCCGGGTGTTGCCCCTGATCAATTTGCGCGGTGGCGAGGAACAACGCTCGAGCCTCGTCGGATCGCAGTCCGGTCAGGTTGGTCTTGGCCCCACCGAGCAGACGCCATCCGCCATGGCGACCACGTTCGGGATACACGGGGATACCCGCCATGGACAGCGCCTCCATGTCGCGCCGCGCGGTTTTGGTGGACACCTCAAACTCGGCCGCGATCTCGGCCGCTGTCGCCTTGCCACGCGACTGCAGGAAGAGCAGTTCGGCCACCAATCGGTCTGCTCGCAAGATTTCTTCCGATCACTTCAGATAACTGGACACTTGATGTCCACTTATACACCGATGATGGGGTCATGAACAACTCACCAGTAACGATTCCCGCACCGTCCGTCGGCTCACTTGAAGCCGGTGATCCCCGTATCGACCTAGCCCATGCCACCCAGGTGGCCCGCCGGGTGATGGAACGGGTCGATGCCGTCAACGGCACGAACCAGAGTCCCTGCCCCGAATGGGACGCCCGCCTCGTGGCGGGCCACATCATCGCCGTGCTCGAGCGCATCGCCGGCTTTGCCGAAGGCAAACGCCACGAGGAGCTCTCCTCGATGACCGACGTTCCGGCCGAAGAACTCATGAGCCATTTCGATCGAGCCGCCCACCACGTCGAGTCCGTCTGGTCCGACGATGCGGTGCTCGATCGCATACTCATCCTTCCCTTCGCCGAACTGCCCGGTGCTGTCGCCGCCAGGATCTACACATCGGAGCTTCTGGTACACGCCTGGGATCTCGCCACTGCGATCGGAGTGACGGTCGAATGGCCCGAGGCTCTCGTGGAGCAGGCCGTGGCGGTCATCACGCAGGGCATCCCGCCCGAGCGGGGAGACGATGTGCCCTTCGACGACGTTGTGCCGACCGATTCCAGCGCGGCACCGGTCGAGCGGTTGGTGGCCTGGGTCGGGCGAGATCCACGGGCGCACGCACCTCAATCGGCCTAAAAGTCCAGGACCAGCGCCGTGGCGTTGTCGTGCCCACCGGCTTCAAGAGAGGCCTCGATCAGGTCGTCGGCTGCCAAGCCACATGACTTGGCCCGGAGGCAGTCCGAAATGGTCGACAGGTCCATCGCTCCGTGAATACCGTCCGAACACAGTAGGAACCGATCTCCCGGACTCGGCGAAACGGGCGTGACGGTAGGAACCATCGGCTGGTCGCCGCCCAGATAACGGGTCAGAGCGTCGGTTCGACCGAACTGGGATCGGTACATCTCGACGCTCTGGCCGGCCGCCCGCAACTCAACCTCCACGTTGTGGTCGGAGGTCAACACCGTGGCTTGATCCTCATCAGGACGCAACCGATAGCCCCTGGAATCGCCCAGATGCACGATCTCGGCGGATTCGGTTCGCAGCACCAAGGCAACCAGGGTGGAGCCCCCGGTCGAGCAGCGATTGGCCGTCAGAGCCTCCCGCACCGATGTGTTGACCGAGCTCAAAACATCGTTCCAGGGGTCGGGACTATCGGAGTGGATCAGGAAGGCCTCCACGGCGGCCTGAGCTGCGATCGATCCGCCGTCGTGGCCACCCATCCCGTCGGCCACCACAAACGTTCGCTGGTGATGTTCCCCCCAACGGTCCTGGTTTTCCTGCCGCACGAGCCCGATCGTTGTCCGAGCTGCGGCGGCCTGAACACGCAGAATCGGGGAGGGGACATCGGTGTTCATACGTGCGAAACGGTACCGAGGGGTGGTCGAACCAGACATGGGGACCGGTCCCCTTGCGGCAGCGTGGGCCACCTCGAAGTTCTTCCCGCAGTACCTTGGGAGTATGGCTGAGGATAATCGCGACCCCTTCGATTTCGGAGAAGACCCACTTGCGGACGCCGACCAACTGGACGTTCCCGATATTGGGGCCGAGTACACCCGTTCGTTTGAGCCGCCAACCGCAGCCCCCGGAGTGCCTCCTGTGTCACCACCCGCAGCTGCGCCTCCTTCGCAGTTCCCGCCTCCTGCGGCCACGCCACCCTCGCAGTTCCCGCCTCCTGCGGCCGCGCCCCCGGCTGGGGCCGCGTCACCGCCTTCACAGTTTCCGCCACCCGCAGCAGCAGCGCCACCGCCTTCACAGTTCCCGCCACCGGCTGCCAATCCGCCCTACACCGCTGCGCCGGAGAGTCCGGGAAGTTTCACTCCTGACCCCGCCGCTCAGCAGTTCCCCGCCGTCGATGCCACCCCGCCCACTGCTCCCACCGGCTACGGCGACCAGCCCCACACCACTCCCGCCTACCTCTCCAACCAGCCCGGTCAGGACCCTGGATTCGGCACCACTCCCCCTCCCGGAGCTCAGCCGCCAAACTATGGCGCCCCCGGTCAGGGCATTCCGGGTCAGGGCATTCCCCCTCAACAGGGCGCTCCGAGTTACGCCGCGCCGGCTTACGGAGCTGGAGGTCCGGGCCAACCTCCGCAGAAGAAGCGCCGCGGCTGCCTGTTCTGGGGTCTGCTGCTCACCGGACTCGCCGCCCTCCTGATCGGCGGGTGTAGCGCACTGCTGTTCTTCACCGGACGAGGTGCCACCGACACCGCCAACGACTTCCTGACCGCCGCCGAAGCCGGCGACTATCCAGCCGCTGTGGCACTCACGAATCCCGACTGCGGACTGACCGAGGCCCAGATCGAATCCGATCTGGCCGGCGCGTCGGAACACTTCATCGTGGGCGTTGGGCCGATCGCGTCGGGAACCGTACGAATCAACGGGATCGACGCCGCCATCACCATCGAATTCCGCGACGACCTCGTGTGCACCTACACCATTGAGTCCGTCAACTAACTCCGAGAACGATCTCGTCGTCGAGTTCCTTGGCGAGGAACATCGAGTCGATACCGAGCGGCGATTCACGTTCGGACGCACCGGCGACCTCGAGGTCGACGACAACCCGTACATGCATCGCGTGGTAGGTCGTTTTCGATTTGACGAGGGGCTCTGGTGGATCGACAACACCGGGTCGGCGATCACGCTCGAGATCGCCGACCGAACGACCCCGTCCAGAATGAAACTGGCTCCCGGTTCGTCCGCATCGCTGAGCTTCGAAAAGAGCGTCATCCGGTTTCCCGCCGCTGCCACAACATATGAGATCGAAGTGACGATCCCCAGCCCGGACCGGACGCCCGTCGAGGATCTCACCAATGATCTGGGCGATGACACCGTGACGGTCAGCGTTCTCGGGGTCAGCCTGACCGATGATCAACGGCGATGCATCGTCTCGTTGGCAAAGGCGAGGCTGGAAGACCCCGGGGCGCCCGCCACGGTTCCCACCAATCGTTCCGCGGCCGCTCTGTTGGGCTGGAAGATCACCCGTTTCAACCGCAAACTCGACAACGTGTGTGACCGTCTCGCCGACGCTGGCGTGGCCGGGTTACGGGGTGACGCCAGCGGCATGGCCACCAATCGACGTCAGCGGCTGGTGGACTACTCGATCAGCTCCGGCCTCGTCACCGCCGCCGACCTCGAACTCCTCCCCCACTAACGCGGCGGGATCAAGGTTCATCCGCCCCAATCGGCGGGATGAAGGTTCATATCCGGGTCTGAATCCCGCCGATTGGGCTGAATGGGTCTGTATCCCGCCGATTGCGCAAGAAAGGGTCTGAATCCCGCAGGGTTAGGGCGTGCGCCACTCCATGGCGAAGAAGGCGCCAAGACCGTCGGGGTCGGTGAGCGCAGGCGCCTCGTTGGTTCGCGACCGCATCTCGAACGCTTTCAGGTCCGGACTGGCCGCATGGTCGTTCCAGTAGGCGCGGCCCTCATCCACGAGTTCCTGAAGTCCCAGTTCCGAGAGAAAATCGGCCTGGGTTCGAACCTGTGCTGGTGTCGGCAACTGATCGATGGGCACATCGGTGGTGATATCCCACTCCCCCGCCTGATACAGCGGGTCGTCGTTGCGGTGATGGCCCCGATAACACCGCAACCAGCCACCACGATCGGCGAGTTCGGCCGTCGTTTCTGCGCCGTAGTCGATGGCCAGGAGTCGGGACGCACCACGGTCGAGCAGGTTCTGCACCAACGACGCCGCTTGTTGAATCCACGGGAACTCTCCGACCGCCTCGATCTGTGGCTGCGGATCCTCGACGGGTTTCCAGCCAAGTTGACCGCCTTCAACCCAGGCACTCTCCAGGCGATCACCGCTGCGAAGCCACTGGAACGGGATGTTGTCGAGCAATTCGTTGGCGATGATCACACAACCGGAGAGGTCGTCGGGAAGTTCGGCGTTGGTGGCGATGTCGGCCGCCCCGATCTGCAACACATCACCACAACGCAGGTCGCTTCGTTCGATCGCTTTCACCAACGTGCCCGGGCCAGCGCCAAGGTCGATGACCCGAAACGGGTCGGGCTCACCGAGCTGCGCCCACTGCTGGTCGAGCCATCGGCCGATGAGGGCGCCAAACAGCGGTCCAACCTCAGGGCTGGTGATGAAGTCACCACCCCGACGCCCGGCGATACCGCGACCCGAGCTATAAAACCCCGACGGCCCATACAGCGCCTCTTCTACGTACTCGTCAAAGCGCAATTCTTATTGCCTCCGCTCGCCTCTGATCGCACGAGGCGAACGCACTCAAGGTATTGGACGTTGTCTGGGCTCGATGAGCACTGAGTCGGTCGGGTCGCTCCGGCCACGTTGCACGGAGCCGGCCAAAAGCCAAGCGATTCTTCAACCCCGCTCGCCCCCTCCGATCGCACGAGGCGAACGCACTCTCCCCTGGACCGATCATCAAGCTCAGTCTGGTCTCACTTCGGACGGGTCACTACGGCCACGTGAACATCCCCGAAACGTCGAACATCGATCCGAACGCGCCCGAACCGCTCGATTCGAGCGGATCAGGGTAGTTCACGCCGCCCAAGAGCAGTTCGGGGTGTTTCGGTCGAGACGTTGCCGCCGCGCAGCAAGGCAGCACACAGAGCATGACCCGGCTCCGTGCCAACGTGGCTGGAGCGACCCGACCGGAGTGGGTCTGGACCGAGCCCAGTGAACGGTCCCGGTACGAGTGCGTTCGCCACGCTGCGCCCGAGGCGAGCGAAGGCGAAAGTTATCGCGCCGCGAGGTTGGTGAAGTCGCTGAGGTCGCCGGTGATGCCGGGCAGGATGCCGAACACGATGGTGGCGATCACGGTGATAGCCAACGCAGTTGCCAACGGAGCCGGGAATCGGATCGGGGTGTGATCCTCGTTGGGCTCGGGCATGAACCACATCTGCTTGGCGATATTCAGGTAGTAGAAGGCGGCAAAGACGCTGTTCACGGCGGCGATGACGGCCAGAGAGATACCGGCCCACGAAGCGTTCTGGGTGAGCACGTTGAAGATCTGGAACTTGGCCCACCAGCCACCCACCGGTGGGATGCCGGCGAGCGAGAAGAGGAAGAGGGTCATTGCAGCACCAAGGCCGGGGGCGTAGTTCATCAGCCCGCCGTAGCTACTGATCTCACCCGAGCGGGTCTTTCGGGCGCCCAACAAGACAACCGCGAACGCACCGAAGTTCATGGCGGCGTACACGAGCAGGTAGTTGACGATGGCGTTGGCCGGATTTGTCTCGTTGAATTCCTGGCCGTATACCGCCAGCGGAGCCAACATGTACCCGGCCTGGGCCACACCGGAGTAGGCCAACATACGAACGATATTGGTCTGTCGGATAGCGATCAGGTTGCCGACGGTCATGGTGACTGCGGACAGCACCCACATGAGCGGCTGCACCACGTCGGCCTGGTTCGGCAGAGCGACCAGCACGATGCTGATCAGAGCCACAAATCCGGCGGCCTTGGAGGCAACGGCGAGGAACGCCGTGAGCGGCGTCGGTGCGCCCTCGTAGGTGTCGGGTGCCCACGTGTGGAAGGGAACGGCGCTGACCTTGAACCCGAAGCCGATGACCGTGAAGACGATGGCGAGGGTGACGATCGGGGCGGTGTCGCCGCCGAAGTCGATGGCCGTGGCGATCGACGACAACTTGGTGTCGCCGGCGAAGCCGTAGAGGATGCTCATGCCGTACAACATGATCGCACTGGCGAAGACACCCATCAGCATGTACTTCAGGCCGGCCTCGTTCGATTTGAGGTCTCGTTTGCGCCACGCCGCCATGAGGTAGGCGGGAATCGAGATCAGTTCGAGCGCTACAAAGATCGAGATGAGGTCGCGAGCCGACGACATCACGACCATGCCGAGAATCGAAGCCGAGATCAGCTGGTAGAACTCGCTGTCGTAGTAGTCACCTTCGGCCATGTAGTCGGTCGAGAGCAGCACCACGATGTAGCCCGACAGAAGGAACAACACCTTCAGAGCCAACGAATAACGATCGATCACGTAGGCCCCGTCGAACATGACCCGGGGCAGGTCTTCGCTCTGGCTCCACAACGTGAGGATCGGGATCAGCGGGATCAGGAATGCGATGCCGGTGAGCATCGGCATGAACCGTCGAATGCGCTCCAGGAAGATGATGTCGAGCGTCGTAACGAGCGCTCCGAGACCAAGCAGCAGAAGTTCAGGCGCGACCCCATGCCAGTCGATTTCTGGTCGAACGAACGAGGGCTGGTCGATCTGAGCGAGGAGCGAGAGCACAGGAGTTGCCTTTACCGAGCGCCCTGCGAGAGAGCCTGCAGGCCCTCAATGACGGCGGGGTTGGTGATTCCGAAGATAATGCCGGGCACGAAACCGAACACGACGATCAGGATGAGGAGCGGGGTCCAGGAGATCCACTCGGTCGCCACCATGTCGGTGATCTCGGGATCCTCAGCGAATTCTTCGCTGGGGGTGCCGAAGGCGGTGCGCTGGAGCAGCCACAACAGGTACCCGGCGGCAAACACGGTGCCGATGGCTGCGATCACCATGTAGACCCGGAAGAGGGTCTGGCTTACGCCGTCGGCCGGGTTGTAGGCGGCAAGAATGGCCGGGAACTCGCCCCAGAATCCGGCGAGACCGGGGAGGCCCAGCGAGGCCATTGTGCAGAACCCGAGGATCCAACCCATCCGGGGGGCCTGTACCAACAGACCGCCGAGGCGTTTGATCTCGAGCGTGTGGTAACGATCCTTGATCGAACCGGCGATGAAGAAGAGCATGCCGGTGATCAGACCGTGAGCGACCATGCCGAAGATGGCGGCGTTGATACCGAACGAGGTGAGGGTGGCGATACCGAGCATTACGTAACCCATGTGAGCAACCGAGGAGAAGGCGATAAGGCGCTTCATATCGGTCTGGGCCAGACAGCCGAGCGCACCGTAGATGATGCCGATGACGCTGAGGAGGCCGATCCACGGAGCCCACTCGACCGCAGCTTCGGGCAGGATCGGGATGGCGATCCGAACGAATCCGTAGGTTCCGAGTTTCAGCAGCACCGCCGCCAGAATCACCGAACCCTGGGTGGGTGCCTGAGTATGGGCGTCGGGCAGCCAGGTGTGGAACGGGAACATGGGCACCTTGATGCCAAAGCCGAGGAACATGCCGCCGAAGATCAGCACCTGGGTGGTGAGGGAGATGTCGCGGGCGGCGACTTCCTGGGCCAGTTCGACCATGTCGAAGGTGGTGCTTCCGGCGCTCCAGTAGAGGGCGAGGAAGCTGACCAGCATCAGGGCCGAGCCGAACAGGGTGTAGAGGAAGAACTTGATGGCGGCATACAGGCGATCCTCGCCACCCCACACGCCGATCATGAAGTACATCGGGAGGAGCACAACTTCGAAGAAGACGAAGAACAGGACCAGGTCCTGAGCCACGAAGCTGCCGAGCATGCCGGTGTGGAGCACCAGGATCAGCATCAGGAAGACCTTGGGGTTCCCCGGGGCGGGGATGTGGTTCCAGCTGTAGATGATGACGAGCGGGACCACGAGGAGGGTCAGCGCGATGAGAGGCAGGCTGATGCCGTCGAGCGCTACGTGGTAGCGGGCGTTGACGATGTCGATCCAGCCGGTGTTGACGTCGTACTGCAGCGTCTGCGCTGCATCGAAGTCGAAATTCCAGATGAGGAGGACGCCAACCGCAGCGGTGGCCAGCGAGGCCACGAGGGCGACCAGCTTGATGCTCTCTTCGTCCTTGGCCGGGACGAACGCCAGCAGCACGGCGCCCACCAGCGGCAGGAACACCATGAGGCTGATGCCCCAGTCGTTGAGAAACTCAGTCATTTCTTTCTTCTCTCCCTAAACGTCGTGGCCCTAGATCGCCACGATGAAGACTGCTGCCAGCACCGTTGCGGCGCCGAACATGAGGCTTGCGTACTGTCGAATGCGGCCGCTCTGGACCTTGCGTAGGAGTCCGCCAGACTCCGAGGCGCCACGACCCGAAAGGTTCACCGAGCCGTCGATGGCACCCTGGTCGATGAAGCGGTAGATGAACCGGCCGAGCACCGTTGAGGTGCGACCCGCGGTGTTCACGATTTCATCGAGCACGTTCTGGTTGAACCAGTAGGCAGCCCGGGCCAACGGGCCCTTGGTTCCGTCGGCGATCGCACCCTCGTACAGGTGGTCGAGGTAGTACTTGTTCTCCAGCAGCGCATACCCACCGGCAGCTGCTTTGTTCCTGCTGCGTAGGCCGTCGGTGACCTCGGTGGCGTTGGGATCTTTGGCGTAGAGCTTCTGGTAGTAATTCCAGACGAATGCGGCCGAACCGATGCCGACGAGGCTGGCGATGACGGCGAGCGCCAGGTTGGAGTCGCCGTGGCCGATCACCGGGAACGTACTGCCACCGCCGGGCTCCACCCACTGCTCAAACTTCAGGCCGTACCTAGTGCCCAGACCACCGAACCAGTCGGAGGGGAAGTTGAGGAAGCCGGTGATCACCGAAAGACCGGCGAGTGCGATCAACGGGTACTTCATGACGGCCGGAGGATCGTGCGGATCCACGTGGCCTCGGTACTCGCCGAAGAACACCAGCCAGATGACCCGGGTCATGTAGCCGGCGGTCATGGCAGCGCCGATGAGGCCCATGATCAGCAGCAGGGTGTAGTTACCGTTGGCGTTGGTGCTGGGGAACCCACCGGTGCCGACGAGGATTTCGTCCTTGCTCCAGAATCCGGCGAACGGGAAGACACCAACAAGAGCGAGCGTGCCGACCATGAAAGTGGCGAAGGTGACCGGCATCCGCTTGCGCAGCCCACCCATCTCAGCCTTCATGTCGAAGCTGTGATGACAGGCATGGCTGAGGGCACCGGCGCCCAAGAACAGACACGCCTTGAAGAAGGCATGGGTGAAGAGGTGGAACATGCCGGCGGTCCAGGCGCCAACACCAAGAGCCAGCACCATGTAACCGAGCTGTGACACGGTGCTGTAGGCCAGAACCTTCTTCACGTCGTTCTGCACGAACGCCAGGGCGCCACCGCCGACCACCGTGAGGGCACCGACGAAGGCGAGTGCATTGAGGCTGGATCCGGGAATGGTCAGACCGAACCAGAAGACCGGGTAGAGGCGGCCGATCATGTAGACACCGGCCACAACCATCGTGGCGGCATGGATCAGGGCCGAGACCGGAGTGGGGCCCGCCATTGCGTCGGGGAGCCAGGTGTGGAGGATGAACTGCCCCGACTTGCTCATGACAGCCGTCATGAGACACAGGGCCGCAACGGTCATCGTGGTCTGGCTCAGACCGTCGTGGACTGCCAGGTAGTTGATGGTCTCGATGTCGAAGGTCTGCCCGGCGCCGAAGAACAGAACGATCATGCCGACCAGCAGGCCGATATCTCCCACGCGGTTGGTGAGGAATGCCTTCAGGGCGGCGTCGCTGTTGGGTTTCTCTTCCCACCAGTGGCCGATGAGACCGAACGAACAGACACCGACCAATTCCCAGCCGACGATCAGCTGCAAGGTGCTGGAGGACAACACCATGAACAGCATCGATGCGGTGAAGAGGCTGAGGAATGCGTAGTAGTGGACGTACCGTCGGTCGCCTTTGACGTACTCGGTGCTGTAGAGGTGCACCAGGAACGAGATGAAGGTGACGACGACGAGCATCATGATGCTCTGGCCGTCCGCGATGGTGCCGATGTTGAACGTCAGGTTGTCCGAACCCTGAGCGGTGTCGCCACCGAAGGATCCGGTGCTGAACCATTCGAGGCATCGGACGACCGACTTGGCCTTGATGTGCCCCTCGCCCTTGCCATCTTCGCCGGCCTCGACCGCCAGCTCGCCGGAGTCGGTGAGAAGGCCGGTGCCAAGGGCGTACTCGTCCTCACCGGCTGCCTGCAGGCTACCGACCCGATTGTCCTCGGCCAGACAACCCTGACCGGAGGCGCCGGATGATTCTTCCTTTTCGTCGGCCTCAACGGTGGAGACGATGCCCTCGCCGACAAAGGCGCTGCTCGCTTCGGAGCCGTGGGACTGATTGTCCTCGTACTGGGTGACCCACATGAACGCCGTTGCCAGGCTGAACCCCAGCGCCACCGTGATCGCGGCGAGCCCCACGTAGTGCACGCGGTCCTTGCCCGGGAAGGTCTTACCGAAGAAGAGGATGTAGAGGAACGACGCCGCCATGATGGCCGGGACGATCCAGACGTTTTCGAACAGCCAGTCGGAGGGCTGGAAGGTTTCGGCCGCTGCGGCCGCGAAGATCGACATGTCAGCCCCTCATCAGACTTGCGTCGGAGACATCGATGCTGCGGCGGTTGCGGTAGATCAACAAGACGATGGCCAAGCCCACGCCCACTTCGGCGGCAGCTACGGCGATGATGAACAATGCAAAGACCTGGCCGCCGACGTCGGCGTTGTAGGTGCCGAACGCAACCATGTTGATGTTCACGGCATTGAGGATGAGTTCGATGCTCATCAGCACCAACACGCCGTTACGGCGGGTTAGTACGCCGTACACGCCGATGCAGAACAACACGGCTGCGAGCAGCAGGTATTGAGTGAGATACATCGTCTAGTCCCTCCTCGCCACAACGACTGCGCCGATCAGTGCTGCTAGCAGCAGAACCGAGACGGCCTCGAAGGGCACGATGTACGTACTGAAGATCGAGTCGGCGACCTCGGCGGTCCGCTGGGGTTCGTAACCGACGAGGCGAGCTTCGTCCTTGGTTCCGTACTGTTCCCAAATGCTGTAGGTCATGACGACGAACAGGAGCACCGAGACCCCGAGGCCAATCCAGCGCTGTTCGTAGTTGAGATCCTCGTCGCCCCCGAGGCGGGCGCGGGTGAGCATCACACCGAAGAGCAGGAGCACAAGGATGGCGCCGATGTACACGAGCACCTGGGTGGCTGCCGCGAACTCGGCGCCAAGCAGGATGTAGACGGCGGCGACCGAGGCCAGCACGATCAGCAGATACAACGCACTATGCACCACGTTGTTCGTGGTGACCATCCGCAATGCCGCACCGATGGCGATCACCGAAATGATGCCGAAGGCGATATTGGCCGGGAGATCCCAGCTGTTGCCGGTGGCCTGCGCGAAGAGTGAGACGGATGCGAGCAACTACTTCGCCTCCAGCGCGGGGACCTTCTTGGCCTTCACTTCGGCCCCGGCCTCGTAGGCCTCGAATTCGGGCACGGTGGTCATCCACTTGCCGAGCTTGGTCTTGTCGTGGAGAAGATCGGCGATGCGGACCTCGGAGTACTCGTACTCCGGGCTCCAGAAGAGGGCTTCGAAGGGGCAGACCTCAACACAGATCCCGCAATACATGCAGAGCGAAAAGTCGATATCGAATCGATCGAGTTTGTTGACGCTTCGGGGTTTGCCGCCGGCCCGACGGGGCGGAGCAAGTTCCTTGTGACCCTCGATGTAGATGCACCAATCGGGGCACTCGCGGGCGCACAACATACACGAGGTGCAGTTGTCCTCGTGCAGCGCGATCACACCACGGGCGCGAGCGGTGGGCTCTTCCTTCTCGTGGGGATACTGGACGGTCTCCGCGCCCTTCACGACGGTCTTGACGACCTCTTTCAGCGTGATCCCAAGACCAGTGACAAGACCAGGAACTAGACCCATTATGCGACTCCCCGTGAGGTAGCCGCCGCGCCAGCAAGGCTGCTGGCATGACGGGCGCAAATTGTTTGAGCGGAGCGAGTGCCGAAGCGACCCGACCCGAGTGGTTGACGATTGAGCCCAGGGAACGGGCCCACTACGAGAGCGTTCGCCACGTGGCGTCGGAGGCGAGTGGAGGCCATGTTAGAAGGCAACTTTCAGGACGCCGGTGATGGCGATGTTGACGAGGGAAATCGGGATGAGGACCTTCCACGCAAACTTCTGGAGTTGATCCTCGCGGAACCGGGGATACGTGAAGCGGATCCAGTAGATGATGAAGGTGAGGATCAACATCTTGGTGGCCATGACGGCCGGCCCGATGAAGTTGAACCAGTTGCTGAACTCGTCGATGCCGAAGATGTCCATGACGAACGGGGGCACCGCCCAGCCGCCCAGGAACAGGACCGACCCGAGGAAGCCGAACACTGCGGCTGTGGCGAATTCGCCAATGAAGAACATCAGGAATCGGAAACCGCTGTATTCGGTGAGGTAACCCGAGACCAGCTCGGACTCAGCGATAGGCATGTCGAAGGGCGCCTGGGTCAGTTCAGCCTGCACCGCGATCATGAAGATGAAGAACCCGACGAACTGGGTGAGGATGTACGGCAGCCCGAGGCCGCCGAATCCGAAGATCTCGCCGTTGATCTGGCTGTAGACGATTCCCTGGAGGCTGAGCGTGCCGGCCTGGATCACAACACCGACGACGGCGAGGATCAGCGGCAGCTCGTAGGCGATGAGCTGACCGGCGGCTCGGAGGCCACCCATCAGGGAGTATTTGGAGGCGCTGGCCCAACCGGCCATGAGGATGCCAACCACGCTGATGCTGGTGACGGCCATGGCGTAGAACACGCCTACCCCGTCGAAGGTGGTGGCATCGAAGTTGCCGGTATCCAGAGACGCAAACCCTGCCTCGGGCCCGAACGGCACGATGAGAGCCAGGAGGAACGTGCTCGTGAGCACCACGTACGGGGCCATCGCAAAGACCGTGCGATCGGCCTTGGCCGGGAAGATGTCCTCCTTCTGGAGGTTCTTACCGACCTCGGCTAGCAGCTGCATCGATCCGTACGGTCCGGCTTCCATGGGTCCCAAGCGGGACTGCATGAACGAGACCATCTTGAAGAGGTACAGATAGACGGTGGTGCCTGCTGGCAGCAGAACGACACCAAGGACGCCGAGGGTCTTGAGTGGCCACTCGGCCCAGCCGACGTTCAGCGCCAGCACCTGTGATTGCATCAGAGCGCTCAACGGTCGATGTCTCCCAGAATGAAGTACAGGCTGGCGAGGATAGTGATCACATCGGGCACAAAGGTCCCCTTGAGCACCCAGGGCGTGATCGACATGTTCGAAAAGCTCGCGGACCGAATCTTCACCCGGAACGGCGTGAGATCTCCCTGCGAGACGACGTAGTAACCCATCTCGCCCAGCGGGTTCTCGGTGGCGACGTACGCTTCGCCTTCAGGCACCTTGATGATCCGGGGCACCTTGGCCATGATCGGGCCCTTGGGAATGCTGTCGAGGAGTTGCTCCACGATCGAACAGGACTCACGCACTTCCTGCAGGCGGACCCACGAACGGGCGAACGCATCACCATCGGGGTGGGTCCAGACCTTCCAATCGGCCTGGTCGTAGACCAGTCCGTTGGGGGCATCGCGACGGATGTCCCAGTCGACACCGGAACCACGGATGTTGGCGCCCGAGAGCCCGTAGCTCAGTCCGACGTCGGCGGGGATCACACCGATGCCGCGGGTACGGGCTTCGAAGATCTCGTTGCCGAACAGCAGCGACTCGATCGTGTCGCAGAAGTCGTAAATCTTGCGGACCGATTGGCGAGTCTC
>CALGOA010000242.1 GCA_937958015.1 uncultured Acidimicrobiales bacterium | reverse complement strand
TATTCGGGCGCCAACTCGGTGATCGACCAACTGCTGTTGAACCAGACGCAGGTCTCGAACTTCAGCGCCGCCCGGTCCTCGGGTTACTGGCGAAACCAGAATCGCCCTGCTCCTAGCAACCTGTACGCGAAGACATCGAGCTTCTCCTCCGTGGCCCCCGGTGGCGCGCCGCCGGCGCAGTTTCACTATCGCCCGGCAGGAGTTGGCTCCTCCCAGGGTGTCGCCGACTCGTCGTTCGGCGTTAACTATCCAGCGAACAAGGTTCGCTGGGAGTGGAACGGAGTTGGCTGGGTGCGAAGCCAGAGCGGTGGTCTGCACACGACCGACGGTGAACCTGTCAACGCGGCGAACGTGGTCGTTGTGGCGGTCCGGTCGACCGGAACCGGCCTGTTCGACAGCACCGGCGCTCCCGTTCCCGAGTACATCTTCGTTGGCTCGGGGCCAGCAGCGGTCTTCACCGACGGACGTCGGGTCGATGGCACCTGGACCCGACCGACGTTACGGCACCCGGCGATCCTGCACGTAGGCGATGAAGCGATCACGCTGACGCCCGGCCGCACATGGATTCAGGTGACCAGCGCTGGCCAGTACAGCCAGGACTAAGCCCACCCGCGACCCCACTCCAAAAATCGTGACCGAGTTCGAACAGTGGTTCATGTAGTTCAAAACTGAAATAGACTGAACCCGGAGGGGTTGTAGAGGCATGAGCACGATTCAAATCCAACGGGCCGATGAACGCTTCGCTACGAAGATCGGCTGGCTCGACGCCAAACACTCATTCAGCTTTGGTCGACACTACGACCCCAACAACACCCACTTCGGCAAACTCCTCGTCTCGAACGACGATCGAATTGCCGCCGGCACCGGATTCGACACCCATCCCCACCAGGACATGGAAATCGTCACCTGGGTCCTGAGTGGAGAACTTGAACACAAGGACTCTGAGGGCAACCGGGGCCTCCTCTATCCCGGACTGGCTCAGCGCATGAGTGCCGGGCGCGGCATTTGGCATAGCGAAAAGAACTACAGCCAAACCGATCCGGTACACCTGGTGCAGATGTGGGTTCCGCCAGACACCGAGGGGATCGATCCGGGCTACCAACAACTCGATATCAACAACGAACTGGCCAAGGGTGGCCTCGTTCCCGTGGCCTCAGGGCAGGGTCACGACTCCGCCATCAGTATCCAGCAGGCCGGCGCCGTCCTCTGGGCTGCCCGCCTGAGCCCGGGCGAGCAGATCACGGTACCCGAGGGTCCCTATGTCAACTTCTTCCTTCCGAGAGGAAGCGGAAACCTGGAAGGTGCTGGAGAAATCTTGAAGGGGGATACCGCCCGACTGGTTTCGGTGGGATCGCCAACGTTCACCGCCGGTTCCGACGGCGCTGAACCCTTGATCTGGGTCACCGACTAGCTGTGATGGACTAGGACGTCGTCCCTGTCGATCGAACGATCCATCGCTCCTGTTCCATACTTGGGTATGGGCGGACGGTGGATCGTTGCGATCCTTGCGATGGTTGTGGTTGGCTGCACGGGCAACGAATCGGGCGTTCTGGAACCCACCCTGCCCGAAGTATCGCAGCCGCTTTCGACAGCGACGTCTCTTCCAGACGTCAGCGGAGCAACGACCCCGACCACTGCGGCACTCTCGTCGACCAGCTCACTGGCCGAACCCGACCCTGCCCGCGCTTCGCCGGCGACTCAGGGTTCGGACTCTGCGGTCGGATGGCTTGGTCGCGGGGAGATGACCGAAGATCGGATCGACCTCCAGTGGGCTGGGTACCCGGATGGGACCTCGATCGAACTCCATCGGTTCTCCCGAATCGAAGAACCCGACCCTGCGCTGGCCGATCCAACCGGTGCCACCGTGATGGTCACGGGTCCGTCGGAGGGCGCCTTCACCGATACCTCCGTCGACCCGGGCGAACGATACTGGTACGTGCTTGTGGCTGAAGTGGACGGCGACGTCGGTCGACGTTGGACACCAGCCGATGCGGTTACTGACACGCAACCTCCCGCCGTGGTCCTGGGCCTCCAAACCGAGCGGATCGACGAGGGGGTTCTGATCACCTGGGGCCAGTCCTCGGACAACTACGAATTCGAGCGGTACGCGATTCGTCGTAGCCTCAACGGTGAACAGTCCGTCTACTACGCGACCGGATGGACCATTGACCAGACGTCATTCATCGATGACCAGTTGCCCGACTCCGGGACTGTGACCTGGGAAATCATCGCAACCGACTTCCACGGGAACACCGCCGAGGCCGCCACGATCTCGGTCGACATCGAGGGCTAGGTGATCAGCTCGACGCCTTCAGCCCTCGAGTACGTCGAGCCCCAGCTCCTTCGCCACGTCGGCTGCCAGATCGACCAGCGCGGTTACCGCGGGTCGGGCAGCACTCGATTCCCGGTACGCAAGTTCGACGGTCCGGCAGAACGGGCTTGCGATGTCGAGAATGCGAAGTCCGCCGGGTTGATGGGCGAGACCGAGGTCGGGAACCAGTGAGACACCAGCACCGGCCGCCACGACGTTGAGGGTGGCCGGATAGTCGTCGATCTCGTGGGCGATAGTTGGTGAGAATCCGGCGTTCTGACAGGCGCCATGAATCAACCGGCCACACCACACGCGAAACGGCGCCAGCACGAACGTCGCATCTGCCAATTCACTTAGATGCATCTCTTCACGGCCTCGGCCCCAATCCGAATCGGCGGGCACCACGATCCGAAACCAATCCCGGAACAGCGGTTCGAAGATGATGCCGTCCTGTACGGGAGCATGACTGCTGGCCATCACGAAACAGGCGTCGAGCTGTCCGGATCGAACCGCCTCAACCCCCGACAGCTCACTTGGGAACTCCTCGGTGCGAATAGTGAGGTCCGGATACTCGGAGGCGCCCTTGCGGAGAAGTGGCGGCAGAAAGCGCGACGCCATCGATTCACTCAGCCCGACCCGCACCGTTCCCGCCACGTGCTCCTGCACCCGTTCGATCGAGGCCCGGGCCCGTTCCAGTTCAGCCAGAACGATGTCGGCGTGCACGACCAACTCACGACCGGCGTCCGTCAACTGAACGTTGCGGCCAACCCGTTCGAGCACGCTGACACCGGTCGCCTTCTCGATCGAAGATAGCTGCTGGCTGACCGCCGACGGGGTGTAGCCGAGTCCATCCGCGGCCGCAG
This sequence comes from uncultured Acidimicrobiales bacterium, assembly GCA_937958015.1. GTDB lineage: Bacteria > Actinomycetota > Acidimicrobiia > Acidimicrobiales > SZUA-35 > JABDIY01. The sequence goes on along the minus strand of CALGOA010000242.1, from coordinate 936 downwards.
CGATCGTGCCTCGTTCGGACACTTCGCGAAGCATGCGGAGTTGTTGAATGCTGAGATCCACTCCGGCAGTCTACGAGCAATACATTAGAAAGACTTATGCATACAGTTCGCAAAGCATCGCTTTTCCTTTCCTGTCTGCGGGCGGATGATAGTGACATGCTTCAGATCCACTGCCACGAATGCCAGCAACACCACCTCGTCGGAACCCGCTCGATCGTTTCGCTCCACAACACGTCCGAAGGCGTCGTCGCCTACGTGAAGTGCCCCAAGGGCCACCTCACGCTCAACACCGGATCAATCTCGTCGCTCGAGAAGGCCTCGGCGGGCGCAGAGCGGTCACTGGCGCCTGTCCGAAAAGCGCCAGTTCTGACCGGCGCAGACTTCTAGTCTCTCTGTCGTGGCCGCCCCGACCAAAAGTCTATTTCAATCGGCTCAGGCCAAGAACACAGGTCAGTTCAGCGCTCCTGACTGGGGGCTATTCTGCGGAGTCTCGCTGATCTGGGGCGCCAGTTTCCTCCTCATCGATATCGGGCTCGATGCGCTCACGCCCGGCATGGTGACCCTCGGTCGCGTCGGCAGCGGCGCGATCGCACTGCTCGTGCTCACTCGGGTTCAACAGGGACATTTCTCGTTACCCGACCGGGAGGACTACGTGCGGATCGCGGTTCTCGGACTGATCTGGGTTGCGATCCCGTTCACACTCTTTCCCTTGGCGGAACAACGAATCAACTCTGCGGTCGCTGGACTACTGAACGGCGCCACCCCGATCTTTGTGGCGGTCATTGCCGTCCTGTTTTTGAGGGAACGGACGCGAGGTCCTCAACTGGCCGGGATCATCGTGGGTCTCGTTGGCCTGGTACTGATCAGCGCTCCCAGCATCAGCGAGGGAGCCTCGCAGGCCAGTGGTGTGGCCATGATCGTGGCCGCCACCTTCTG
>CALGOA010000241.1 GCA_937958015.1 uncultured Acidimicrobiales bacterium | reverse complement strand
GGCAGGACCTTCGGGTCCTGCCACCAGCGCGTTTTGCCTCGGATCGCCCGTTGGCCACAACTCAACAACGGCCCCGGCCATCCGACCGGATACCACTATGTGCCGGAGACGCCATCACTTCGCCCTGATGGCGTTGCTCCTGTTCGGGGCCGGGTGCACACAGGATTCGGTTCTGGAGGATGCGGTGATCCCCACCAGCGTCTCGATCCCATCGTCCGATCCAACGGTCTTGGTAGTGGTCGAGGATGAACCGGTCAACTTCGGGATAACCGACGACACGATTCGTGTTGGCGCAATCGCCGACCTGTCCGGGCGCCTCCTCGCACTGAGTCGACCGGCGATCCAGGCCCAACAGGTGTACTTCGATCGCCTCAACGACCGCGGCGGTGTCGATGGACGATCGATCGAACTGGTGGTTGAGGATTCTCAGGGTCAGGTCAACCTCGCGGTCGACGCCTACAACCGATTGACCCGCGACGCAGAAGACGGCGTGGCGCTGATCAGCCACGTCGCAGGAATCGATGCATCACAAGCGATCGGTATCGACCCGGGCTCCAGTCCCGTGCTCGTTGTGCCCACCAGTTGGTTGAGTGGATGGGGTGACGATTCGTCGCCCCATCATGTGGGACTCGGCTCGAGTTATTGCGTCGACGCAGCCAACGGCGTTGCTTTTCTGAGCGATCAACTGACCGAACAAACCGCACCCCGCATGGCCATTCTCACAACACCCGGACCCTACGGCCAGGATGCCCGACGTGGCGCCCTGGCGGCGGCCACGGAGCTGGGGATCGAGATCGTCCTCGACGATGCGTCGCTGGGGACCGAGCAACAACCCGACCCAGCCCAGCTGATCACGTCGATGTTCACCGCCAGGGTAAACCTCGTGTGGATGTCGAGTGGCCCCGCCGACCTGGCCACTCTGCTGTCGGCGGCCGAGCCGGTGGGACTGGATGCTCTCTGGGCCGGGAGCGCACCGAACTACTCCGACCAACTCCTCGGCGGTGGTGTCGCCCCGAGCCTGAATGATCGCTACTTCCACGTGAGCCCGTCTCCGGTGTGGGGTGTTCCCGAAAGCCCTGCAATGGCGAACATGGCAGCCGCGCTGGCAGCTTCGGGTGAGGAATCGGTGATCTCAACCGAGTTCGTACGGGGATGGCTCGAGGCCATCTATACCGAGAGCGTGATCCGCAAAGCCATCGCCGGGGACGAGCTGAGCCGCGATGGACTGCGGTCAGCCAGCCGTTCGCTCACCGTCGACTTCGATGGGCTCGTTCCTAACCAGACCTGGAGCGGCGGTAGCGCCAGGTCCAGGGTCACCACCTCGTTCGTCTATGCGATCGACAGCGCCGTTTGGGATCGGGTTTCGATCACCGCCGCCGCAGAGGGCGAAGGTGGCTTGGGGTTCGCCGCCATGGACGGGAACACACCGTTCCAGTCCGACGATCTGGACTATGAGCAGGCGTGCGGGATCCCGGCAACCGGGTAACCCGCCGATGTCCGCCCCGGTCTACAGGATCTGAGACAGGAAGAGTTTGGTTCGGTCGCTCTTGGGGTTGGTGAAGAAACCTTCGGGCTCGTTGATCTCGATCACGTTGCCCTCCTCCATGAATACCAGACGATCGGCAACCTCACGGGCGAAGCCCATCTCGTGGGTCACCACAACCATGGTCATACCGGTCTTGGCCAGTTCTTTCATCACGTCGAGGACCTCGGAGATCATTTCCGGATCCAACGCCGAGGTAGGTTCATCGAACAACATGACCCGCGGCTCCATCGCTAGCGACCGTGCGATCGCCACGCGTTGCTGCTGACCGCCGGACAACTGGCCGGGGAATTTGTTGGCCTGCTCGGGGATCCCGACCCGGGTGAGAAGCTCGTGGGCAGTAGCTTCGGCCTCGGCCTTGGGCTTCTTGCGAACCCAGATCGGGGCCAGCGTGATGTTGTCCAGCACGGTGAGATGCGGGAACAGGTTGAACTGCTGGAAGACCATGCCCACTTCGGAGCGGATCTTGTCGATGTTGCGAAGGTCATTGGTCAGCTCGATGCCATCGACGATGATGTTTCCCTCCTGATGGACCTCGAGCCGGTTGATGCAGCGAATGAGGGTGGACTTGCCCGAACCCGACGGGCCCAGCACCACCATCACCTCCTGCTCCTTCACGGTGAGGTCGACGCCCTTCAGCGCCTGGAAGTCACCGAACCACTTCTTGACGCCGTCGCAGACGATCATGTCGGGCCGGGCAGCCAGCTCCGGTGACATCGCATTTTCATCGAGGATGGTCATGGCAAGATCCTTTCGATCTGACGTACCCAGTACACCTGAGTTGGCTGTGATGTTCCCAATCCACGACGGAGTGGGAACGGGCTAGTGAAGAAACGGACGCTGGAGATCATCGGGTGCCGACCCCCAGCTTGTATTCCAGCGAACGGCTGGCCCGCGACATAGCGTACGCAAACACCCAGTACACAGCCGACACGAAGAGCAGCGGTGCCACCGCATGACCGAGGAATGCGGTCTGGCCGGGCACGACGTTACGGCCGATGTACAACAGGTCGAACGCTCCGATGATGGAGACCAGCGAGGTCTCCTTGAACGTTGCGATGGCCTGACCCAC
>CALGOA010000240.1 GCA_937958015.1 uncultured Acidimicrobiales bacterium | reverse complement strand
CACGACGACGACCGCTCCCGAGGAAACCACCACGACTGCCGCACCCGAGCCCACGCAGATTCGGCTTGCGTTCGTTCCTGCCACAACCGGACTTCTGGTCAATGTTGCGAGCGAACAGGGATTCTTCGCCGACAACGGACTCGATGTCGAGCTCACACCGACGGCCAACATTTCCGAGATCATTCCCACGCTTGGACAGCAGGTCGAAATCTCGCTTGGCACGTCGACCGACTTGATCCGGGCGGCCGACTCAGGCCTGGACGTTGTCCAGATTCTCGGGAATACCATCGACACCGATGACAACCCGTTCGTGCGGGTCATCGTGCCCGCAGACTCGGGCATCGAGGGTGTCGCCGACCTCGAGGGCAAACGTGTGAGCAGCCCCACGTTGAGTGGTGTTATCCACGTGGCCACGTTGTACTGGGCCCAGCAGGAGGGCATCGACCCGAGCACCATCGAGGGCGTACAGGTGCCGCCACCAGCCACCGTTGAGCAGTTCAACGCGGGACAAGTCGACGCGGCGGAAGCTCTTGAACCGTTCGCCGGCGCCCTGGTCGGGATGGGCAACGTCTCGATCGGTGATCCGTTCGCTTCGATCGGCCTGCCGCTCGCAACGAACTTCTGGGTTGCGAATGGCGAGTGGGCAGAGAACAACGCCGACGCGATCGAGGCGTTCGCACTTTCACTCGAGCAGGCACAGGACTTCGTCGAGACCGACGAAGAGGCTGCACGGTCCATCCTGATGGGATACACCGGGATGCCAGCGCCCGTCGCTTCAGGGGTAGCGCTCCCGACCTTCGATCTTGAAGTACGGACCGACGATCTCAGTCGTTGGGTCGACGTCCTGGTCTCCTTGAATCAGTTCGAGGGAGAGATCGATGTGAACGAGCTGGTCCTGGGCGGCTGACGGGGAGACCCGGAGGTCCATTGAGATACGAGGACCGCTGATCACTACCGGGCCGAGTTACGAGTGCCGGAACCTTCGCGCCGAGGTTGGCTCGAGGCGGGGGCCCCGGCGGCTGGTCCTGGACGACGTTTCGTTCGAGGTCGCGAAGGGTGAATTCGTTTCGATAATGGGGCGATCGGGCGTCGGTAAGACCACGCTGCTGCGGGTTCTTGCAGGCCTCCACGAAGCATCATCTGATTCGGTGATCCGGTTCGATGGCGCAGATCTGTCGGGTCCACCCGTCGGGGTGAGCCTGGTGTTTCAGGACTACACGAGTTCCTTGCTGCCTTGGCGAACGGTTGCGAAGAACGTTGAACTGCCGCTTGAGGGGCGCTTACCGACAGCGGAACGCCGGTCGCGGGTTGCTGAAGCGTTGGAACTGGTGGGGCTCGCAGACCGCGCCGACGCTCAACCGTTCGAGTTGTCTGGCGGTATGCAACAACGGGTCCAGCTCGCCAGGGCGCTCGCATCGCGTCCGGTGGCTCTGCTGATGGACGAACCGTTCGGGGCGCTCGATGCATTGACTAAGGCTGATCTCGAGGACCAGTTGCTTGAGATTTTTGCCGCCACGGGAACGACGGTGATCTTTGTTACCCACGACATCGAGGAAGCGGTGTATCTGAGCGATCGGGTGCTGGTCCTCGACGGAACACCTGCGCAGATCGTGGCGGAGATTCCGGTTTCGAGCCCGCGACCGCGAACACAGATGCTCACGCGCGAATCCACCGATTTCTTGACGGCCCGTCACCGCGTTCACGAGGTGATCTTTGGAAAGCAGTGACGGGCCGCAGCGTTGGAACCCGTCGAACCCCCTTGGCATCGCCGTTCTCATTTCCCTAGCTGCGCTTTGGGAGGTGTTGGTTCGATTCAGAATCGCCGAGGTTCGTTTTCTGCCAGCACCCTCGCAGATTGCGGTTGCCGCACAAGAGGCGTTTCTCGCGGGGGAAATTGTGGAGCGACTACTCCACACGGTGGGGGTCACGATGCTGGGATGGTGTATCGCCAGCGCAATCGGCGTGGCGCTGGGGTTGCTGCTCGGACTCTCGCCGGTCGCCTACCGCTACTCGATGACCAGCTTCGAGGTCACGCGAGCGATTCCTCCGATCACGTTCGTGCCAGCTGCGCTGCTCATCTTCGGCTTCTCCTTGAAGATGGAGTTAGTACTGGTGATCTACGGCGGTGTCTGGCCGGTGCTGATCAACACGATTGGCGGAGTCCGTTCCATCCCTCCGGAGCTGCGAGACGTGGGTCGGATGTTCCGTTTCACTCGACTTGAAACGGTCCGAAAGGTGGTCCTTCCCGCAGCCCTTCCGTCGGTGTTGGTGGGGCTGCGGCTGGCGTTGTCACTCTGTCTTGTCCTTGCGATCGTCGCCGAGATGGTTGGCAACCCTGCCGGGTTGGGCAATGGCCTGATCAGCGCTCGCCAGGCGCTGCAGCCGGCGCTGATGTTCGTGTACGTGATAGTTGCTGGTCTGCTTGGAGTGGCGTTGAACAGCACGCTGCGAACAGCGGCCAGACTGCTCTTGCCAAGCAACGCCATCAAGGAATTCGCATCGTGACAGGCCGCGACCAGCCAGCGGGGATTGCCGCACCACCGCGGGTTCGGTTCGGCCTGGGTTCGTTGCCGGGGTTACTTCCTCTGGTTCTACTGCTCGGACTGTGGCAGGTGTTTGGTTCGTCTGACTCGCCCTTCTTCCCGGCGCCGTCGTCGTGGTGGCCCGCGCTGTTCACACGGGGGCAGGGGGCGAAGATCCTGCCCGCCGTTCTTGACACCGTCCGCACGTTTGGTCTGGGTCTGGTTATCGCAACGATCCTCGGAGTGGCCATGGGTCTCCTCGTAGGAGCGTCCGGTAGGTTTCGCCGCGCCTCGGGGCCCACGTTCGAGTTCGCTCGTGCGCTTCCGCCCGCGGCCATCGTTCCAGTGGCGACCCTTCTGCTTGGTTTCGACGAGTCGATGAAGGTTGTGGTCGTAGTGCTCGCAGCGCTCTGGCCGATCGTGCTGAACACGGCTACTGGAGTGGATCGGTTGCCTCCCACGCTGCTCGACACAGCGAGGTCGCTTCGTCTGTCCAGGCCACGAACGGTGTTCCGGGTATTGCTCCCATCGGTGATGCCAGCAATCGTGCTCGGCGTTCGCGTCGCAACGCCAATTGCGTTAGTGATCACGCTTCTGGTGGAGTATCTGACGGCCGTCAACGGCGTGGGGGCATTGGTGGGCGAGGCTCAGCGAACATTCCAGCC
>CALGOA010000239.1 GCA_937958015.1 uncultured Acidimicrobiales bacterium | reverse complement strand
GATGACCTGTTGTCATCTGCGGCCCGCCAGATGTTGGTGGCGGATGCCCTGGCGTTGGGTGAGTTTCAGTACGCACACGTTCCGCTGGTGGTGAACAGCGACGGTGAACGCCTTACCAAACGTGACGGCGCAATGACGTTGCCCCAGGTGGCCGAACGGGGCTGGAGCGCCGGTCGAGTGCTCACGTGGCTCGCCGCATCGATGGGCCTCGCCGATGCCGACGAACCGGTCGACCTGGCGACGCTGCTGGAACGCTGGCCGGACCGCCCGTCGGTAACGGAATGGCACAACACCTGGCTCCCGCCGAGCTAACCCCAGGCCCTACGACGAAGCGTTCGCCGCGCTGATGGCCCGACACCCGACCGCTCCCTAAGCGGGTCGCTGCGGGGCCGGACAATGGTCATACCGATCTCAGCGCGATGATCGCAGAGAACCCCGCTCGGTTTGGACGGCCGGGCCGGGCCGGTTAGCGATGCACCTGTGGATCGGTTTGGTGGGCTCGGGTGCGGACGGTGAAAACGCTGGCGCCACTGAGAACACCACCCCGAGCGAACAGGCGGCCGCACTGCCAGTTCGACAGTCCGAGCTCGGGCTGATTCAGTGCGTACTGACCGTCCACCCAGCGCGTGAATCCATCGCCGACGAACGGACTATCGATCGAACCGAAGAATGCTTCCTGCTCCTCGGCGCTGTCACTGATGAGCGAGGCTGCGAATCGTGGGGACTGCTCGTTGAAGAGGTCGACCGCGTCGGCAACAGAGTCGACGGCGACCAGCGTGATCTCGGGCGACTGCTCCCATTCCCATTCGTGGCCCAACCGGTCGGCCGCGATCGATTCGCTTCGATGCTCCATCACATCACCCTCACTTCGGGCGATCGCTACCACATCGCTCCACCACGACTCTGGGATCACCCGCTCGGCTCCGTCGACAACATGCACCTTGGGCTCAACCCCGTTGGTCGCGGCGGCACTGGACAGCCCAGCGATCACCCGAGGTCCGAACTCGTCGAGACGATCCCGTAGGACACAGACGGTGTTGACCGTGTTGCAGACCTTCCGATCGAGTGAATGGTGGATTACCGCTTCGAGGCGGTCCGGGTCGCAGTCGTGGCCGGTGACGATCCAGGCGCCACCGGTGCCGTGCAGACTGACCGGCGTTCCTGACTGCTGAGCCACCGCCCCAAGTTGCGCCACGGCGGGTCCGCTACCTCGCGCGACGGCCAGGGCGAGGCGGTCGTCAGCGAACATGGCCCAGCCTGCTGACCGTTCGGCGGAGGCGACGAGAGAAGCGGCCCCGGCCGGCATTCCCGCCTCCGACAGGGCGGGATCCAGTGCGTGTTTCACGATGGCTCGTGCGGTTCCCAGCGCGTCGGAGCCAATCCGAAAGACGACGGTGTTTCCGGTTCGAAGGACACCGCAGGCGTCGGCGAAGACGTTCGGCCGGCCCTCGAAGACGAACCCGACAACACCCAGACCGGCGGTCACCTGCTCCACCGACCAGCCCTCGTGTTCGAGATGTACGAGACGCTCGCCTCGAGTGCTTGGCGTGTCACGCCACAACCTCAGACCGTCGATCATGTCGTGTCGCATCGTGTCGCTGAGCACAAGGCGGGTCACGCTACGACCTCGAGCCGCCGCGGACGCCACGTCGGCGGCGTTGGCCTCTGCGATCGGCGCAAAGGATCGGTCGGATTCGAGCCGTAGGGCGAAGGACTCGTAGAACGTCGAGATGGTGTCGTCAGAGACCGATCCCATCTGACCGAAGGCCGCTACGGCAGACCCGACGGCATCCCCGGCGATTTCTTTGACGGCACCCGGAACCCGCAACAGGGCACCCGAGTTGTTCACGACGATCAAATGGTCACCAGCTTCGAACGCCGCTGCGAGTTCGGGGTCGACGATGGCTATCCGATCTCCAGCGAAAGGGATCTGCTGTCCGGCTTCGAGCGAGGTGAGCATCGCGGTGTTTTCGTTCACCCCGCCGAGTATGCCCACTCTCGCCAGCCGGTCAACGTTGACCCGCTGCGTGTGCCACGCTGACCCGGTGCGCCGTAGATACTTTCTCACCGCCGCAGCGGCATCGGTGCTCGCCGGATGTTCACCAGAGGCGGACCGAACCTCGGCGACGACGACCGCACCGAACGGGGGATCCACTTCGGCCGGCTCGGACACTACCGCAGAGGTCACTCCGGCTCCCGAACCGACGGTGTCCACCGTGCCCAACCTCGCCCGGGTTGTTCCAGCGGTGACGCCGGAGTTGCCGAGCGGAGTGGACTCGATCGACTTCGCCTACGGCGTGGCGAGCGGAGATCCCGATACCACCAGCGTGATCGTGTGGACGGCGGTGGCGGTGGGGCAACCGATCGATATTCCGATGGCATGGGACATTGCCCTGGACGCAAACTTTGATCAGGTCGTCGGTTCGGGGACGGCGTCCGCTGCGACCGATGACGCCCACACCGTCCGGGTTCTAGCCGACAACCTGGCTCCGGGAGCGGTGTATTGGTACCGATTCCGAACCGGTTCGTTCGTATCTCGGATCGGCCGAACCCGAACGATGCCCGCCCAGGATCCGGACCGCTTCACGCTGGCCGTGAGTTCGTGTCAGTCGCGGGACAACCTTGCACTGTGGGACAACCATGTCCGCTTGGCGACGGACACCGAGGTTGACCTGGTCGTGTGGCTTGGAGACTTCATCTACGAAGAGGGAGCCCGAGAGTTGGAGGGCTATCGGGACCGGTACCGAGAAGCCCGTGGCGACGACCGTCTGCAGGCCAGCAGTGCAGCGCACCCGTGGGTGGTCACGTGGGATGACCATGAGGTGGTGAACGACTACGACGCCGAGGTTGATCCGCTTCGACGGGCCGCCGGCTACCGGGCATGGTGGGAGTTCACCCCAACCCGGCTGGCCCGTCCGCTTCCAGCCGGACAGTCGGATGAGTATCGGATCTACCGATCGATCGAGGTGGCGTCGCTGGCCCGAGTGCTCCTCCTCGATTGCCGCCAGTATCAGACGGAATCGACCGTGCTGGGGGCAGCACAGCTCGAATGGTTGGGCGGACAGCTGGACCACGAGAGCAGACAAACGATCATCGCCAGCCCGGTGGTGATGTCGTCGATCGGCGTCGGGGAGACGGTCCCCGACTACGCCTTCGAGGTTCGACCCGACGAGCAGAACCAGCTTCGGTCGATGTTGGCCGGTGCGCCGGGCGCAACGGTGATCAGCGGGGACCTGCACGCATCGATGCAGCTCAACTTTGCACCGGGCATCACCGAGTGGATGGCCCCACCGCTCAGCTCCAGCTTTCCGCCAAACCTGGCCGACGCGCTTCCACTGCTCCCGATTCTTGCCGAGGACGTGGTGTCAGCCGAGGCGGTCAACGGGTACCTCCGATTGCGTCTGTCGGGTGACGAGGCCACCGCCACCGTGGTCAGCTGAGGCCACACCGTCAGGCCACACCGTCAGACCACGCCGTCAGGCCACACCCCCGAGCGCCGGTTATTTAGTTGTCAAGAAACAAGTGCCACCGGCGGTGGGACGACCGGGTTGCCCTAAATGGCCACAGAGCTCGGCATCTGCCTGTCCGTCTAGAGACGGACCGAGGTGTGGCGACGACGTCAGGGTTTAGGCGGCGAGGGCCTGGTCCCGTTGGTTGACGGGGAGGGGACATGGGATGGTTCGGTAGAGGGAACCATCGGGGGTGTAAATGGTGAGCGTGCGATCTTGGGCCATCTGCAGCGAGTATCCGCCCTCGTGAACCAAGTGATGCCAACGACGAGAGATCGGCACGAGATTGTTGAGCTGGGTGGCACCACCGTTTGAGCTGAAGATCACATGATGGACCTCGACCTGTGACCAGGGTGCACCCGTGATCGCACAGCCGTCGTACATCGATCGCAGGGCGGCTCGTTGGGCCGCGGTTGCCGACCGACCGCTGTGGCTGGCGTGAACCGACCCATCGGGGAGCGTGTCCAATCGCCGCAATGTGGCATCACACGCCAGGCGGGTGATCGCCTGCGGGCTCAACGGGTGCCCGTCGAACGTTTCGGCGACGGTGTTTTCGTGAGGTCCGGATTCGAGTGTTCTGCGGTCGGTGAGAACGTTGAGAACTACCCGGGGTCGTGATGTCGCAAACGCCTCCGGGGTGTTGACACCCCGCAGGTACGGTTCGACCAACGCACGGACCGCGACCTCGGAGTCGCTGAGGTCGTGCTGGTCTCCCAACGTTCGTCGAATCGAACGGATCGATCGGTGAAACGCATCGAGAAACGCAGCGCCGTCTTCAGAAGCCAGGTTGGCGGCGAGTACGTATCCGGTGCGGTCACGGTTGGGTCCGGCCCTTACCGTGGCGGCTTTCGCAGCTCGGCGAGCTGCATCCAGCCCGTTGTCCCTTCGCACGGTGTCCCTCTTGCGACGGACACGTCGAGCAAAACTGTCGCTGCTCAGTTCCGCGGCTCGGTCGGCCAGTTCGGCATCGTCGCCCGCAAGCGCCTCAATCTCAGCGTCGGTCATGTCGGAGGTGAGTCGGGCCAACACGTCGATGTTTCCGGTCCTGGCCGTGCCCGCCGACAGCGCAGATCGAAGGGCCGGGAAGCGGCGCAGGACACGGGCTCGGGCCGCCTCTGCTCTTGCCTGGCCCGGCGTGACCTCGTGATCGGTCTGGAGGACATCCTCGGCCGGAGGTGCGACGCCGCTCTGCGATTGCCGCTCGGCGACCTGGGTGAGAGCGGCGATCAGGGCGTTGCAGTGTCGCTCGAGGCTTCGCACCGATCGCAGAAGGTGGACCACATCGTCGGGTGAGAGTCCTCCCTCCTCCATGTCGTCGGTGAGGCCGCGCAGTAGGTTGATCGCCGCTTCGATTCGGTTGTTCGAGAGTTCCGCCGTGGACATGGTTTCAGCATGACGGAGGGGTGAGACAGAGTTCGATCCGGAGTCGACCGAACGTCGGCGCAGAGTCATTCGGAGAACCGGCTGAGCAGGTCAAACGTACCGACCGGGTCGTTCTTAGAGATTCTGGCCAACCCGGATCAAGTTGTTGCTGGGGTCCCGGATCGAGAACTCGCGCATCCCCCACGGCCGATCGCCTAACGCCTCATCAACCGCCACCGCCGATGACCATCGCTCATGCACCTCGTCCACGTTCTGCACATGGAAGTAACCAGCCGCACGATTGTCGATCGGATCGAGGTCGGCGATGTGAGCGAGGTGAAGGACCTCGGCGCCGGCGTTGGTCACCCACGCGTAACTCCCGTCGAAGCTCTCGGTCTCAAGTCCGATCGATCGGTAGAAGGCCAGAGACGCCTCCATGTCAGCGGTGGGAAAGATGATCTTGGTGACGATGTTCATGGATCCTCCCGTGCTGTTGCGCACACGATCGGCTAGCGCACAATGCAGTTGGCCTCGCCCAAGTGTTGCAGAAACCGAACTCGCCTTGCCCACGATCGGTGGCAGCCTCCGGTCAGCTGACGGCGATACCCCGGACCCGGGCCTCACGCAGCAGTTTTCCCGGCAGCGTTGGCGAAAAGATCATACGCACCGTGTCGGTAGCCGCTGCGCTGCGACCGCTGCGCACCACGATGCTGAGAGGCTCCTTCGCCTCGATCTGTAGAGCCAGGCCGGGTGCGCCGGCCGACAGATCGATCGTGCCTCGGGGTTCAGCGGGGGCCGGTCCGAGTTCGGCGATGTCCTGGCGGCGCAACAGGATGCTCTCGGCCAGCACGAAATAGTCGTGGATCACGAACCCGGCCGGCGTGAAAACGATCCACCGACGGGAGAGTTGGTGGAGCGAACGACCGACGGGGTACACCAGCGCCGCTGCGAGCAACGTGAGCGCCGTACCGACCAGCCACCGTCCATCCGCCAGGAGTAACGGCCCGGCGATGGCGGCGCCCACCAGGGCGATCCATGACAATTGGATCGGCCCGAGCAGCAGCGATGCTGGCGTCCGCAGTGCCAGGCGACGTTCGGGTCCGTACGCCGATCCGTTCACCATCTCGTCGCCGGTGATTGCAAGAAACGCCGTCCCCAGCGCCAGCACGGCGCCGATGCCAGCGAGGACCAGCGATGCTTGCGAAGCATCACCAAGGATGGCGGTAAGGATCACGGCGACCAGCGGGACCGGGGCGATGATTCGCAGAACCGTGAGGCTGACCGTGCTGGGAGCGAGGAGCGCCACCAAGCCGGCGAACCACGTGGCCCACAACATGATCTCGGCCACCACCTGGACCGAGCCCGATCGGCCATCCAGCCCCGACGTGAGAGCCGGCCCCGCCAACGGCACGAGAGCGAACCATGTGATCCGGGCTGGCCAGAGGCCAACGCGGTCCAGAATTGAGGCGGACGAACCGGCTACCGAGGCCACATCAAAGAGTGTGCCATCGAGCGCCGAAAACCCTCGTCAAATCGCGATCCTCAACCGGGGGCCAAGCCAGCCCTATTTCTGGACCAGTAGGCTCAGCCGGGTGGAGTCACAACAGCGGGCGGAGGAACTACGAGACCTGATTCGCCACCACAATGCGGCCTATCACCTCAACGACAGCCCGGAGATCCCCGACGCCGAGTACGACGCTCTCGTCCGCGAACTCACCCAAATCGAGGCGGAACATCCCGAACTGATCACGCCTGATTCACCCACTCAGGAAGTGGGCGGTCCGGTATCCGTTCTGTTCGCTCCGGTCGAGCACTCGGTCCGCATGATGAGTCTCGACAACGTATTCTCAGATGAGGAATTGCTGGGATGGTCGCAACGGGTCCAGCGAGGTCTCGACCTGAGCGAGGATGCGCCACCGATCACGTTCATGGTCGAGCTGAAGATCGACGGCGTGGCCTGTTCACTCCGGTACGAAAAGGGCGAACTCGTGCAGGCGGCCACCCGTGGCAACGGCCGCGTCGGAGAGGACATCACTGCCAACGTTCGAGGGATAGCGGCGATTCCGCACTCGATCGGGCCCGCCGCCCCTGACGTTCTGGAAGTTCGGGGCGAGGTGTACCTGCCGGTTTCTACATTTGATGCCCTCAACGAATCCCAGGAGGCGGCCGGGCTTCCCCGCTACGCCAATCCCCGGAACACCGCCGCCGGCAGTCTGCGCCAGAAGGACGCTGCGGTCACCGCCGGTCGCGGCCTTGCGTTCTGGAGTTATCAGCTCGGACAGATCGAGGGTGGTCCCGATCTCAGCACACAGTCGGAGGCGCTGGATTGGCTCGGTGAACTCGGCTTCCCGGTGAATCCTGAACGCAAGGTTGTCAACGGCATCGAGCAGGTCACCGAGCTGACCGACGCCTGGCTCGCGAACCGGCATGACCTCGACTACGACATCGACGGAGCGGTGGTGAAGGTGAACAGCCTCGCACGCCAGCGTTCGCTCGGATCGACATCGAAGGCGCCCCGCTGGGCGATCGCAGTGAAGTTCCCACCAGAGGAACGCACCACCAAGTTGCTGGACATTCAGGTCAGCATCGGCAGAACCGGCAAGGCGACACCATTCGCAGTGCTTGAACCGGTCTTCGTCGGCGGCTCGACCGTCCAGATGGCCACGCTGCACAACGATGATCAGGTGCGTCTGAAAGATGTCCGCCCCGGCGACACCGTCACGGTTCGCAAGGCCGGCGACGTCATTCCCGAGGTTCTCGGACCGGTTCTGAGCGATCGAGATCCGGCGTCGGAACCGTGGCTGTTTCCAACCCACTGCCCGGTGTGTTCCCACGAACTGGTGCGACCCGAAACCGAGGCTCATACGTTCTGTGTGAACCCGCTGTGCCCAGCGCAGCAGCAGGCCCGACTCGAATACTTCGCCGGGCGTGGCGCCATGGACATCGATGGTTTCGGCGAACGAACGGTTCGAACGTTCGTCGCCGAGGGTTTGATCTCCGACATTGGCGACATCTACTTCATCGACTGGGACCGAGCTAGCGAGCTGGAGGGTTTTGGGGAGATCACGATCGAGAACCTCAAACGGTCGATCGAGGCCACCAAGGAACGGCCACTTGCGAGCCTGCTCGTCGGGCTTGGCGTTCGACACCTCGGCCCGAGCGCGGCGGAGGTTCTGTCGTCGCACTTCGGTCATATCGATCGGATCGTGGAAGCCAGCGCGGACGAGATTGCTGCCATCGACGGTGTTGGACCCAAGATCGCTTCGGTCGTGGCGGAGTACTTCCAGTCCGATGTGTCCAAGGTGCTGCTCGAGAAGTTTCGCGCTGCGGGGCTGAACCTGAAGGGGCCCGAGGTGATCGATATCCCGAAGACCCTCGAGGGTAAGGCGGTGGTGGTTACCGGCGGGTTGGAGGGTTTCAGTCGAACCGGCGCTGCCGATGCGATCAAGGCCCGGGGCGGAAAGAGCCCGGGATCGGTCAGCAAGAAGACGTTCGCAGTGGTGCTCGGAAACGAGCCGGGTGCCAGCAAGTTGAACAAGGCCGAAGAGCTGGGCATCCCCATGATCGA
Source organism: uncultured Acidimicrobiales bacterium (assembly GCA_937958015.1). Lineage (GTDB taxonomy): Bacteria > Actinomycetota > Acidimicrobiia > Acidimicrobiales > SZUA-35 > JABDIY01. Next base: position 7,215 of record CALGOA010000239.1, on the reverse strand, counting down.
CGAAGCTGCCTTCGTGCAACTGCTCGAAACCGGCGAGCTCCCCACCTAGGCGCGAGAGTCTGAGCGCGAGGGCCCCCGGCTTGAGGGCGAGAGTTTGGAGCGCGAGGTCCCTCGTATGAGCGCGAGGCCTCTGGTTCGAGGCGAGGTCCGAAGATCGGTGAAGCGAGGCGCCCCAGCGCCGAGTGAGGACACCGATCCCGAGGATCGAACCGAGAAGCGGAATCTCCGTGGAGAACGGCCCCCGGAGGGACAGCAGGGTCTCCGTGGAGACGGGCCCGCTGCAGGCGAAGTTAGAGCGCGTCGAACGAGTGGACGAAGGTGCGGCAGCTATCGGGGCCGTCGGTGTTGCGGTAGACGCAGGCCTCGAGCCGGTTGTTCTGCGGCCGCAACACCTCGCCTCGCGGACAGCCCTCTTCGGGCCCCCACGTCACTTCGCCCAACGAACTCCCCGCGGTCACATCGCCGACGGCACCGTTGATTTCCTCGGGAGCGATTTCGATGCCGTTGATCGTGAGTCGGGCCGAAAAACCGGGAATCAGATCGACCCCGACGGGTTCGGTGCAGGTGGAACCCTGTCCGGTGCGGGGCAGGAACGATTCGATCGGGTTGATATCGATTGGTGTTTCCCCGGTGCTGGGGTCGTCGCGGTCGCCTCCGCCGTCTACGGGACCGCCGGAGATGGGTGGGTCGACGTTGTCGGTTCCACCGCTGTACGCAACCGCAAGAACGAGCAACAGCGCGGCCAGAACGAGTCCGGCAGTTATCAAGATGTAGTGGATCGTTCCCAGCTTCGGGATCTCGTCCAGTGCGGTGTCGTTGCTACTTGCCACGTCCATATTGTGCCCCATCGCGGCGTCCCGAAGGACACGCAGCGTTGGTGACCTATCTCATGCGGTTCCGTTTGCGAGTGATGTCCAGCCAACAGGTGATTTTGACGCCCTGCTAGCTTGAATTCGTGACCAACCATCCCGGTCGTCGATAGGAAGTACCCATGGCATCCACCCGAGACGTGCTCGACCTGCTCGACGAACTCGCAATGCTCACCACCCTCAAAGAGCAGAGCCCGCAGTCGTTTAAGGTTCGGGCGTACGAGAACGCCAAACAGGCCATCCAGGGAGATGGTCGCGACGTCACGCAACTGTCGGCGACTGAACTGACGAAGATAAAGGGCATCGGCAAGTCGACCGCGGGCAAGATCCGCGAGTTCATGGAGCACGGCGAAGTCGAGAAGCTGGAACAGCTACGGGCCGAGTTCCCGCCGTCGGTCGTTGAGCTGAGCCGGATCCCGGGCGTCGGACCCAAGACGCTCGCTCTGATGCGAAGTGAACTGGACATTCAGGATCTGGACGGCCTGAAGGCGGCGCTCGATGCCAAGAAGTTGCGGGAACTGAAAGGACTGGGTGCAAAGGCCGAGGAGAAGATCGGCACGGCGATCGAGCGGCTGGGCCTGAGCGGCAAGGATCGGCGTCGATCGATCGGTGATGCGATGCCGCTGGCCGAGCGACTCGTTGCAGAACTGCTCAGCCATGAGATCGTCAGCGATGCGTTGTATTGCGGGAGTCTTCGCCGTATGAGCGAGACGATCGGTGACGTCGATATCACGGTCGCCAGTACCGATGGGCCCGGGGTGATGGCCATTGTCCGCGACCAATCAGCGGTGCACGAGGTGATTCTCAGCGGTGACACCAAGACCTCGTTCCTCACCCGCGATGGCATGCAGGTTGATGTGCGCGTCGTATCAGCTGAGCAGTTTGGGGCGGCAACGCTGTATTTCACCGGATCCAAAGCCCACAACATTGCCATGCGGCAACGAGCGCTCGATCGAGGTCTACTACTCAACGAGTACGGGCTGCTTCGCAAACCCGAAGACGACACAGAGGGCGATACCGAGATAGTCGCATCCGAGACCGAGGAAGCCATCTACGAGGCGCTCGACATGGCCTATGTACCGCCGGTCATGCGAGAGAATACCGGCGAGGTCCAGGCATCGATCGACGACTCGCTGCCCGACCTTGTCCAGGTAGCCCACATCCGTGGTGATCTGCACTATCACACCGACCGTTCCGGCGATGGTCGGTCGACGGTGGAAGACATGATCGCCGAGGCGGCCGGGCGAGGGTATGAGTACCTGGCGATCACCGACCATGGCGAGGATCTTGCGATCAACGGTTCAACCGCCGAGGAGATGTTGGAACACCGGGAGCACATCTCCGAGGCGGCGAAGGCCCATCCCGACATGACGGTGCTCTGGGGGTGTGAGCTGAACATCGGCGCCGCCGGGTCGTTGGATTACGAGGACGAGTTCCGGGCCCGGTTCGATTACACCGTGGCCTCGGTTCATAGCCACTACGACCAGTCCGTCCGGGATCAGACCGCTCGCCTCATCGCGGCGATTTCAGATCCGACGGTCAACAGCATCGGCCATCTCACCGGCCGCTACATCGGGCGTCGACCCGGAATCGAAATCGATGTGGACGTGGTGCTGGAGGCGCTGTTCCAGTTCGACAAGGCCCTGGAGGTGAACGGAGCGTTGCAACGTCTCGACGCTGCGAGCGACGTGGTCCGGAAGGCGGTCGACCGGGGTGTCAAGCTGGTCATCAATACCGACAGCCATCACGTCTCCGAACTCGGTCGCATCGAGTACGGGGTGAAGACCGCGCAACGCGGCTGGGCGCCGCGCGAACTGGTCGTCAACACGTGGCCGAAGAAGAAGTTCCTTGACTGGATTGGACATCCGGTGGACTAGCGGCGACCACTCGCCCCCTACAGGCCGCGGCGCTGCTCGGTCATGCTCTTTTCCATGGCGGCTCTGGCCTGCTGAACCCCTTCGAGCTCGGACACCTCGGGAACGCCGACCTCCCACGAACAGCCACCTTCGGTCCAGGTGTAGGCGTCGACTTCACAACTGATCACCGTGGTGCGGTCGGCGGACCGGGCTCGTTCCACTGCGGCTTTCATCTCGGCGATCGTGGAGACGTGTTCGGCGTTGCAACCCATCGCCCGGGCATGGGCGGCAAAGTCAACCCGAACCAGATCCTCGGCGGAGGGACCGCCGCGGCGGGTGTCGGCGAGCAGGTTGTTGAACGGTTCGCCGCCCTGACCGGTCTGGAGTCGGTTGATCACCGCAAAGCCACCGTTGTCACACATCAGCACGATCATTGGATGCCCGGTGAGGACCGAGCTGTAGAGGTCGCTGTTCATCATCAAGTAGCTGCCATCACCGACGAAGACGAACACGTCGCCATCGGAACCTTTGGCTTCCAATGCCATCGAAGCACCCCAGCCACCGGCAATTTCGTACCCCATGCACGAGTAGCCGTACTCACAATCGAAGGTGCCGATGCCTTTGCTCCACCAGCCATTGTTCACCTCGCCCGGGAACCCTCCAGCGGCGGCGAGACAGACATCCTCGTCGGTTGCGATCTCGTTGATCGCCCGAACAACCTGAGCGTACGAAAGCGGATCCCCATCGGCGGGCGGTGTGCCGATCGCATCGAGGTACTCGCGGAAACCGGCCTTCTTCACAGCTGCCAGCTCCTTCCACGCATCGGCCGCATGGAAATCTGCAGTAAGCGGATCGAGTTCGCGGAGGACCTCGCGGGCGTCGCCAACAACCGGAACCGATCGGTGTTTCACCGCATCGAAACGGGTGGCGTTGATATTGACGAAGATGGTGTTGTCGTTGGTGAAGAGCGTCCACGAGCCGGTGGTGAAGTCCTGCAGACGGCAGCCAACCGCGATCACCACGTCGGCCTCGGCAGCCAGATCGTTCGCGGCCTCACAACCGGTCACGCCGATCGGTCCCACATAACTTGGGTCGTCTCCGAGGAACGACGACTTGCCGGCCACGGTTTCGACCACGGGAATTCCGCGCTTGGAGGCAAACGCCTGGAGTTCGGCCTCGGCGACCGAGTAGTGCACGCCGCCACCAGCGATGATCAGCGGCGTATTGGCCTCGTTGATGAGGCGAGCCGCCTCGACCAGTTCACTGCTGTCGGGTCGGGGGCGGGGAACCTCGTGCACGACCGTGTCGAAGAACCGGGTCGGGTAGTCGTAGGCGACGGCCTGAATATCCTGGGGCAACCCGATGAACGCCGGGCCCCGCGTGGCCGGGTCGAGCATGGTGGAGGCCGCAGCAGGGAGTGACTGCAGGATCTGGGCGGGGTGGGAGATGCGATCCCAGAAAACGGTGACCGATCGGAAGGCGTCGTTGACCGTGGTGGTTGGGGCTCCGAAGTGTTCCACCTGCTGCAGAACCGGGTCCGGAATCCGGCTGGTGAAACTGTCGCCGCTGAAGAGCAGGAGCGGCAGTCGGTTCGACATGGCGACGCCGGCTGCGGTGACCATGTTGGTAGCGCCGGGACCAACCGAACTCGTGGCGGCCATGATCTGACGACCCTTGCGGTTCTTGTTGTAGGCCACGGCGGCCAGTGCCATGCCCTGTTCGTTCTGGCCTCGCCAGGTTGGCAGCGCGTCGCCCGCTCGCTCCAGTGAATGGCCCAGACAGGTAACGTTTCCGTGCCCGAAGATGGCGAAAACGCCGGGGAACAGCGGCGCTTCGGTGCCATCTTCCAGCCGGGTTCGCTGGGCGATCATCCAGCGAACGATCGCTTCGGACGTTGTGAGTGTGATGGTGTTGTTTCCCCCGGACATTCCGAGACCATACAGGATTAGAGCGCTCCAATTCTTGGAAAGTTTGTGAATCTGCCGCCGGGTTGGAAAAGTCGACGACGTCGGCAGCCCCGACCCGCTACACCAGAGGAATGAGCGAGGGGCAGATTCTTCGATTCGACTACGACCGCGACATCGACGACATCCTGCGGATGTGGTCCGAAACCGGCTGGTTCGATGGTGAGGACCGGCAGGAAACCCAGATCAGAGCATTCTTCCAGGCCAACGATGGCCGGTCGGTGGTGGCCCATCTGGGTGGACACACCGAATCGGTGACCCACCGCACGCTCGGGTTCATGCGGTATGACCAGTCCGAGATTCATGCGGGTGCCATCACGGCGGTCACGACCAGTCGTATCGCCCGCAAGCTCGGATTCGCCTCACGAACGACCGCTCGCAGCCTCGCCCATCTGGCTGATGAGGGTGCTGCGATCGCGGTACTCGGCATGTTTGAACAGGGTTTCTATGACCGGTTCGGTTTCGGGGTCGGGCCCTATGAACACGAGGTTCATGTGTATCCCGGCGCACTCAGAGTGCCGGTGCCGTACCGAACTCCCGAACGTTTCGACATCGATTCCGATCTCGAGGAACTGCACGCGGCCATGGTGAGCCGTCATCTCCATCACGGGGGCCTCGTGGTTGGTGGGGAACGTTCCACCAGCGCAGGGCTGCAGTTGGATGACGAGATCAGTCTGTATGGCTATCGCACCGACGGGGCGATCTCCCACTTCATCGCAGTGGCGTCAAAGGGCGAACACGGCCCCGATCGGATCGTGCAGTGGGCCTACCAAACCCCGGATCAGTGCCTGGAGCTCCTTCGTATCGTGCAGGAATGGGGCGACCAGGTTGACCTGATTCGGTTCACCGAGCCGGCATGGATGCAGGCTCAGGACCTGATCGTCAATCCCGGTCGCGAGTTTCGGCGCACCACCGGATCGAAGGCGGAGAATGAGATCGAGGCCGATGCCTGGTGGCAGATTCGGGTGCTCGATCTCGACGCCTGTGTGCGCGCTATCCAGCCGATCGAGGAGCCGTTCTCGCTGGTCGTCGAACTGGACGATCCGATCGACCGCCATCTGGTGGACAGCGGCTACGAGGGGACCTGGCAATCGTTGACCGGTCCTTGGCGCATCGATTTCGCCGAGGTGAATTCGGCAACGCGTTATGAGGGCGGCGACAGCGTGGCCGTCCGCACCACGGTGAATGCTTTTTCGAGGTGGTGGCTCGGCGTGGTGCCGGCGTCGACGCTCGCAACGTTCGGTGAGATCGAGGCTGCGCCAGAGGTGATCGAGGTACTGGATGCCCTTACCGGCCACCTGCCGAGACCACAGCTGGGTTGGGACGTTTAGTCGTCGACCCGTCGGGGATCGGAGGACTGGGCCAGCTGTTCGAACATCGTTCGAATGATTCGGGCGGTGGCGCCCCAGAGCGTGTCGCCGACCAGCTCGAAGAACGTGATCGGAATTCCCTCGAACGATGCGTTCGGAGCCATCTGGCGGTACCAGATCTCCTCGCGGTAGATCTCGGGGCGCAGCAGTTCGGCGACCGGTACGAACAGGACCTCGTCTACCTCGTCGGGACTGGCGCGCAGGTCGGTCGGTTTCGCGTCGAGCACGCCCAGGATCGGCACGATGTTGGCGGGGCTGGTAACGGTGGTGAGCCGATCGAGTTCACCGATGACGGTGACTCGGCCCCGGGCCAGACCGATCTCTTCCTCGGATTCGCGTAACGCCGTCTCGACCAGGCTTTTGTCCTCGACATCCCGACGGCCCCCGGGAAACGAAATCTGACCGGCGTGGGATCGCAGATGCCATGCACGCCGCGTGAACACCATCTCGGGCCCGGTGGGGGTGTCGTAGATGGGGACCAGAACCGCCGATGGGAACTTGCCAGCGACGATCGGTGGTTCCGGGAGGCCGGGTTCGACGGGGTCCGCGGTCGAGATCAGATCGTCGAGCGACGGCGCATTGGAAAGGGTCGACCATGGTGGGGGAGGACCCAGCAGCGCGTCCGGCGGCCGCGGGATCTCCTGTGGACCGCCCCGCCCCGGGGGAGGGAGAAAACTCAGGAGAGCTCCCGGCCGGCGAGCTCGTGCAGCAGTTCCTTCATCCCGCCGTTCTTCAGGTTCTTCAGAACCGTTCCGGGGGTGGTGTCACCCTTTTCCCACTCCATCCAGAAATCGAGCAGTTTGTTGGCGTCGGGGGCCGGCATCTCCATGGAAAAAGACTAACGCCGACACCCGCCTTTCGGCTGGGTGTCGGCGCTGTTGCGGCGGCGGTTGAGGGAAACCGCCGTGGCGGGTGGTTAGACGCTCAGCGGTGCGGTGGCGAAACCTACGCCGAAGCGGACACACCAGATCTCCACCTCGGAGAAGCGGCTGAGATCGACATCGGCCGGGATCTCGTAGTTCTGCGATCCGATGTTGCCCTTCAGGTCGCCGAGATCGATGAACTCGCCGGAACCATCGTTGGCTCGCAGGTAGACGTTCAGGTCGGGACCGTTCGAGGATTCGAAGTTGTCCTCAAAGCGAAGGAACGACTGATT
>CALGOA010000238.1 GCA_937958015.1 uncultured Acidimicrobiales bacterium | reverse complement strand
CGAGCCGGCCATGCGAATACGATCGCCAGCGCAACCAACGCAACGGCGAGCGCGTTCCAGTTCACGTTCTGGATTGCCCCAGGAATCGCCTCCAGACCGGCCACGGTGCCGCGACCGTCCGGCTCTCCACCGAAGAGCCTCGACGCCTGGAGCGCAACGATGATGACTCCGATGCCGCTCATGAATCCCGAAATCACCGGATACGGCACAAGTCTGATGTACTTCCCCACCTGCACCACGCCGAAGAGAATCTGGAGCAGGCCTCCCAGGACGACTGCGGCAAACACCAACGAGGCGTTCTCATCAACCGAGGCGTACACACCGGCGAAGACGACCACCATCGGACCGGTGGGTCCCGAGATCATGCTTGGTGTGCCGCCGAGGAGCGCAGCTACGACACTGAGGACGATCGCGCCCCAGATTCCGGCTATCGGGCCCGCCCCGGATGCTTCTCCGAAAGCCAGGGCAAGGGGTAACGCCACGACACCGGCCGTAACACCGCCGAATACGTCCCCACGGAGGTTCGACATATCGAGCGGACTCTGGCGCGGCGCCTCTATGCCCTCTTGAGGAGTGCCGACCTGCGTCACCTGATGAAGGCGACGGCGGTGCTCATACCAAGATCGTTGGCTGGAGCGAGTTCGCCCGATCGCAATGTCACACGTGGATCATAGCTACTGCCCCAGCGACGGGAGAGGCTCTCGAGCCCGGAGCGACAGGACATCCCCGGATGGGGGTCTGACGGCCGATTTTCGGCGGAAGTGCCTCAGGTTTGTCACAACCGTTCGGAACGGTTGGCGGCGGTACGATGGACCCCGATGTCTGATATCTCTGCTTCCACCATCATCTACACCCACACCGACGAGGCTCCGGCCCTCGCCACCCGATCGCTGCTGCCGATCGTCGAGGCGTTCACCGGGGCGGCCGGCATTGGCGTGGTCACCCGGGACATCTCTTTGGCCGGACGTATTCTGGCGAACTTCAACGATCATCTCGCCCAGGATCAACAGACCCACGACGCGCTGGCCGAGCTCGGCGAGCTGGCGGTGACGCCCGAAGCAAACATCATCAAGCTGCCGAATATCAGCGCGTCGGTTCCTCAGCTCAAGGCGGCCATCGGCGAACTTCAGGCCCAGGGATACGCTCTGCCCGACTATCCCGACGATCCCAGCACCGACGCAGAGAAGGACGTCCGAGCCCGCTACGACCGGGTGAAGGGAAGTGCGGTGAACCCCGTGCTTCGGGAGGGGAACAGCGATCGGCGCGCCCCCAAGGCGGTCAAGAACTACGCCAAGGCCAATCCGCACCGCATGGGCGCATGGAGCAGCGACTCCAAGACCCATGTCGCCACCATGGGCCAGAACGACTTCGCATCGAATGAGAAGTCGGTAACGATCTCGGGCGATCAGACCCTTCGGATCGAGCACGTGTCGCCCGCGGGCGACCTCACCGTTCTGAAAGAAGCGGTTCCCGTGCTCGACGGTGAGATCGTCGACGGCACCTTTATGAGCACCAAGGCGCTCCGGTCGTTCCTGGCCGAGCAGATCGCCGACGCAAAGTCCCAGGGGGTGCTCTTCTCGCTGCACATGAAAGCCACGATGATGAAGGTCTCGGACCCGATCATCTTTGGCCATGCGGTCGAGGTGTTCTTCGCCGACGTGTTCGCAAAACATGGCGCCGCGATCGACGAAGCGGGCGGTGAGCCGAACAACGGACTGGGCAACGTCATCGGTTCGCTCCAGAACCTCGGAGCCGATCAGCGAGCGGCCATCGAGGCCGACATCGCCGCCGCTATCGAGAGCGGTCCCGCCATGGCCATGGTGGACAGCGACCGAGGTATCACGAACCTCCACGTACCGAGCGACGTGATCATCGATGCGTCGATGCCGGCCATGATTCGTACGTCGGGTCAGATGTGGAACGCTGCCGGCGAGCAACAGGATGCCAAGGCGGTTATTCCCGACAGCTCCTACGCAGCGCTCTATCAGGCCACGATCGACTTCTGTCGCCAGAACGGGGCGTTCGACCCCACCACGATGGGCACGGTCCCCAACGTCGGACTGATGGCTCAGAAGGCCGAGGAGTACGGTTCCCACGACAAGACGTTCGAGATCCCCAGCGACGGCGTGGTCCGGGTCGTGGGCGACGGCGACACCGTTCTGATGCAACATGCGGTTGAGACCGGCGATATCTGGCGGATGTGCCAGGTGAAGGATGCGCCTGTTCAGGACTGGGTCAAGTTGGCTGTCAGCCGAGGCCGCGCCACGGGTTCCCCGGTGGTGTTCTGGCTCGATGACGAGCGAGCTCATGACGCCGAACTGATCACGAAGGTGCGGGCCTATCTGCCGAACCACGACACCGACGGCATCCAGATCGAGATCATGAGCGTGGCCGAGGCCACCCATTTCACGCTCGCCCGCACCAAGGCTGGTGACGACACGATCTCTGCAACGGGCAACGTCCTACGTGACTATCTCACCGACCTCTTTCCTATTCTCGAGTTGGGCACCAGCGCCAAGATGCTGTCGATCGTGCCACTGATGAACGGCGGCGGTCTGTTCGAGACCGGAGCGGGCGGATCTGCGCCGAAACACGTTCAGCAGTTCGAGAAGGAGAACCACCTCCGTTGGGACAGCCTCGGTGAATTCCTTGCGTTGGCTGTCTCGCTTGAGCACCTTGCCGATGCCGCAGGCATCCCGGCCGCCCAGGTACTAGCCGACGCACTCGATGCAGCGACCGGAAACGTGTTGATGAACGGCAAGTCACCGTCTCGCCGGGTCAACGAACTCGACAACCGTGGCAGCCATTTCTACCTGGCGCTTTACTGGGCTGAGGCCTTGGCGACCCAAACCGAGGACGGCCTGCTGGCCGAGCGGTTTGCACCGTTGGCTGCCGCGCTGGAGGCGAACGAGTCGGCCATCGTCGACGAACTCAACGGCGCTCAGGGTCCGGCGATGGATATCGGCGGGTACTACCAGCCGGACGACTCCAAAGCCGTCGCCGCAATGCGTCCCAGCGCAACCCTCAACGCGATCATCGACAACTTCTAGCCGCCTTGGCCAGATCACCGGGCGAGATCGCTTCCCTGATCGACCGCGACGCCGTCCGGGACAGCCTCCCGCTGCTGGTTCCGGCGGTTCCATTCGGTTTCGTACTGGGAGTCGAGATCAACGATTCGCTCATGCCGTTGCTCTTCGGCATCAGCACTTCGTGGACGATCTTCGCCGGCGCCGCCCAGTTGGCCATGATCACGTTGGCGGGGACGGTCTCGGCGATCACTGTGGTTCTCACCGCCCTCGTCATCAACGCTCGCCACGTCATGTACTCGGCCGCCATGGCACCGACGTTCGCCAAACAGCCGCGTTGGTTTCGGGTGCTGGGTCCCACCGTGCTGATCGACCAAATCTTTGCTCTCAGCCTCACCCAGGCTGAACAACCACCCGAGAAGTTCCGCCGCTACTACATCACCTGCGGGGTGTTGTTCTTCACCATGTGGCAGATTCTGACGATCGCGGGTGTCTTCTTCGGATCGGCGGTTCCCGAGAGTTGGGGACTCGGTCTGGCCCCGGCTCTCATGTTCGCTGGCATCGTGGTGTCCATGGCGGTGAACCGTCCGGCCATCATCGCCGCCGTGACGGCGGTGATCGTCACGCTCCTGACCCTCGGCCTTCCCAACCGGAGTGGGTTGCTGGTTGGTGCTCTCGTCGGTGTTGCAGCTGGTTACCTGGCGGATCGAGGGCCCGGTGATGGGTAACGCCGAAGCTCTGTTCCTGGTGGTGGCGATCACGATCATCACCTACCTCAGTAGAGGTGGGATGATCCTGCTCCTCGCGGGTCGGGACCTTCCCGAGCCGGTGACCCGTGCGCTCCGAAACGTCGGACCGGCGGTTCTGGCCGCACTGGTTGTCACGTTTGTCGCCAACCCCGACGAAGCGAATCAGGGTGTCACCCTGCCCGAGGGGCTGGCCGTGGCAGCCGCTTCCCTGATCCACTGGAAGTGGAAGAACCTCGCCGTCACGCTGGTGCTCGGAATGATCGTGTTCTGGGTGACGCGGGAGCTGTTTTAACTCCGTTTGGTTCGCTGGAACTCTGCTCGATTCCAGCCGATGGCCGTTGCGCCGACCGTCGGCAGACGCAGGTCCGGATCATCGCTCTGGAGCAAAACCAGAAAAGGACGCCCCAGCTTCAGGGCGAGGATCGCCGTGTCGTGAAGAATCTCGAGGAGCGCCGAACTCTGCTCTGGAGCGTTCCGGGCGTAAGCCTCGAATTGGTAGATGGACAGGATGCGCATCGAACTGTCGGGGTCGAACCCGTACTCCCCCGACACGACATCGAACAGACAGTCGGCCAGCGCGTCGAGATTCTTGCCGAAATAGGCAGGAAAGCTGAGAGCTTCGGCGAGATCGGTCAACATCTGATCATCGGTCCAGCGGCCCGCATCGACCCGCACCGTCGCTGCGCCATCGGCCTCGAGTCGGTTGATGGTTTCGTTCATGACCGATGCCTTGAAATAGAGCTCGATAAGGCCCCGGCTCGGTTCGATCAGTGCGCCCACGCTGAGAGGGTAGGCGATGCAGCTACCGTCGAGCTCACGATGGGATCGTCGAGCGGGTCAGCCAAGGCTGGATCATTGCGTCCATCGCAGGTTCTTCTGCGTGGACTCGGCGTTGCTGCTCTGTCAGCGGGCGCTGCGGTGGCGACCGTTGTGGTGGTGGTCATCGGATATCTCCTGTCGAGTCCACCGGGCAGCCGAAACCCGGCAAGCGATGAGGGGTCGGGGACCGTGATTGTTGTGTGGTTCTTCGCGGGGTACGTGGCTGCGCCAGTTGCGTACCTCACAGTGGCAGCGATCACCATCAAACGACTCTTTCCCACCGGCCAGCACAGATACGGCTGGATTTCTGTGCTCCTGCCCATCGTTCTTCTGATCGGGCTGCTGGCGAGGTTCGGGTAGCCCCACTCCAGCGACCCGCCGTTCGGACTGCATTTCGTGGGCGTCAGATCTCAGGGGTACCGTGCTTGTTCACATGGTCTCGTGAAGGCCGATTCTTGCTGTGAAAGGAAGCCATATGCCCCGTATGAATCTTGAGGGAAGCTCGTCCATCGTGACCGGAGGTGCGTCCGGAATTGGCGAAGCCAGTGCCCGCCAACTCGCCGCGGCCGGTTCACGGGTAGTGATCGCCGACCTGAACGAGGAAAAGGGAGCTGCGGTCGCCTCCGAGCTGGGTGGCCTGTTCGTCAAGTGCGACGTCACCAGCGAAGAAGATGCCAACGCCGCAATCGCCGCCGCTTCGGAGATGGGTCCCCTGCGGGCTCTGGTGAACTCGGCCGGCATCGGTTGGGCGTCCCGAACCATCGATCGGAACAACGAGCCGATGGACCTGTCCAAATTCCAGCTCGTGGTCAACATCAACCTCGTCGGAAGTTTCAACATGCTGAGCAAGAGCGCTGCGGCAATGGCCCAGACCGATGCCGTTGACGAGGACGGCTCGAAAGGTGCGATCGTGAACATGGCCTCGGCCGCCGCCTTCGACGGCCAGATCGGTCAGTGCGCCTACTCGGCGTCCAAGGGCGGCGTCGTCGGGATGACGCTGCCGATCGCCCGCGATCTGTCCTCCAGCGGTATCCGGGTGAACACGATCGCTCCCGGACTGATCGATACCCCGATCTATGGGGAGGGCGAACAGAGCGACCAGTTCAAGGCCCACCTCGGCCAGTCCGTGTTGTTCCCCAAGCGTCTGGGTTCCGGCGAGGAACTGGCGTTCATGGTGATGGAGTGCGTGACCAATCCATACATGAACGGCGAAACGATTCGGGTCGACGGCGGCATCCGTATGCCCCCCAAGTAATTTCTGCCACCCACTACATTTTTCCCAAATTTCTGCTGCCCACTACGAAGTTTGTAGTGGGCAGCAGAAATTTGAGCGTTTTGTGGTCAGGAGCAGACAGAAGGTCAGATGAGGGAACGGAGTTGCGCTACGAGGTCGGCGTATTCGCCCCGCTCGGATTCTGACAGCACGTCGAAGGGATGAGATGCCATCAGCGTCGTCAACATCTCTGCATTGGCCCGCTTCTCCGAATCCGGTGCCGGGTGCGGGTCGCCCCAGCCGAATCGTTCTGCCCCGGGCACGCCACCACGAACGGGATCGTCGGTCGACATGATCGCCCCGTGCGGCCCCAGCCCTACGGCGTGAACGGCGATGATGTGGGCCGCACCACGCATCTCCCGCATCGTGTTGAGCGCCACCACCGCGGCGCCTGCGGGCGAGGGCGGCAGGGTGATCTGACGCCACCCCGCGAACAGCACCCCAAGACTTGGGTCGGCCATCAGCACCACTCGTGCGGACAGCTCGGTGATCCGTTCTAGGTCCCCGGCGTCAACATCGGCAAACACCCGATCGGCCCAACGACCAGCGGCGGCCGCGAATGCCTGCGAACGATCCTGCGGGGCGATGTCTGGTGCGTTGCCGTTCCAAAGGTCCGACACCATGTCGGCCGCGACGAACGCTATGGCCGACGCTGCCACATCGGCGTGCACGTCCCCGAGCACGCCGGCCCGTCCATGGACCCAGAAACTGAACGGCTTGTCCATGCCTAGCTCAGCGCCGGCGGCCGACGTCTCGTCGTCCATCATCCACGCCCGACCGAGTTCGAGGATCGGCGTGGCTACTGAATTGGCAACCGATGTCGGTGAAGTCACCGACACAGCCTAAGACCGCCACGGGGAGGTACGTTGTCCTGATGCCGCTCCGCCCTACTCCGATCCGAGAGTAGGAACCGGTGCGATATCAGGAACCCGAATTCCTTCCGTGGGACGGCCGACGGGTCCCGATGACGTTCCTGGCGGGGTATCTCGGCGCTGGCAAGACAACCCTCCTGAACTCATTCCTGGCCCGAACCGACCGGCCGGTGGCCGTGCTGGTCAACGACGTCGGCGAAGTCAATATCGATGCCCGACTCATTCGAAAACGAACCGGCGACACGATCGAGCTGACCGACGGATGTGTCTGCTGCAGCATCAGCGAGGGGTTCGGTGCGGCGCTGGACCAGCTACGGGCACGGGAGACTCCTCCGGACCATGTGTTGGTGGAGTTGAGTGGCCTAGGGATTCCAAACCGGGTGACCCCGTGGGCCAAGTCCGCCGGGTTCCGACTCGACGGAGTGATCACGGTGATCGACGGTCTGAACTTTCCGACCTCGATGACCAACCCGGTGTCGGCGGCCACGATCGAGGCTCAGCTGGGCGATGCCGACCTCGTGTTGGTGTCCAAGACCGACGTCGCCACACCCGACACCGTCACCGAGATCCGGAACGCCATCGACCGGATCAATCCGGCGACCCAACTTCTGGATGCCGGGGACGACCTGGCGGCCGCGCTCATCGACCTCGGTGGACGCCGGCCCGGTGGTGTTGTCGACCTCCCGACGCCAACGTTGTTCGACGCTCACACGGTCGACCGGATGGAGATTCCGGTCGCCAGCGCAGCCGAGATGACGCAGCTGCTCGACAACCTTGGCCCCGAGGTGGTGCGGGCCAAAGGTGTCGGCCGCTCGGTCGACGGTGACCTGCTCCTGCTCGAACGGGTGGGCCATCGATCGTCGGTCAACCGACTTCCCGACCCCGAGGCCGAAGACGTCACCGACCTCGTGGTTATCTCAACCCCGGGCTGAGTTCATTCGCTGGCCGCTACTCTCGCCAGCTTCTTCAGCGCGTTCCTGTGATTGAAGTAAAGGGTGAAGTACATCTGCGGGTACGTGTAGCGAACTCGGCGTTGTCTCCCACAGCGGAGCACAAGTATCCGGAGGGACCGACCGCCGGGCGCCATGGGGTAGGGTCGATTTCATGGAGGTCGACTCGCCATCCTGGTTGAACCCCGGAGAACAGGTGATCCTCTCCGAACGAGCTCAGGCGAAGATGCAAGTCGAGGGATCGATCGCCCGGAAGAGCCGACGAGGGCACTTCTTCCTCACGAATCAGCGCATCATGGGCGTGGCGTTTAGACGGTCGCGCATCGTGCACGTCCCACTTTCACATCTCCGCAGCTGGGAGTCCGCCCGGTCGATGAAGGGGAAGGGTTCGCACTGGTCCCTGCTCCGCCCGCTACTGCTGATGACCGTCGAGCACGACGACAAGATGATCACCGTGGCGATCGGGGTTCGTGACGCCGAGGACTGGGTTCGCCGCCTCGACGAGCTCGTGCCCGCCGCTTCGTAGCGATCGCGCCGTCTCTAGTGAACGGCGTCCTCGCAGTTGTGACACTCCATCTGGATCGTGGAATGGGCCACGCCGAGACTCGATGCCAGTTGCTCCTGCACCAGCGCCATAGCTTCCTGGGCCACATGCAGACTCACCGACCCGTCGATGACCACGTGGGCGGTCACGCTGGACACCCCGGGGGCGATCGAACGGGTGTGCACGTGATGCACATCGCTGACCGAATCGATCGTTCGTATCAGGTCGCCGATCTGGTCTGCGTCGGTTCCAACCGGTGACCGGTCGAGCAGTTCAGCGCCAGCGGTGCGCAGCAGGTTCCACGTTCCATGAAGTACGAGAGCATTGATCAGCAGCGAAGCCGCCGGGTCGATCCAGGTGTAGCTGGTTCCGGCGAGCACAAGACCCGCCAGGACTACAACCACCGAACCGGCGAGGTCGACAAGGAGGTGGAGCCGGGCGGCCTTCAGCGACAGATGTTCGCCATGACCGAGCACCAGAACACTGATGCCGTTGACGAGAACACCAGCGATGCCGATGAGGATGACACCCCCGCCGTCCACATCGACCGGATCGAAGAGGCGCCCGATCGCCTCGTAGGCGACCCACACGACCGAACCGACGAGCAGAAGTCCCGAGGTGTATCCACCGAGGGCGTCGGCTTTCCCCCAGCCATAACTCATGGCCCGGGTGGCGGGTCGGCGCAACAGGATCAGCGCAATCAATGCGGTGAGCAGACCGACCGCATCGACGATTTGATGCAACGCATCAGCGAGAACAACAACCGAACCGAGCGCAAGTCCAACGATGACCTGGACCACTGCGAAACCAACATTGACCGCGGCAGCCAACCCCAGGCGCGTGTTACTCACCGCCGAGTGGGAGTGGCTGTGTCCACCGGGGCCGTGGTGATGGCCCTGATGGTCGTGGTCGTTCCCGGTCACACCGCAAAGGTATCTCAGTTCACAACGTGCGGATAGACACTCGGTCAGGCGTTGCGGGGCAACTCCGAGAACGGTGTGTCCTTGTCGTAGCCGGGTTCCTTGGGCAGGCCAAGGACCC
Source organism: uncultured Acidimicrobiales bacterium (assembly GCA_937958015.1). Lineage (GTDB taxonomy): Bacteria > Actinomycetota > Acidimicrobiia > Acidimicrobiales > SZUA-35 > JABDIY01. The sequence continues at coordinate 6,853 of CALGOA010000238.1, read as the reverse complement.
GCTCGCCGATGATGTTGCGCTGGATCTGGTCCGTGCCGCCGTAGATCGGGGGCGCCTGCGCATGCAATACCAATTCGGCGATCGAAGGGTCGGTCGCTGACGACGAGCCAGCCAACATCCCATCGGCCTGAATGATCCGCAGGCTGACATCTCGGAAACGACGATGCAGTTCACCGTCGATGAGTTTGGCGATGTTGCCTTCGCCGCCGGTTCGTTGGCTCTTGTTGCGGGCCCGCTGAAGATTCAGTCGGTTCACCTGGAGAATCGAGTAGAGCTCAAGCAGTTCCTGCCGCAGGACCGGATCCGAGGTTTGCCCAAGAGTCTCAGCCAGTTGCCGATAACGGTTGAACAGCTTCATTCCAACGTTGGGTGCATGACCGCCAGCCTTGGGGCGTTTCGAGCGTTCGACGACCTCGCCGACCCGCCGATCGAAGGCGTTGATCTTCGAACCCGGTTGGGCCATCGCATAACCGGCGAAGCCGGCTCCGATGCTGGCCCGCTCGACCGCCAGGGTGGTGTTCGCTACCCGCCAGCCCTCCCCCTGGCCTCCGATCATCGAGTCGTTGGTGACGATCGCGTCGTCCATGAAGACCTCGGAGAAGAAGGTACGTCCCGTCATTTCCTTCAACGGTCGGACCTCGACTCCTTCCTGATCCATTTCCATCACGAAGTAGGACATGCCCCGATGTTTGGGAAGATCGGGATCGGTGCGCGCCACGAGCATCCCAAGATCGGCAATGTTGCCCTGAGAGGTCCAGACCTTCTGTCCGGTCACGCGCCACTCGTCGCCATCGGCGCTTGCCTTCGTCTGCAATCCGGCCAGATCCGACCCGGCGACAGGTTCACTGAAGAGCTGGCACCACGCCTCTCGCCCGTTGAGGATCGGCGGGATGTACCGCTCGATCTGTTCGGCGGTCCCGTGTTCGGCGATCGTTGGTGCGGCCAGCATGTACCCGAGACCGGGCGGAGGACCCACGACGTCGGCGGCGGCGATCGCCCGCATGACCCGCATCGCCTGACTCTGACTCCAACCCTTGCCGCCGGCGTGTTCAGGGAGCATCGGATGGGCGTACCCGCTGTCAGCCAGTCGCTGCCACCAGTCTCCCAGCCGCATGTCCGGATCCCAGTTGTCGTCGATCCAGCCTCGGACAACGTCTTCTATTTCGGGTGCGGTGGAGGTGGCTGCCATGCGCCAATCGTACCGAACGCCCTGTCGCTGAGCCCTACTCCGCCTTGAGCGTTCCTTCCATTTCCTGCAGTTCGGCGGCAAGCCTTTCGAGGCGGCGCTCCTTGGCGGCGATCTTCTGCCGGATCGCCTCGTCCTCGACGCCGGCCTGGCCCTTCTGAGACTGCAGTTCTTGAAGTTCGGCCTGGCAGGCCGCGATTTCCTTGCGGTGGCTCTCGATCGACCCGGCGATGTCAGCTTTGTCGAATACCCGATTCTCTTCCGGTTCAGGTTCGGCCGCAGCTCCGGGCCGACCGGTTGGCGCCGGCACCAGAACCTCTCCGTCGGTGTTCCGGGTGGCGACGAACATCGGCGACATGATCTCTACATCCGCCTCGTGGAGACAGTCGAGGATGGCACCCCGCAATTTGGACCGAGCCGCCAGCAGCTGATCCGGCTTATCGAGGAAACCGCCGATGCGATACACAACCGAGTAGTCGCCCAGTTCGACGACCTGCACGATCGGTTCGGTCAGCTCGGCCCGTTCCGACGCTTCGATGAACAGCGGGCGCAACGTGTGCCGGGACACGTCATAACCGAGAGAGACGTTCGCCGACACGATCGTGCCCGATGCTCGAACCACCTTGACCGGCTGATTCACCATCAATGCGTTCGGGATGGTGGTGAGATCCCGGTCGTTCGTCTGGATCTCGGTATGAAACAGACCGAGTTCGGTCACGCGACCCAGGCTCGACCCCACCTCGATGAAGTCACCGGGCCGGAACTTCTTCAGCGAACGCAGGAGCAGTCCCGCCATCCCGTTGGCAATGATCGACTGGGACGAGATCGCCAGCGCACCGGTGACAACAAGACCGATGACACCAAAGGCGAGATCCTGATTCGATCCCTCCGGCAACAGGAAGATGATGACGAGCATGCCCACAAACAACACTGCGAACGTGTAGATCTGCTTCCGGAACAGCTGCTCGCTGGCGTCACTCTTCCAGATCCGCCCTTCGACGGACCGAACGACGAGTACCGCGACGACCGTCAGGAGTGCGGCCAAGATGCTGGGAAGCCAGTCCACGGCGCCCACCCTAGGATCGTTTGGCCTGCGACACCGGACAATCCGAGAGCACTGCTGAGGCGCCTACCCTGTCGAGGTGGAACTCGATCTGCTTCGGGCTGGTGCACCGACACCGCTGTTGGCCCGGTCGGCCGAAGAGCGGTTGGGGCTGCGACACCGGGAGATCCTCGACGGTCTCGAGCAACTCTTTCTCGAGCGCGGGTTCGCCAGCTTCACCATCGCCGACCTCGCCGCCGGCGTGGGGTGTTCGCGTCGAACCCTCTACGAAATCGCTTCGTCGAAAGACCAGCTGGTCCTCATCGTGCTGGACCGTTTTCTGCACAAGAAGGGCCGGGCTGCGCTCGAGGCCATCGACCCCGACGACGCGCTGGTCGATCAACTGCGGCAGTACATCGTCGGTGGACTCGAATTCCACCTGGAGCGATCCCTCTTCGAGGATCTCTCCGACGATGCGCCAGCCCGTCGCCTTCTCGACCGACACTTCCGGTTTGTGATGACCGTTATCCAACGACTCGTCACCGTCGGGGTCAGCAGCGGTGAATTCCGACCGGTAAACCCGGCCGTTGTAGCTGCAACCGTTGCCGGCAGTTCACTGTTCATGACCCAACCCGATGTCGCCGACGACATCGGCGAGGAGTTACCGGCGATCGTCGACCAGATGCTGGACTATCTCCTGTCGGCACTGGTCCATGTGCAGACCCGCAGTTGAACGTCAGTCGTCGTCGCTCCACTGCATCTCTAGAGCGAACTCGTGCGACCCATCCTCGACCTCGTGTTCGATGACGATCTCTGCATCGGCGGGAACCGTGAAACGACGGTTCTGCACCTGAACGCGAAACGACTCGCCTGCCTCAAGTGAGTCGGCGAGTCGACGCAGCGTGTCAACGAATTGGGTTACGGGAACGTTCTTTTCGATGTCTCGATCGGCCATGCCGATGACACTACTGGACGCTAGAGATCCAACGCCGTAATGATCTGATCCACGCAGTCGGCCAATGGTTTGGTGGTGTCGACCCTGATCTCGGGATCGACCGGTGCTTCGTACGGTGCCGAAATCCCGCTGAACTCCCCGATTTCGCCGGCGCGGGCCTTCTTGTACAAACCCTTCACGTCACGTGCTTCGCACACTTCGATCGGGGTATCGACGAACACCTCGATAAACCGACCGTCGGGATGAAGTTCCCGGACTTGCTGGCGATCGGCGATGTACGGCGAAATGAATGCCGTGAGCACGACCATGCCGGCGTCCTGGAACAACCGGCACACCTCGCCGATTCGACGGATGTTCTCGGTCCGGTCCTCCGGAGAGAATCCGAGATCACGGTTGAGGCCGAACCGGATGTTGTCGCCATCCAGCACGTAGGTGGCCACGCCGCGACGAACCAGTTCTTCTTCAACTGCAAAGGCCAGCGTTGACTTACCTGAACCACTGAGTCCGGTGAACCAAACGGTTCGGGACTCGTGGCCCAGGTTCGCGGCCCGTGCTTCGCCATCGATCCGGCCTTCGGCCCGAACGATGTTGGTAGCGACGGGTTCTGTCATCGTCAGCCTCGGAGGAATCCGCGATCGCCGAGTACCTTCAGGATGGCCGAGACACACTCTTCGACGGACTGAACCGAGGTGTCGACCCGGAGGTCGGCATCGGAAGGCCGCTGATAGGTGGCGGACACGCCGGGGAACATCGGGATGTCACCGCGATCAGCAGCGTCATAGAGACCCTCCGGATCACGTTGACGGCAAACCTCGATCGGGGTGTCCACGAAGATCTCGACGAACCCATCGCCGATCAGCTCGCGGGCCCGGCTACGCACGGCGGCGTTCGGAGCGACAAGCGCAGCGATCGCCATAATGCCCTGGTTGTTCGCCAGTCGGGCAACCTCGGAGACTCGTCGTAGGTTCTCGGACCGTTCCTGAGCGGTGAAGCCCAGATCGCGGCTGATACCCATACGTACGTTCTCGCCGTCGAGGCGAATGGAAACCTTGCCCCGGTCGAAGAGTTCGCGCTCGAGGGCGGTGGCCAATGTTGACTTGCCGGCAGCGGTGAGCCCGGTGAGAAGGACCGTACAGGGCTGCTGCCCGAAGCGGATCGACCGCTCCTTGGGCGTAATCTCCGATACCTGACGAATCAGTGTGGTCTCCGGAGCCCGGTCCCATCCGCTGGAGGCACCTCGGATCATGCCGGCGGCGACGGTGGCGTTAGTGAGCCGGTCGACGAGGATGAACGAGCCGGTGGCCCGATTCGAAGAGTACGGATCAAAGAGCAGTTCGCGATCCGACGAAATCGAACAGAATGCGATGTCGTTGAGATCGAGGCTGTCAGCAGCCTCCTGCTCCATGGTGTTGATGTTCACCCGATGGCGGATGGTGGTGATGTCGGCGTTGCTGAGTCCATTGGCGGACTGGAGCATGTAGGAACGCCCGGTCTCCATTGCCACGTCTGACATCCAGACAACCATCGCCTCCACATCGTGGCTGCGAAGCGGCTTCTGTCCCTTCTTCACCAGAAGGTCACCGCGGCTGATGTCGATCTCGTCCTCGAGCGTGATCGTGACGGCTCGGCCGGGGCCGGCAACGTCGAGATCGCCGTCGAAGGTGACGATTCGAGAAACGGTGGATCCAACCCCCGAGGGCAGCGCCACGATTTCGTCGCCGGGGTGAATGACTCCGGCTGAGATCGTTCCGGCAAAGCCACGGAAGTCGAGGTTGGGACGCTGAACCATCTGGACCGGCATCCGGAAGTTCTCAAGATCGGCGCCAACTTCAACGTCGACGGTTTCGAGGTGTTCCATCAGGGCCGGACCGTCGAACCATCCAAGGTTCGGGCCCTTGTCGACGACGTTGTCACCCAGGAGGGCGGACATCGGCAGGAAGTACGGGTCGACCAGCTCGAGGCTCTTTGCGAACTCTCGGTACTCGGCGCAGATCTCGTCGAAACGGTCGGCGGAGTAGTCGACCAGGTCCATCTTGTTCACCGCAACGACGACGTTGCGGATTCCCAGCAGGCTGGCGATGAAGCTGTGACGACGGGTCTGATCCTGCACACCGTGACGGGCATCGACGAGGATGACGGCCAGCTGACAGGTGGAGGCACCGGTCACCATGTTCCGGGTGTACTGCTCGTGCCCGGGCGTGTCCGCGATGATGAACTTGCGTTTGGCGGTGGAGAAGTAGCGGTACGCAACGTCGATCGTGATGCCCTGTTCGCGTTCGGCTTTGAGGCCGTCCATCAACAGTGCGAGATCGACCTCTTCACCGGCGGAACCCTGCGTGGTGCTGTCCGCCTCAAGGGTGGCCAGGGTGTCTTCGTAGATCATCTTCGAGTCGTGCAAGAGACGACCGATGAGGGTGGACTTGCCGTCGTCGACCGAGCCGCAGGTAAGGAACCGAAGAAGGTCCTTATTCTCGTGCTCTTCGAGGTAGGCGTTGATGTCCTGTGCAATGAGTTCTGACTGGTGGCTCATTTAGAAATACCCCTCGCGCTTCTTCTCTTCCATGGACCCGGACTGGTCGTAGTCGATCACCCGTCCCTCGCGCTCAGAGCGCGTCGCCAGGAGCATTTCCTGGATGATCTCGGGAAGTGTGTCTGCGGTTGACTCGACGGCACCCGAAAGCGGGTAGCAGCCGAGGGTCCGGAATCGGACCGAGCGCATTTCGGGCTCTTCGCCCTCTTCGAACTGGAAGCGGTCGTCGTCGACCATGATCACGACGCCATCTCGTTCCACCACTGGCCGCATGGCCGAGTAGTACAACGGAACGATCGGGATTTCCTCGAGGTGGATGTACTGCCAGACATCGAGTTCGGTCCAGTTGCTGATCGGGAATACGCGGATGCTCTCGCCCTTGTTCACTCGACCGTTGTAGAGGTTCCACAGCTCGGGACGCTGGTTATTGGGGTCCCAGCGATGCTTCTTGTCACGGAAGCTGAAGACGCGTTCCTTGGCCCGGCTCTTCTCTTCATCTCGGCGGGCGCCACCGAACGCTGCGTCGTAGCCGCCGGCGTCGAGGGCCTGCTTGAGGGCCTGGGTCTTCATGATGTCGGTGTAGTTCTTCGAACCATGGTCGAACGGGTTGATGCCCTGATCGATGCCTTCCTGGTTCGTCCAGCTGATCAGTTCGATGCCAAGGTCCTTGGCGGTCTGATCACGGAACTCGATCATCTCCCGGAACTTCCACGTGGTGTTCACGTGGAGCAGCGGAAACGGGATCTTGCCCGGGCTGAAAGCTTTGCGGGCCAGATGAAGCAGGACCGAGGAGTCCTTGCCAATGCTGTACAGCATTACGGGCTTGTCGAACTGCGTAACGACCTCACGAATAATGTGGATCGCTTCGGCTTCAAGCTGCTTGAGATGCGTGAGCCGTAGCTCAGGCGGCAGTGTTGCCTGGTGAAGCATCGGTTCTGAATCAGTGGCTGTCATAGGGTGTCTTCCCTCCGCTCGGAAAGTAAGGGGCGACCAGTAGGGGTGAAGCCGCACCGCCATTAAGGATGGCGCGTGGAAACGCGAACCCTCCATAGGTCGTCAGACCCCGTTGTTAGGAAGGGGTGCCCGTTCTCAGCATTTTCTCATCTCTAGAAGATGACGCCCGTCTCTTTGGGCTCCAAA
>CALGOA010000237.1 GCA_937958015.1 uncultured Acidimicrobiales bacterium | reverse complement strand
TTCAGTTTGCAACACTTGGCGCCACTGATTCATCGGTGGGGTAGTGGATTCGATGCAAACCAAAGCAACCAGGGGACCGGCGGTTTCGCCTTTGGAGTTGCTCTACCGAAGCGAATACGGACCGATGGTGCGGCTCGCATTCTCTCTCGTCCACAGCAACGCGGTCGCTGAGGAGATAGTTCAGGAGGCCTTTGTCTCGATAGCGCACCATCTCGGAGAGTTGGATCACGCCGGGGCATATCTACGAACAACAGTCGTCCGGGGTTGCTATGCAGAACTCCGAAAGCGAAAACTCCGACTTAGAGAAGCAGGTGGGCTAGAGGCCTCTCCTCAGAACACCTCCTCCTACGACGATGACGATCAGCTCCTCCGGTCGCTCAAGCGACTGCCGGCCGAACAGAAGGTCGTCGTGGTCTTGAAGTACTACCGAGGGTTCAACGCTACGGAAATCGGTCACGAGCTGAATATGCGCCCATCGACAGTGAGATCGCATCTGCGACGTGCTCTCAAGGCAATGCGAGCCGAGGTCAGGCGATGAGCAGAACAATGGGCAGCAGAATTCAGGCCGTCATCCAAGCTGAGGCATCGAAGGCCCAGTTGTCGGACGACGGGCTGTCGAAGATACGCGAACGAATTCAAGCAATCGACGGAGGTTTCGACATGTCCCACAACCTGACTGATCCTGACAGACTTCGGCATCGCAGCGGGCTTCCTGTTCTGGCTCTGAGCCTCGCCGCGGTCCTCTCACTCGCCACGCTAGCTGTGTTGCTTCGGTCGAACGAAACGTCGACCGATCCAACGAATGCACCCGAGGTGACTACTAGCGACGCTATCGACCCCGAACCGGACCCGACGGGCACTACAACGACCATTGACCCGCTTCCCGAAAACGCTTTGGCTCCGCCGATCATCGAGTTGCCTCTCGCTGCTGACATCTCCTTTGTGGAAGGCCGACTACAGACCGGGCTCTTCGGGACCCCCATAAGCGTCGACCTTCCCGAGGTCACACCACATGTGTCGACGCCAGGCGAACTCTTGCTACTCGAGCCGTTCGAAGATGTGTTCAATTACATCGGCTTCGGACGTGCTTCGGGGTTCTTTGCGCAACCGATTGACCAGCGCCCGACCGCGGGCGCTATCGGCGAGACATTGGACCTCGATCTCCTCCTTTCGAATACGGACCTGACGGTTGAAGCCGACCGAGATATTGAGATTGACGGGGTGTCGGCGCGAGCAGTCGATATCCGTCTGGCCCCAGACGCAGCTGTGGTTCCTGGTGGTTGTGGATTCCCGGCTGTGATTCTGTGCCGCCCCCTCGTGTCACTCGCTCCGGAGGTCCACGAGCGCGATTCGGCGTTCGGCCGTTGGACCGGCTGGGAACTCGAGGCGAACACTCGCCTCCGTTTGTACGTTGTAGACGATTCTGCCGATCGACCCTTGGTAATGGCCTTTTCATCCCGAAGTCGTTTCAGCGAAAGGTTCTTCTCCGAGACGGTACCTGCGATCGTGGCATCGATAGAGTTCGGATCGCCTCGCGAGTTCGACGCCGACCTCATCGCTGCTGATCAGCCACCCTCGCTATCTCTCGCTGAAGCACAAGACATAGCGATAGGCCTCGTGGCAGCAATCGAATCGAAAGACTTCCGAGCCTATGTGGAGTCACTAGGCCCCGTTGGCTACGAGGTTGACCCGGTCCGAGGCAGATTGAGTGACCCCGATCTCATCGCCAACGTCTGGGGCCGCGTCGACGTGCAAACGGTCGACAGCATCGCTGAGCGGGCGTTCCCGATCACAGGCGGCTACGGCTTCCCGGTAGGGATTTTCGAAATCAACGGCACGGCTCAGTTTCCACTAGTAGTTCTCGTGGGTAGGGACGTTGACGGCGCCAATGTCGTGTCATACCCACTGGCGCTCCCGGCGCCGGCGCAATGAGGATTTCGGCTGCGATCGCTGGGCACCAACTGGATAGCTGAGCAACAGACTTCAATCAAGAGTTGTTCGACGGCCTCACATGGCCGGCGATGGCTGTCGACTTCGTCTCTCCGCTCCTGACGTTGATGATCAAGCTCGGGAATGGTTCTCCGCCACCAGGGTCATCGCTGATCGCCTCCGAGATCGACTCGTCGTCGGCCTGGGGGAGGACAACCCAGACCCGAAACCGATGTACGGGACGCTGCGGGTGGAACGTGGCATGTACGAGTCGACCGATCCGACAGATCTCGCCGTGCAGATCGAGGTAGCGGCGCAACTGTTTGACCAGACGCTCTCGGTATTCGAGCCAGGCGATGCTGGCCGGCCGATCTTCTACGGCTGGCCGCGCCCGGAAACACGGACGTTGCTGTGGGTGGCTGCTCAGGCTCTTCATGAGGTTTGAACATCACTTTGCTGATCTGGGTATCACAACGGGGGACTAGACCTCACTGCGTCGTCCGAGAATCAGGAGGGCTTCATAGGGCTTCGCTACCTTGCCGTCGAGGTCCTGGCGGATCGTTCTTCGAAGCTGTTCGTGCAGTCGTCGCCGAACCGTGGGCGCCAAACTGGCGTGGCTGGCGTAAGTGTCGGTCAGCCGTAGAAACTGTTTGGCGGTGTAGCTGATCTCGAACGGGAAAATGTGTTCCTGAATTTCGGTGAACAGGCCGGTGTCGCGGAGTTCGGTTTCCGGTGCGTAGTCCGGGCGATCCGGCGTGAGGCGCGGGAGATCAGCCAGTTGCGGAGCAATGTCGGAATACACCGCACGAATCGGCGCCCACGAGGGGAGGGTGGTGTGCGGTACATGGGCGTTCCAGAACAGAGCGACCGTGCCGCTTGGGCGTAACGCGCTGTGGGCCTTGTCATAAGCGACATCAGGGTCGGTCCAATGCCAACTTGTTCCGGCAGCCACAACGTCGAATGCGCCGGCCTCGATAGTTGCGTTCTCAAAGGTGGAATGCAGAAACCTTGTCGCCGGGCTGTTCTTCTGTAGCTCCGCCGTGGCGATGAGTTGGGCTCCGGGTTCGATCGCTTCGATTTCCCAACCCATGGATTCCATCTGGCGTGTTGCTTGGCCCGTCCCGCAACCAACCTCGAGAACCCGAGCATGGCTACCAACGTTCGCGTAGTCGGCGACTGTGCTGAATATCGATGCTGGATAGCTGGGGCGTATCGATTCGTAGTCATCAGCGACACTGTCATAGGCACTGGCCGGGCCACCGTTCCTCACGGTCTCAGGATCACAGGCACAGCGGCAGCTCGCAAGATGGTGCTCAATCAGGGATCGAGTCGGTTGCGAGTCTGCTCCACATGACCGCGTCGGGTTGGGTGTCCTGAATCAGAAGACAAGCGAGGACCAACCGCGCCTGATGATGAATGGATGTTTCCGATTCAATCAACATTATTTCGGAAACATGCGTAATCCCAGCTCAGGATAATGTCGCACACCCACACTTACGGACGAATAAGCGAGAGTGCAGCCCGTAGGTCACGATTTCGGTTGAAACCGCGTTGGTGCACCAATTCGACGCCGGACTCTGCCAGCGACCAGTCGAACGGCGTCGCGACGGCCGCAAGTGATCGGAGGTCATCTGCGTCCATCGGACGATCGCGATCGTCTCGTGCTAGTAGTTTGGTGACGATCAGATGTCCTGTTTGTGCAACTGGTGCGGAAAGGCCCGGGATCAGATCGATGACCTCCGACTCAGCGACGATTTCTGACTCGATGCCACTGGATGCGAAGAGAAGGTCAGCGACCAGTCCCCCGTCATCACGATGGATGAGGCGAGCGGTGCTAAGCCGACCTGTCTGTTCCTGTTCAACCAACGTGGTCAGTTGGTAGCCATCGTCCCGCAAGTTGCGAATCAATAGCTCGGCTTCCGCGTCGTCCTTGACTGCAACTGCGAGATCGGCGTCCCGGGTGAGACGAGGTTCGGCGCGTGTCGAGACAGCGAGACCGCCGACGACTGCGAAGTTGAACTCGGCTTGCTTGACGGCGAGTGAGATTCTCCGGAGTAGCCCTTCGACGCTCAAGGCCACTCGTCCATCGGGCGAATGACACCTGGGGCGTCGCCATTCGGGGCTCCCGGTCGATCCGACCACCACGCTCGGACCGC
>CALGOA010000236.1 GCA_937958015.1 uncultured Acidimicrobiales bacterium | reverse complement strand
TCATGACCGAGCCGACCTTGCCAACGACCGACTGGACCCCGCCCAACCGCAGATTCCGTTGGATCGCCGGCGCAATCGAATGGGCTTTCACCAGAACTGCGATGTCGCCCGGGCGCAGCCGGCGGATCTCACCGGTGTTCTCATCGGGAATAGTGGCGCCGGTGCTCAACAGATCGACGATCTGCACGGCGACATCGTGCGCAATCTGGGCATCGGCCACAGGTGCGCTCGCGGCGAGATCGGGAACGATCCGAAGCTCCAGGCCTGACCGGCAACCCCGGCTGGTTTCCAGATGCCCGAGGCCTTCCCGTCCACATCCGACCGGCACGAATCGGATCCGTTCATCGCCAAACGACGCGTCGCTCAAGAATGCCTCGACACCATCGAGCATTCGTTGATCACTGCGGTAGTTGTTGGCGAGCGTGAACGAGTGATCGCTGCGCTTGACCGCTTCCAGGTAGCTGTTGATGTCGGCGCCGCGGAAACGATAAATCGACTGTTTCGGATCTCCGACCAGGGTCAACGACTTGTTGCCGAACAACTGGTGCAGCAACTGCCACTGCACACCATCGGTGTCCTGAAACTCGTCGATAAGAGCGACATCGATACGATCCATGCTCCGCTGCACGCCGGCCCGGCTGGCGGGACTCACTGCGAGATCTCGAGCCAACACCAGGATGTCGTCGAATCCAAGCACGGCTCGATTTGATCGAATCTGGCCAACCCGTTCAACGACGGCCTCCACCACTTCGGCCAGTTCGGCCAGATCTTCCGGTTCGGCCCGGGCCTTTTTTCGATCCGTGACCTCAACTTCTGCTCGGGTGGGAAAGATCGAAGCTGTCTCGCGTTGGAGTACTACCTTGACCGCCGCAGACACCGGTTCCGGCTTGACGAACGGTTCACCGTCAACGCCACGTTGACTGAGCACGTCGGCCGTGGCTTGCTCGACGATCAGCGAGATGTCCTCCACCAGCACCGCATCGGGGTTGGTGCCCGACGAGGATCCCTGCTCGGCTAGCAAGGACTGGGCAAAGGAATGGATGGTTCCGATAAAGGCGGTGTCGAAGTCGGCGAGGGCGGCCTCAAACCGCAGATACCGAACCTCCACATCGGAGTCGCACACCCGGGTTAACACCGGGTCCTGATCATCCCACGGTCGATCGTTCATGACCGCGGCCAGAGCGAGGCGACAGTCTTCCAGTTTGGTTCGGATGCGATCCCGCAGTTCTGCGGCCGCAGCCTTGGTAAAGGTCACGACGAGGATGGCCCCGATGTCGGTTCCTTCGGCAACGTGTCGCGCCACCAGACCGCTGATGCTGAACGTCTTGCCGGTGCCGGCGCTGGCCTCGAGGGTGACCAGACCAACCGGCAGATCACCGGCCAGGTCGAAGGGTTGCGGTTCGCTCATTCGACCACCTCCGGCGCCATGCTCGACTCCCAGAGATCTTCGATGACCGATCGCAGCTGGAGGAAACGCGACCGGAGTTGACCGTTTGGTCCACGGGGATCTGAGGAACGGGGTGGGAACGACAGCAGTTCACTATCCGGAATGCGGCCGTAGGCCGCGAGCACATAGGGATCATCCATCGGACCCGGGAACATCCCGGACTCCCAGCCATCGAGATAGGTGATCGAACCGGAGGTCTTCACGTCGACCTTGGCAATGATAGGAAGGGGTTCGGTCATGCCCAGTTGTCGCAATTCGAGCATTGATCGCAGGACCCTCCTGGCTACCGCGGCGCGGTCATCGGAACTCGCCCCTCGCAACGAGAACATCGAGATGTTGACCGGCCCGCTGTTCTTCTTCGTGGGTTTCTTGTTCTTCGACGCTGCAACCGCTCGCCAGCGCTGGCTGCCGTCGTGCAGGGTCTGGACGCAGAGCTGGACCCACAGTGGATACAGCAGCCGAGCGTCCTCTGTGGACGCGGTGGTTCGAATCGGTCCCAGACCCACGGGTGTCACCAATTGATCGATCGATGCGACGATGTCGACACCTTCGACAGTCGCCGTAGCCGACACGCGACTATCGATTCGGTGGCCCTCCGTGAGAGACTTCAGTCGCTGGTTCATCTCAATTGCGATGTCAGAGAGGGTCGACAGGGCGCGAGCTCCGACCTCTCCCGCCGGATAGGCGCCGCGACGCCGGAGTATCTCGACGTAGTCATCGATCGAACCCCCGTCGGTGAGTAGCGCCAACATGTCGGTGAGCGTCTGCCAGTCCTGCAGGTTGTCCTTGATGATCGGGAGATTGTCAGAGGTGCCCTCGTTCTGCCCCCAGAACGACGCCCCCAGCCGGGTGCGGTAGAAGAATTTCGGAGCGTGGACGATAACCTCGGCCAACGTCTGGGCCGATACCGAAACGGCAGCGCCAGAGGGAGACATCGGCGTGATGCCCTCATCGAGGCGCCCCTCCCCCAGCGCCACGGCCGCCCGCAGGGCTCGTTTGTCGAAGCTCCTGGGTTCGGTTCCGTCGAAGTTCTTGGGATCGAATCCGTGCCGGGGATGTTGGGTGACCAACGCGGCAAGGGAACGGTCCGAATCCTCGGTCACGAGCGATGCCAACTCACCAAACAACTCGGATACCACCACCGACGGCGGGACCGGGGTGTTCGATCGGACGTCCTGCCCGGTCCGCACCAGCACCAACCGCTGCTGGGCTGACAACACCAGTTCGAGCAACGATTGGCGCTGATCTGCACGCCGTTCGGGATCCCCGATATCCGGCTTCGCCGCCAGAAGATCATCGCCGTTTGGCACCGAACTGGCGAGCGCGGCCTCGTCGAGGCCGAGCACGCAGATCATCTTGAATCGCACCCATCGCAGCGGCCGAAGCGACGTGAAGGTGACGGCACCATCGAAGAAGCGGGGCCGGGCCGAGCGGGCACTGAGGCGTTCGTCCAACAACTGCCGGATCTCGGTGATGCTGAGAAGTGATTCTCCGCCTCCGCCGATCCGAGCCAAATCGGCGGCCTGGTCGATGGCGGAACGAGTGCGCTCCACCTGCCACTGCTCGTTGAACGGCACCTCAAAGAAGGAGCCGATCGCGTCGGACAACCGCTCGGACCAGTCGGCTATCGGAGCGGCGGTTGACCATTCTCGTTCGACCGCCCGCAGTCGGGAGAACAGCGCGAGCAGCCGATTGAGTACTTCGACACCGCCGGATTCAACCCCCCAGGGTGGAATCGACTCGGGACCAAGCGCCGGATCGTCGTCTTGGATCGCCATTCCCACCAGCAGCTGACGCAGTCCGTGATGCCAAGTGTTGGTGGTGAGGTTTCGGAGCCCATTGTGATTTCGGTTCTGCTCGTCGAGGCCCCATCGCACCTCGGTGGCATCCAGCCATCCATCGATTTGGGCGATGGCGTCGGAGTCGAACCCGAACGCATCGGCCACCGGGCCCAGGCGGCAGAAATCGAGTACTTCGCTGGCGTTGTATCGACCGCCCACCAGCCCGACCAGCGCCGAAAGGGCCGACGTGAGCGAATCGTTCTGTTGGAGGCCGCGATCGGAGATGGTGTAGCGAAGCCGGGTGGGGCCCTGCCAATGCGTGGCCCACCGATCCGCCGTCGGGCCAAAGACACCCTCGATAATCGGGGCGAAGGTCTCGAGGTCGGGGCTGACCACGAGAATGTCGGATTCTTCCAGGTCCGGATCCTGAGCCAGCGCGTGGAGCAGCGTGTCCCGGAGGACCTCGACCTGACGCGTCGGCCCGACGCACTCGTGCAACTCGATCGAACGATCACCGGGATCGAGGTGATGAGACGGCTCGGCAGCTGCATCCGATCGGATGTGCCGTTGCAGAACGCCGAGCAGGCCGGGCGCATCGGCCCGTTCAGCGCGAGCAACCTGGACCTCGGGCAGTCCGAGGCGTTGCACGAGGAGTTGTGCCTCGCGGGAGGGACGACCCCAGCTGGTGAGCAGTGGCTGACGAACCTCAAGGCCTGACACATCATCGGACCGGAGCAACCGAGCCTCGGCCGCGAACTGGGCGCGCAGCCGAGCCGAGGTGCCCGGGGCCGGATCGAGCATGTACAGGTCGATGTCGTGGGCTTTACCCAGTGCCTTGAGCAGATCGGCGAAATCCTGACCGCCGGGCAGCGTGGACACGCCGAAGATCGCCAGCCGGGGCGGAAGTGAAAGATCGCTCTGACCATCGGCGGCGCGGGCCAGTAGATCCGGCAGCCTCTCGGCCGGGCTCGGCACCCCGATGTGCTGATCCACCAATCGGAACAGATGCGGTTGCCAAAGGAGGTCGGGCGGGAGTGGCTGACCGGTGGGGTCGCTGTTGTCGTTACGAAGCCACCGTCGCAGTAAATCGGTGCGGCGGGCGCCGTAGCGGTCGAACAGATCCGCGATACGTCGGGCCCGTCCGTACCAGGTAGCGCCCTCGGGCAAGGTGACGATCCGGGCCAGCGCCGGGTCGTCCTGGTTGCTGAGCAATACGTCCAGCACGGTCCAGACCAGGCTGCTGAGAGCCCAGGGATCGTCGTCGCCATCGGCTCGTTCGGAACTGAAGAGCCGGCTCCGGAGTACACCGGGAAACGGCATATCGATGTTGGCCGCAATCCCGTCGCCGACTCCTCCGCTCTGACCGTTGGCCGCTCCGAGCGATCCCGCGAGATACAACTTGAGCCAACGCTGAAGGCCGGCCGAAGGAACCGCGACGAGTTCAGCCTGCATCGGATCGTCGAGCGGTTTCGCCAGCGAAACGGCAAGCTGATCGGCCAGCGGTTCGAGCGAATCGCTAACAACTATCGACAGAGTCACCGCTGATCAGGTCCCAGATACTGCATCCAAAAACACCCTAACCACGGGGTGGGACAGAGATGGCCGATTCCGGCGGGGATCAGTCCCCACCGGGCACATCCGGTGCGTCACGACATCGTGACGCACCAGCTCAGGACAGCAGCTCTCGAATGCGGTCCTTGGGTCGGCCCACGATGGCCTTGTCCTTGGTGACAACGACCGGGCGCTGCAGCAGTTGCTTGTGTTTCACCAGAATGTCGACGATCTGATCTTCTGTAGCGACGTCGTCGTCGGTGAGTTCGAGCTTCTTGAACTTGGAATCCCGTCGCACCAGGGCGGTGGGTTCGTCCTCGAGTTTGGCGATGATGCCTCGAATCTCATCGGCGTCGGGCGGATCCTTGATGTAGTTCCGCTCTTCGAAGTCGACGCCGAGTTCCTCTGCAATGCGCACGGCATTGACCGAAGAGTTTCAATGGCGGTTGTGATAGATCACCACGGTTGAGTTCTTCTTCATGATTCAAGCGTGCCACACATTCGGGTCTGAGCCACCCTCCCTGCTTTAAGAGGCTTGAGACGGGCGGAAGTTATCCGAAGTCGGGTTCCTCGTCGCCGATCTCGCTGACGAGTCGCGGTGGATCGTGCCAGTAGGAAATGGTCAACCACCTGTCGGTGCTCAGGTCCACGGTGATTTCTTCGGTGGCGCCAGTGTCGGTCGAGATCACTAGGGCGTGGTCTCTGCGCTGAGCGTTTGTCACAAACCTGATCTGGTTGTGCTGAGTGCCAACGCAGAAGTCCGCATCGATCTGAGTTACGCCGTCGATCGTCATCTGCATCCCGACCTGCTCACGGTCGAATGACTGATTGTCGAGATAGATCGTCAGTTTCCCATCGCCATTCAGCGGTTGCAGCAACTCACCGGACGGATCACGCACGTCGCCGCCATCGTCAGCGCAGAACGCGGGGCGGGAGTTCTCCGTTGCACTAGAACCGGCGCCACACGCGCTTCCGATAACGATCAGTCCTACGCAAACCAGCATCGCCCGCGAACGTCCCTTCATCCGGCAATTGTCGCACATGACCGACGCACGCATCGAACGGATGAGATCCGATGAACAGGCCCTGGTTCTCGAGCAGCTGGGATTCGTCTTCGGCGCCAGAAACTAGCTTGCGGTCGGCACCTCGGACCGTACTGTTGAGGGGATGAACAGCAAGACAGTCCTCTGTGTCGAACCGGGAGAGGGTGGCGCTGACGCAGCGTCGTTCGCTTCTGAGTTCGGCGCCGCAGCCGCCCGGTGGCTTGGCGTCACCCCGGCTCAGGTGGGGACCTCGGTTGAGGTTCCAGTACCCGCCGACTGTCTTTAGCGCCGTCCACAGTCTGGTCGGGGTTCACCGGGTTCAGCGCGTTCCCGATACCGAGAAGCAGGGGCGTCGGCACTCGTCGACGATCGTCGTCACGGTCGGTTCCGGCGGGTCCAAGGATTCGACGATCGACGAAGCCGACCTCGAGGAAACGTTCCATCGGTCTTCGGGCAAAGGTGGCCAGCATCAGAATCGAGCGACATCTCAGGTGCGGCTGCGGCACATTCCGACCGGGATCG
This sequence comes from uncultured Acidimicrobiales bacterium, assembly GCA_937958015.1. Taxonomy (GTDB): domain Bacteria; phylum Actinomycetota; class Acidimicrobiia; order Acidimicrobiales; family SZUA-35; genus JABDIY01. Next base: position 5,739 of record CALGOA010000236.1, on the reverse strand, counting down.
AAGTTGTCTCAAACGGCAAATCGCAGTGGCAGAATCGACAGACGTGTCGGGCCGAGATCGAACGGCGAGTCGCCATGGTTCGTGCCCAGGAAGCTGCCGAGACCTCCCGAGCCGGGAAGAACGCTCAGTCCGGCGACAGCCGCACATTCTCCTGGTGCGGCTGGCGAGATGAGGTCAAGAACCACTCGACTGGAAAGAAGATGTCGATGAAGAAGGCGCTGAAGGGACGCCTCGGACCGCTCGTCTAGGAGCAGGCTCGACTTAGGACACGTGCGAGGGGTCGGTCACGCGGCCGATGAACAAGATAGTGCCGGCACCACGGTCGCGAATGACGTAGAGATACGGCTGGTCGATTTCGATTGTCGGGCCGTGCGAGTCGGCCATAGCTCCGCCGGTGGCGGCAGCTGCACGCGTTCCGGCCTCGTCGACTTCGATGAAGGCCTCGTGTTCGACGAGGTCGAGCCAGATTCCCCCGCCATCGACCATTCCGGAGAAGTCGGCACCTGCTGCGTCGAAGGCTAGAGGCATTCCCATCGCAGCGAGCGTGTCGTTTAGCGTCAGATGCGTCCGTGCCGACCACTTCGGGATCGACAGGTGAATTCCGCCATCGGTGATCGAGTCAAAGACCTGGTTCAACGAATCGGTCGTCAGCGACGCCTCGAACTCTGCCAGATCGTTCGGCATGATCACGATCATTGACAAGGCCCCTCCGCCGTACGGCAACTCGACTGCCTGGAACGCCTCGCTCTGCGCAGATGGGAGAAACTCGTCGAAGTGCATCGTCGCAACATTGATGCTCGAACCATCTGCGAGCGCAAACGGCTCGTCGCGAGTCGCTGCTGGGTCGAACGGAAACTCCCAAGGGGCATCGAGTGCAACGGCGTTGACGAGCACCATGGCAGTGGAAGGGTCGAGCGAACCTGTGGGGAACAATTCGGGAATGAGGTCGTTTGTGCTCTGCTCGATCCACTGATTGATGATCATTCTTTCGCCATCGGCATCAGCGAGGAAGTCGGCCTCGGCAAGCGGTGAGCCGAACACGCCGGTGAGTACATCGAGGTAATCGTCGACCAAAGGCAGTCCCGGCCGCACCCACACCTTGTTTGCAGAGGTCCATGTCGTTGGGCTGCCCGTGGTCCGAGCATCGAGCGTCAGATCATAAGCGTTGATCCCCTCCTGCCATCCGCTTCCGGTTTCGGCGTTCAGCACATCGGCAATCTCGGTGGCTGTCTCACCTCGAGCACCGGCGTAGATCATGCCCAACGTGAACGTGACGCTGTACGGGCTGATCACCACGTTCCCAGACTCGTTTGACGCAACGGCGGTGTAGAGGTCCGTTGCGAACTGGTTCATACTCTGGATCGCTGCGGTGGCGTTGCGGCCATCGGCGTCGATGTCGATCGAGCGTTCAGTGAGACTTCCGTATCGCAGCGAGAGAATCTCGGGCTCGTCGCCGCCATCAGAACCCAGCGGCGATCCATCTAGCGTCGAATCGGAAACTGCATCTCCGGGAGGACCCGTCGCAGCCGGATCGGCGCCGGATCCGCATGCCGCTGCCGTGATCATCGAGGCACCAATAAGAATCGCCAGCAACCGAGTCATACCTATCTGACGATACGTGTACGACTCCGGTTCCCGAGGCGCCGGCTTTCCCGAGCATTGCAGTCGCTCGTTACTCAAGAGAGGGCCAAACCCAGGTGGCGCACAGTGACCGCCGCACTGTGCCGAGCGCGATCTCATTGCTGTGAACTTCCCGTACTGTGCTTGTTCATGCAGTCCGCAAACACCGATCCACTGGTGCCGACAGGGACTTTGTGAGCGTTCCGGACCGTGGCAGCCTGCGTCTTTCCAGACGGGACCTTCTCGTCGCGTTGGCGGCCTGTGGTCTAGTAGCGGGGTGCGGCGATGGCGCACCGACCGGCGATCTTGCCTCCGGGTCGGTCGATGGCGTCGGAACCATCAAACACGACTACGAACGCGTGACTCTCGCGGCCGACGACGCTTCGCTCGCGGAGGCTGTCGATGTCGTGGCCGAGGGCGACATGGCGTTCGCAGCGAAGCTGTTTGAAGCTCTCGCGATGGGTGCGGACACAAACGTCGTATTCTCGCCGTACAGCATCTCTGCCGCGTTGTCGATGGTGCTCGCCGGGGCAGCCGGATCAACCAGGTCCCAGCTGGCCGAAGCGTTGGGAATGGGTCCGGACGAACCCGCATGGCACCGGGGGCGGAATATTCTGGACCAAATCCTGACTGCACCATCCGAGCTGCCCCTAGGGGTCGAACCTGAACACGATGGCCCGCCCCCGCCAACGGTTGAACTCGCCAACGCCCCGTTCATAGACGTCAGCGCCGACATACTTGATGGTTTCGTGCAGATACTCGCCGAGCAGTACGGAGCAGAGCCGTTCGTGATCGAGTTTGACGACAGCAGAAAGGCAACGGCGACGATCAACGAGTGGGTGGCCGAGCAGACCGACGGTCGCATCACCGATCTGCTGCCGGAAGGATCGCTTGAGCCCGACACAGTATTGACGCTCGTCAATACCGTCTACTTCAACGCCTACTGGCGCGAGAGATTCTATGAAACCGACACCGTGGATCGCACGTTCACCAGACTTGATGCATCGACGGTAAAGGCGCCGATGATGTCGGCGAGCACAAGCCTCGGTTCGGTCGGCGACTACTGGACAGCATCGTCACTGGAGTACTCAAACGGCTACGAGATGCTGATCATCGTGCCCGACCACGATCGGCTCGCTGATGTCGAGCGAATCATCGCTGCAGAAGGAACCGGGCCCTTCGTTGACAATGCTGCGGTCGGCGAGTTCTCAGTCATCATCCCGCGCTTCGATTTCAGCACAACAGCCAAAGCAGACAGCGCACTGAAGGCTCTCGGAATCCTCGACGCATTCAACCCGACAAGAGCAGATTTCAGCCGCATCACTGAGCCTCAAGACATCTATATAGACGGTGTCCACCATCAGGCCAACATCACGGTCAACGAAGAAGGGACAGTTGCCTCCGCCGCAACTGCAGTGAAGTTCAGGCCGGTCAGCGGACTCATCGGTGGGCCATCCCCAATTGAAGTACATGCGGACAAGCCGTTCGTCTTTGCGATCAGACACTCAACAACTGGATCAACGCTCTTCCTGGGACGAGTGTTGGACCCCACCGCTGCCTAAGCCAGGCCAACTGGAATCCAGGATGCAGCGGAACTGTTCGAACGGTCTCCTGTCGCAATTGCGGATCCACAAAAACGACAACCTGCACTTGACCGGTCGAGTGATCGACCTACCGTGTTGACATGAGAATGCCAAACTGGGAACAGGCAACGATGTTGGCTTGGCTCTTTGGGTGGAGGGCAGCTTTTGTTGCTGGCGTCGGCGCCGTTTCGTTGATCCCTGGGGTGTCGGTTCTGGGCGCACTCCTCTTGGTCTCGGGATTTGAATTCGCATTTCATGCTGCCCAGATGCTGTTTCCAGCGAATCGACCCCGCAGTCGGCCCGGATCTCCCGGTCAACTATCCGGCGATCGGGAGCCTCGTCGCCCGTCGCCATGGCAGCCCTCAGGTGCAGCCGAGCGGCCGTTGCCCAGAAACTGAGACCAGCGGTCTCCGCTGCCCCCAAACCATTATGAACAGCCGCGCAGCCTCGATTTCTAAGTGCGTGTACTCTGAGAGTTGTGGACGCACTTTTCGCTCTGGTGCTTTTGGGACTGTTGGGCTTGGCGATATACCTGCCTGCGGCACACGCCAGGCGCAAGGGTTACTCGTTCGGCATGTTCGTGATCTTGGGACTCGTTGGCGGCATCCTCCCTGCGATGGTTCTCTCCTACTTCGCTCCACCGCGATCATCGCTGCCGTTCTGATGCAGCTCGACTGCGGCCCGAGACCCAACTCACATGCGTTCGACGCTCACCACAACAGCAAACCAGTAAAGACCACTTCCGAAGGTTGAAGTTGATGCGTTTCGCACCCTCCGGGGTGCGATGTGCATCGAGTTGTGGCGTTCGAGGGTAGGTGACCGACCGGAACCGCCGTCCGTTTGGGAGGCGCCACAACTACGTCACAGAAGTTGATGCGTTGCGTGCCTTGGGGGCGTGATGTGGATCGGGTTGGGGCGTTGGTTGGTCGGCATGGATATTGCATCGGCGACTTCAGTAGTGGCCCTCACGAGTCGATCCAGAGAATGCGGTCGAAATGAACGCATCAGACGGCTGAGGCTTCACGAAGCCAGTGGCTGTGGAATCACACGCTCTGAAAGGGTCCAGATGAGGCGGAGAGATTTTCTTGTAGCAAGCGCAGCTGGCGCGGCGACCGTGATGTTGACACCATCGCTGGCCGACGCCGCCGAGCCGCGCCTTCGTAACCGGTCGAAGTGGTCTTGGCAGGAACAATTCGATGCTGACCACCACTCGTCGAACACGCTTCCGGCCCCCGGGGATGCTGCCCTGTGCCACATCCAAACCGGCGCCGGCATCGCGGTCTATTCAACCTCGGGTAACGGCAACACCTATCGACACGACGGGTCCTCGTTCGCCGCGGTCGGACCTGGCGTCTGGGTGTTCGGACCATCGGCGATACCGGATGGCCCGGGACGTTTTCGCTATGCCGGCATCACCTCGGTACTCCCTCACGGCAATGAGTTGCATGGCTTTGTGCATTGTGAGTCCTGGGACGAGATCTCCAGCATCGGTCAGGTCACTTCCCACGACGGTGGATGGACATGGGACTGGCGCGGCACGGTCATGGAGGGCGTCGAACTCACCGGCGAAGGGTTCCGAGGCGCCGAGTCGCCCCGCGTAGTGCAGGATGGCGACAACTGGACGATGTTCTTTGGCAACCGCCACGGGAACGGCCGGTGGGGCCGCGTCCACCGGGCCTCGGCGCCGGCCGGCAGCACCCAATGGAATACCGCGGGGATGGCCGTGGAGCCACCGGCTGGCCTCAACTACACGCTCACTCCTGTTCCGGTGTGGTCCACCAATCACCGGCGCTGGCTCGTGACCTTCGCATCCGACGATGGTTGGTACATGGCGTCGTCGAGCGACTTGAGGACGTTCGGAAAGGCCCGCCGGATCGTTCGAAACCCGTCTCAGGGCGACCGGTGGTATCCAACCCTGCTCGACCCAGACCAGCCCTACTCGGGAGTTGTCGGCCGGTTGCCGCTACTCACCGGACATCGAATCACCAGTCGGCGTCGTGGCGTCGTCGGGCGACTTGTGCAGGTGTAAGACACCCGGCGGGATGGTCTCCAAACCGACGGGGACTAGTGTTGCGAGGTGCAGCCAGTAACGCCGGGATCACCTTCAAACCTTCCGCCGGTACCCCGTTTGCCGGATCCACCCGCTGTCCCCGAGACACCGGCTGGTTGGTACGCCGACCCGTGGGGCATGACCGAGTGGCGCTGGTGGGATGGCTGGGCCTGGACCTCGCATGTCTCCGGCAACGCAGAATCCAAACCAAAGCTGAACGGCTGGCTGTCCTGGCCGGTCGTCGTCGGACTTGTCCTGGCCGTACCGCTGACGATTGCGATCGCAGTCCAGACCCCGCTGGCGATTCCGCTGGCCTTCATCCCGCTGCTGATCGTGGGGCCGGTTCTGTGGTGGATCGACCGGGTGGAACCCGAACCTCTGGCCGACCGGGTGCATGCGTTCCTCTGGGGTTCCACGATCTCGGGTGTTGTTGCCGGCACGATCAACTCGATCGTGTTCGCGGCATCCAACGACACCTGGGCGGCC
>CALGOA010000235.1 GCA_937958015.1 uncultured Acidimicrobiales bacterium | reverse complement strand
TTCGTAGGGCTACAGGTCCAATCACCGGACGACTACACCATCATCTTCTCAATGCAAGAAGAACCACCACTCCAATAGACACCCCCGATTCGAACGTCATCCCAGAACGCCGCACTCGAGAAACGGCAGCACTTTCGTGTGGAAGGCCGATGATCTATATTGTTTATCGATATGGGCGCGGATCTTGAAACTCGAACAAACACTTGGATGCCAAGCTGGCTGGAGCGCTGGTACCAGCGCTGGAAGGGGCCGAGCCTGCTCTTCCTCTTCGGCGCTGCGGTCTTGACGGCAATGGGCCTCGTAGCGATCGTCGGGTCGTTATTCACCGACACGCTCGCAGCCGGCCCCAAGTATGTGATTCAGGCACCATCGGTCGACCCGACCGCCCCCGGCATCGTCTCGGTGACACCCGTCGCGCTCCCGGAGGACGCGCTCAGAATCGGATGGACCGTTGCTTCGGCTCTGGTCCTGTTCGGCGTCGCCACGATGTTGTTCACTGCCGCCCAGGTTCTGATCCGAGGTAGTGACGTGCCGCTGTTCGGACCCGACATGACAACGAAGGTCACCCTCCGAACCATCGCCTCGCTACTGGCAATCGGCGTCGGCTATCTAACAAGAGACCTGTTCCTGGCCGGTCGGATCGCCGAGGCGCTCGATATCGAGTCGATCGGTCTTCCGTCAGATGACGACTACGGCCTGTTCGTCTTCGAGGTTCCGTTCCTGGCTCTGCTGTTCATCGCCATGTCGATCGGCTGGATCTGGAACCGGGGCGAGGAGCTGCAGACCGATATGGAGGACATCGTCTAATGCCCGCCCCTACAGAGGGGTGGGTCGTCGTTCACCTCGACGAACTTCTGCACCGACGAGGTATGTCAGCGGCCGAACTGGCCCGGGCGATCGGCATCACCCAGGCGAACGTCTCGATCCTGAGAACCGGTAAGGCCAAGGCCATTCGATTTACGACGCTAGTTGCCATTTGCGCCGCGCTCGACTGTCAACCGGGTGACCTGCTCACGCTGGAGCACGATGACCACCCGGCTAGCAGCGGCGTTCGAATGGGAGGCAGCACCGTGGTGCTCAGCGACGCCGGTGATCGAGAGATTGAGGTGATCAAGGCGATCAGAGAAACCACCGGGGCCAACCTTCGAGCGGCGAAGCTGATGGTCGACACTGTTCCGTCCGTGATCAGCTCCGGCATCAGCCGTCTTGGGGCCGAAGAACTTCTCATCGCCGTACAAGCTGCGGGCGGAAACGCCGAAATCAACTGATTCGACGGTCACACCTCCATCGACGACCACAGGCCCGTCGACAAACGCTCGGTCAGCGGACGTTGGTCGACACACACTCGTCGCCGAACCGAACCGAGTCGAGAAGCGCCCGGCCAGCGAGCACTAGTCGACACGGTGAAGGTGCCGTCGTAATTCGGTTGCACGACTTCGCAGATGCGTAGACCATGGATAGGTAGACACAACCCTTCAACGGAGTAAGGAGGCAACATGGCAGTACTTCTCTTCAGACCCACCAGTCCGATTCGTAGCGAACTCGGCGCTGTTCGTTGCCTCCCGGTCGCTGCAACTTCAGTGCTCTAGTCGAGCCGCACGCAGCGTCCGCACCCCAACTCACCACGTCCCATCCACCGCGCACTGAGGCGCCGCCGTCCGCCCAGGACGACGCGGGACGAGTCAAGAGAAACCACTCAATCGAAGGAAGAATCATGTCTGCACACGAACTGCAGCTCGCGAAGGTAACCATCGCCAACCGACACCGAGAGGCCGATCACCGTCGGCTCATCGCATCGGTAGGAAAGAAGCGACGTCTGGTCCGCCAGCGTTCGCAGTCCAATCAAAACGAGTCCGGAACCCGCTGGGTACCGGTCCTACGCCACTGATCGGGTCGCCCCAAGCGGGCCACCCTTTCGCGTCCGCCCAGCGGCGAAGACAGCGAACTTGTTAAGGGATCTCGGCCACATCAATTCCGGCAACGCTGGAGACGTACTCGATGTACTCGACCCGGGTTAAGGGCCTGCCGGTTAAGACCTCAAGTGCGAACATGTCGTCACCGAGGAAGCTCAGGAAGTTGTAGGTGTACTGGGCGTTGACAAGCCAAACATCGTCGTTGCGCTGCAGGGTCCACCAGGTTCGTTGGGCCCCATCGCGAACAGATCCCCGGAAAGGCGCCGGACCGCTAACCGCGACACGAAAATCGTCGAAGTTCGGCGGCCGGGGCGGCAACCCGGCCGCGACCAGGAGTGCGAACGTCTCCTCGCCCGAGGCCAGATCGTGGATCTCAGATCCCAGCAATGCCCTAAGTCGCAGTGCGGTCACAAACTGATGGACCGGTGCCATGTCCAGTTCCTCGCGGGTCCCCGACTGCGCAAGAACCATGCTGTCGTGGTACCAGTCGAAGGTCACATCGGTAACCAGACCGGTTGCCGCATCCGCGTCGAGATCTTCCAGTGCCTTCTGGTACGAAAGGAACGCCGATTCTGCGAGCGCCGTCTCTCGCTTGCGCTTCTTGGCGTTCTCGATGCGCTGACGCTCGAAATCGGACAGGGTTGTAGGTGGAGCGGTGGCGGCTACGACCTCGGAGGTTGCGGTCGTGACCGACGTGGTCGCCTCAGCCGGAGAAGCGTCGGAAGACGAAACTGCGAGATCGTTCCCAGTGCAGCCCGACACAAGTAGGCATACCGACAACGACACAAGCCACCGGGCGAGTGAGCGCTTCTTCAATGTTCAGTGCTTCGATATCCGCCGATTTCGGCGAGAGTATCCGATCCCTCCAGGTGTACCTAGCGGTAAAATACCCCGTGGATGGGTCCGACCAGTGCCACCGCAGCAGACAAAGATCTCCTAGTGCGGCAGGGTGAGGGTTACAGCCGTCCCGGCTGACGGCGAGGTCGTCAACTGAACGTGCCCGCCGTGGCGTTCGATCACGGTCTGCACTCCCGCAAGACCCACTCCGAGCCCCGGATAGTCGGATCCGTGAAATCTTCGGAACAACTCAAATGCGTCTTCGGGCGACGATGAACCGAAGCCGGGACCGGTGTCGGAGACGGTCACCTCCACGACGTCGTGGACAGACCGAAACGAGAGGTGTATCTGAGCGGGCGCGTCACAGAACGTGAGGCAGTTCGTGACCAACGAGGTTGCCACTTTCGCAATGCGTTCGGCGTCAACATTGACCACATAGTCACCGGACTCAATCTCGATTCGAACTACGGCGCCCTTGCCGGCAATCTCGTCAGCCAGCACCTCCACAGCCTTCTCGAAAACTGCGACGAGGCTTATGCGATCGGGATGAAGCTCGCCGGCTGTCAGTGCGAAGAACCAATCGATTCCCTCGATCCTCGTCTGCAGTGAGTCGGCCGCCGATCCAAGAATTCTCAGGTATTCGCCGCTCCCGCCATCGTCCGAGTCCGGCACCACCGACCCGAGAAGCTGCGTAAACGACTTGACCTGTCGAGCCGACGAGCGCAGTTCGTGGGACAACGCCTTGGCGTGTCGCTCAAGCGCAACCGCATCTGTCGACCGTGGATCTCTTGCGTCAGCATTCACGTCGAGCCTCTCGAAAGACAGAAGGACGCAGCGTAACCCTCCGGCCCTGACCGCACCGGGGCAAGTAAGGTACCCGGACGAATGTCTGGGGGCGAACCGTTGCACAACATATTGGTATTGACCGACGGCACCGAAGTTGGAGCTCACGTCACCACTCGGCTGTTGGAACTTCAGAGCGGTGATCCGGACCTGCACGTGCACTTGCTCATTCCGGTACCGAAGTCGATTTCGTCGATCCATGGGCATGAGATAGACGCTCACGAACGAGCCGAGCTGCAGCTGCGGGATGCGCTGGCGCTGTTTGAACGAATCGGGATCGAGGCAACAGGTCAACTCGGCGGGCACGACCCGATGGCCGCAGCCGCCGACGTCATTCCCCTTGTGGCGCCAAGCCTGATCCTGGTGTCGACCCTTCCCATGGGACTGAGCCGCTGGCTCAGTATGGATTTACCCCATCGGCTGGCCCGGCGTTTCGCGATCCCAGTGGATCATCTTCTCGGCAAACCGGTGAACGACAATGACTGGGAGGCGGTGCGTCGACCGAGGGAGGGTCCGATCCAGATCCTTTTGGTCGAGGACTCCGCCGACGAGGCAAGGCTGATGCGTATCGCCCTGGCCGAGACCGAGGAGCGAATCGACCTCATCGTCGTTCGCGACGGCGCTGAAGCGGTTGAGCACATCAGGGTCAACGGCCAGGACGACATCGATCTGGTGCTCCTCGATCTGAGAATGCCAAAGGTCGACGGACATCAGTTCCTGGAAATCATGGGCCGCGAGTTCGATGTGAACGCACTCAACGTCACCGTGGTCACGTCGTCGGTTGCCGAAGAGGACCGCAAGCGAGCCCACGCGCTGGGCGCAGGGGCGTACGTGGTGAAGGATCCCGACATTCATGAGTTCCGGGCCGCTATCCACTCGGTCGTCACCGAAATCGCCAACTCGTGAAACCGGCAGAGATACCGGCCGACGAAGACGAACGAATGGCCGCGCTGCACGAGTTGGACATCCTGGACACCGACCCCGAAGCGGTCTTCGATCGACTCACCCGACTGGCCTCACGAATCATCGACGCCCCGATCTTTCTGATCTCATTTCTCGACGGAGAGCGCAACTGGTTCAAGTCGACCCACGGGATTGAGCTGGATGAAAGTCCCCGAGACATCTCCTTCTGTGGTCATGCCATCCACAGCGACGACATCATGATCGTGCCGGACGCGTCCGCCGACGACCGTTTCGCTGACAATCCGCTCGTAACCGGACCCTTCGGGGTGCGGTTCTACGCTGGCGCCCCGCTGATCCTTGGAAACGGCCATCGCCTCGGCACCCTGTGCGCCTTTGACACAAAACCGAACCAACTTGACCCAGAGCAACAGGAGGCGCTCGCCGACCTTGCCGCCGTCGTCGTCGACGAACTCGGTCTACGTCGGGGCATGCAGGTCCAGGAGGAAATCACCATCGATCTACGCGAACAGGCGGTCGAACTGGAACACGCCAACCAGGCGCTCGAACAGTACGTCCACATGGCCTCCCACGACCTTCGCTCACCGGTGAAGAACCTCGTCAATCTGGCCGACCTCGCGGTGATCGACACAGAGGGTTCACTTCGAGAACTTGTCACGCCGCTACGCGACTCGGCGGTGAGGCTGGAGGAACTACTGCTCGGATACGGACGCCTGGCTGCATTGAGCCGGGGACCGGCACGTTCGGTTGTGCTGCCCGACCTGGTCACCGCCGCGGTTGCCGAGAGTGGTCTCACTGCGCATGTGAAGGGTGACGCAAGACTTGAGTGCGATGCCGTTCTCGTGGAACAGGCGCTAGTGAACCTCTTCCAGAACGTTGTGAAGTACGGGGCGGACGACGATGTGATGATCGAACTAGCCGAGGACGAGACTGCCGTCTCGATTGCAGTCCGAAATCGGGTCGATCAGAATCTGGCAGTCGATCAGACCGTCTTCACACCTTTCAAGAGACTCGTAAGCGAGGGCAGCGGGAGCGGTCTGGGTCTGGCGATCGTGGATCGCGTCGTTCAGCTCCACGGCGGGTCAGCATCGGCCTCCTGTGTGGGCTCGGTATTCAGCGTGGTTCTCCGATTCCCCACTGAAGACGTCCGGTGACCGCTGTTGACATAGCCGGTTCGATCGTCATCGTCGACGACGATGCCACCGAGCGGTTGATACTGAGTCGCGTGTTTGCAATGTCGCACTTGCGCAATCCGATCACCGAGTTTGCCTCCGGGCGGTCCTTCCTCGAAAGCCTCGAAGGCGCTGAGCCGAGCGCTGTCGCCCTGGTGATGATGGACATCAACATGCCGGGCCTGAGCGGATTTGAGACACTTGCCCTGCTCCGAGCTGATTCAACGCATGGCGATCAACTCGTTGCAGTCATGGTCCCAACGCTGGAATCCCGCGCCGATATTGAGCGCGCAAACGAGTTCGGGGCCGACCTCTGCATCGCGAAACAATCTGGCATTGCCAAATACGTGGAGACCATCAACCAAAACTTCGAGCCAAACACCGGCTGATCCTGCATTGGCCAGCCAAATTCCCGTCCACCGGCCCGCACGTTGGGTCTAGGGTCGGACCATGATCGACCACCTCGGTTTCCACCGGAGCCGACCTGGACCTGTGGCTCTGGCGGCGAGAAAACCTGCCGGTCGAGTCGATCACGGGCGACCCGACCGTGGCTGATGAGCTGCACGAGTTGGCAGCCATCGAATAGCCGACACCACTACATCGCGAGGTGTCCCGAGACGGACGCTGGTCGCGCTGTCCGGACCAAAATAGTGCCCTGAACTGGGCAGGGTATGGCGGATTGATTTCTTCGGGTCTCGTGCTGTCAGGGCTAAAACACACGTGAGCAGGGCCGAAATGAGTGCATGGATTGCCGCTCCTGGTTTGCACGTTTCGTTCGTATTGCCGTTGCCGTCGTCGTGGTTTCGTTGCTCTTGCCAGCATCACCCGCCGCCGCCGCATCGGTCGATTTCAACTACACCGGTGCTGCCCAGCAGTTCACCGTTCCCGCCGGCGTCACGTCGATCGACGTCGACGTCTACGGCGCCGCCGGTGAGACCGGCTGGGGTGACCCGGGCCTGGGCGGTCAGACCACGGCAACGCTGGCCGTAACGCCGGGCGAAGTTCTACAAATCATGGTCGGCGGACAGGGCAACGCCGGCACCGGTGGCTTCAACGGGGGCGGAGATACGGGCACCGGCGGTTTCGCCCCAGCCGGAGCAGGAGGTGGCGCCTCGGACATTCGCAGCGGAGCCTGTGCCGCAACCAGTTCCTGCCTCCTCGCCGATCGAGTCGTCGTGGCCGGCGGCGGTGGCGGTACCGAGAACACCAACATCAACATTCCCTCCAACGGCGGCGCCGGCGGTGGCAACACCGGCGGCGACGGTAACGACTCGGGATTCCTCGGCATCTTCGGCTCCGGAGGCACGCAGGTCGCAGGCGGCGCTGCCGGAGGAAACGGCACCGCAGGAACCCTTGGCCAGGGTGGCGCCGGCGGTGACGGAGGGGCCGGATTCAACGCCGAGTCGCCCGGTGGCGGCGGAGGCGGCGGTTACTACGGCGGCGGCGGAGGTGGCGGCGGCGACGAGTTCGGCGACCCCTCCGGCGGCAACGGTGGTGGCGGCAGCGGCTACGGGCCGGTTGGTGCCACCCTCACCAGCGGCGTTCGGGCCGGCGACGGACTCATCACCATTACCTACATCGCTGGCCCTGCCACCACCCCGACCAGCACGGCCATCACCTCAAGCACTCCGGTTTCGCCCGGCGTCCACGCCGAACCGGTCACCTTCACCGCTTCTGTAACTCCACCCCCCACGGGCGGAACGGTGCAGTTTCAGGTTGATGGAATCGATGCCGGCGGTCCGGTGGCCGTCGATGGCTTCGGTGACGCCACCAGCGCTCCGATCAGCACGATGGCGCTGGGAAGTCGCTCGATCGTTGCCATCTACAGCGGCGATCCCGCATTCGACCCCAGCACCTCCGGCCCCAGCGCGTTCGTGGTGGCGCAGGCTTCCACCACCACCGCTGTCTCTGCAACGCCCGACCCTGTAGACATCGGCGCCGCCGTGACCTACACCGCAACGGTCACCGTCGATTCGCCCAGCACCGCTACCGCCACTGGAACCGTGGCCTTCACCGACGACACCGTCGCCGTTCCCGGTTGCGGGGCGGTCGCCCTCGACGGCTCCGGCACCGCCACCTGCAATACCACCGCCGGCGGAGCCGGAGCTCACACGATCGATGCCAACTACGGTGGAACGGCAGAACTGTCCCCGTCGACCGGTCAGGTTGCCCTCACCGTCAGCCCGCCGCCTACTACTACGACTACGACCACAACGACGACCACGACAACGACCACGACAACGACCGCGCCGACGACAACGGTTGCTCCCACCACCACCGTTGCGCCGACCACCACCGTCGCACCCACTGCAGGGACGACCACCGCTCCTCCGACGACCGCGGTGGTGACCACAACAACTCAGCCGGTCGCAACTGCGACTATCGCAGCTCCCACCACCACGACTCCGGCGACAACGGTGACGTTCGCCAACCCGACCACTGCGCTGGCCCAGGTGCCGGCCACATCGGCAGACACAACCACCTCGAGCACCACCAGCACCACCGAGGCGACCACCACTACCACTCCCCCGGTTCAGGCCGAACTGGAATTCACAGTGGAGATCGACTCGACGCTGGAAGGCAGCACGGCGAACGTCCGAGGAGTCGGCTTCAATCCCGGGTCACAGGCGATCATCACCATGTTCTCGGATCCAATCCGATTGGGAACGGCCACCGTAGGACTCGACGGCGAATTCGACACCACCGTCGTTATCCCTGCCGGTCTGGACGCTGGCGGACATCGGGTCGTCGTCGACGGGCAATCATTCGAGCGTGAACCCGTCCAATACACGTGGTATCTCCAGATCGACGACGAAGCCGTCCTCACCCGGTATGAGCCCGATCCTCTCGAGGAGCCGCCCGAGTGGTTCGACGAAGAACCTCCCGTGGAAGACCTCGCCTTCGCAATCGAAGACGACACCCTGCTTCCCCCGTACATCGTCGCCAACCACGCCGCAGCGGCCGTCGCCACGATGGTCTCCGGTTTCGCTCTTCTGACCGTCCTGACCGGGACAACCGGTGGCGCCGGAGCCGGTGGATTCACCGCAGGTGCCTCGGCCTTCGGGTTCAGTGGAGCCGGTGCTGGCACGATCGGTGCCTCCACCGCTGTCCCTGCGGCGTTGGGCGGATCAGCGGCAGGCGGAACCCTTGCAGGTGGTTCTGTGGCCGGTGCCGCCGGAGCCAGCGCTGGTGCAGCGGTCGCAGGACGAAGCAGCGGGACCGGAGAAACCGCAGCCAATAAGAAGCGAAAGCTCGGTGGAGCCGGCGGCAAGGATCCCAAGATTTCGCTGGAGGGAGACGCCATCGGCGACAGCTCCTTCACCTGGCGTATGCCGTTCCTGCACAGTGTGGTTGACGACTTCAGCGCCACCGTTCCCTCAGCCATCTCGGCCAAGTCGCCACTCGCGGCCCGCATGATCAACGATGCGATCTACGGACGGGCGATGTTCGGATCCCTCACCCTGATCCTGCCGATCCTCGGCATCATTCTCGGTACGATCGCCGCACTGACCGTTGACTCCCAGCCGATTCCACCGGCGCTCGGGCTCATGGTCCTCCTCATCCTGCTCGGCACCTTCGACTCGCTGAGTGGCTTCCTCGCCTCTCTCGCCTTCGGTGCCGCTGTAGTTGCAGCCGGGAATATGGACTCTGCAGATGCATTGCGAGGTTATCTGGGACTGGCGTTGCTCTTCTTCACGATCCCTCTGATCGCATCGAAGGCTCGACCGCTTCGTCGGGAACCGGGCCGTTCGGCCGAACACCACTTCGACCGGGTTGCCGACATCGTGATCGCCAGCCTGATCGGCGCCTGGGCGGCCAAGAAGCTCATCGGTGCATTGCCCGCCTTGAGCGGTCTCGAGGTACCCATCGCCGAACGGTCGGGAACGGTCGCTCTGTTCGTGCTCGGCGCTCTGGTGATTCGTATGGTTCTGGAGACCGTCGTCGTCTGGTTGTATCCGCTCCGACTTCAGACGGTTTCACCGGGCAAGATGCCCAAACCCGGGAACATCCAACGGACCATCACCATCCTGTTCCAGTCCGGCCTTCTCCTCTTCGTGGCGGTTGCGTACCTCGGCAACGTCTGGGAGCTCTACGCCGGTGTTGCGGTGTTCGCCATTCCGCAGTTGCTCAGCCTGCACAAGGATCGGCTGCCCAATGCGGCATGGCTGGTTCGTCTGCTGCCGGGCGGTATCACCAAGACCACGATCATGCTGGTGGTGGGCACCCTCTTCGCTGGTCTGGTCTCGTCCCGGGTCGATGACCCGGCCCGATTTATACGGCTCGGTTTCGTGATCCTTGGCTTCCCCGGTTTGGTTCTCACGTTCCTGGGCTGGTTCGGTCGAGATGGCAAGAAGTGGGAAGCCAACTGGTTGTACCGCTTCGCCGGGATCGGCGTGTTGGCTCTCGGTGTGATGCTGGCCGAGAAGATCATCACCATCGGCTAGCCCAACCGCAGAATGGACTCGAACCCACAAACGGGTCCGGGTCCATCCGCAGGTGGGGCCGACGGGGCCTAGGGACAACTGCCCGACAAGTTGCGCTCAGGGTTTCACCCCAGATGAACCGATAGACCCATGTGCTTCGTTCCCTAACTGCCGCCCTGGTGATCGTTGCCGGAACGGTTCTTGCCCTCCCGGCATCGGCCCAGCTCCCCACCATTGAAAACGCCA
>CALGOA010000234.1 GCA_937958015.1 uncultured Acidimicrobiales bacterium | reverse complement strand
TCGGGCTCAGACAACGCTGAAGACAACCCGAACGGGGAGTTCCGACCGGTTCGTGCCTTATCGTCGCCCGAGGCTCACCGAGACCGCACCGGGTCGAGAATGATCAGAGGTGTTGCGGGGCAATGTCGACGGGTTGGCGGCGGCCAACCATTCCTCGCCGTGGCCGCCAACACATTCCGGGTCAGGTTCGCTGAGGGGAATTCCGGTGAAGAACTTCGCCGCCATACAACCGCCTTGGCAGGCGTCGTACATGCCACAGGCCGTGCACGCGCCCTCGGCTTCGGGCTCCCGCAGGTCGAGGAAGAGGTCGCTCTCTCGCCAGACCGACGTAAAGCCGCCCTCGCCCCGAACGTTGCCGGCCTTGAACTCGTCGTGCAGGACGAACGGGCAGGCATAAACGTCGCCTATCGGGTCGATCAGGCACACGACCCGCCCTGCGCCACACAGGTTTAAACCCGGAAGGTTCTCCTCGCCCAGCGCATTCAGATGGAAGAACGAATCACCCGTCAGGGTGTTCGGATGAGCGAGCAGCCACTCGTAGATCTGACGCTGTTGAGCCTGAGTGGGGTGCAGTTCATGCCAACTGTCGGCACCACGACCCGAGGGGCGTAGCCGGGTAAGCCGAAGTTGCGCGCCGAATCGTTCGGCCAGATTTTGGAACTCGTCCAGTTGATCCACGTTGTGGCGGGTAACGACCACGCTGATCTTGAACTCGCCGAAATCGGCGTCCTGGAGCAGTTGCATCGCCCGGATGGCTTCGTCGTAGGAACCCTCGCCCCGGACATGATCGTTCACCGCAGCGTCGGTGCCATCCAGGGAAATCTGGATATCCAGATAGTCCATCGCAGCGAGCCGAGCCGCGTTCTCGGCGTTGATGCGGCTGCCGTTGGTACTGAACTTCACACCAACACCATTGGTGGTTGCGTAATCGATCAACTCGAAGAAGTCGGGCCGGAGCATTGGTTCGCCGCCACCGAGGTTCACATAGAACACCTGCATCGCTCGTAACTGATCGATGACACTGAGCGCTTCGGCGGTGGACAGTTCGTCGGGATCACGCCGTCCCGAGGAGCTCAGGCAGTGGGTGCAGGCCAGATTGCACGCATAGGTCAGTTCCCACGTGAGGCAGATCGGGGCATCGAGCCCCCGTTTCAGTTGGTCGGTCAGGGTCATAGGGTTCTCGATTCCGCTCGCATCGACGGCGCTGGGGCGCCGTCTCCGGTCGCTTCAAGCGCTTCGCTATTTGGGTGGACGTTTGCGAGCTGCTCCGTCCCTCCGCAGCGGTTGGCGTCGGTGGTTCTCGATTCCGCTCGCATCGACGGCGCAAGCGCTTCGCTATCTGGGTGGTCAGGGTCCGAACTCTCGAGGAAGTTGCTGGCGGCCAGCGATTCGAGCGCCTTGGTGAACGCAGCCTGACGTTTCGGCGGCACCGTGGCCAGCGCCTCGGCCGCGGTATCGAAGTCTCCGAGCCGTTCGACGAGCACCACAAGGTCCGGGGATCGCAGGAAGTTCAGCCGCCTGCTGTCGTAGTGGTAGGCCATGGCGCCGAACGGTTCGGGCCGCAACGCCACCCGGGGGTGAAGGCGCCAGGTCTTGGTTGTATCGAAGTGCACCGCCAGTCGAGAGCGTCTAGTAGACGCCGCACATCCCGTCGATGGAGATTTCCTCGACGAGCAGTTCATCCTCGATCAGCTCATCGGTTTCGGCGGCGTCGTCGGTGGTCTCGGGTGTTTCGGTCGATGTGTCCACGATCACATCGTAGTCAGGACCGACCGCTCCGGTGAATCGACCAGCGGGGACAATCCCCAGGGTGGGAGCCGAGACCAGTTCGCTTTGGCCCAGCTACAGTCCTCACCCGTGAAGGCGCTGGAATTCTCCCGGAACGAGGGCCGTTATGTGGCCGCAGCGGTGGCGTCGCGCATTCGACCCGGCAGCGCGGCCAAACGGTCGCCGTTGAAGGTGGTCGAGGGTAGTGCGCCCCCGTTGCCCGGCGAGGGTTGGCAGCGCATCGAAACGATTCTCAGCGGCATCTGCGGAAGTGACCTCGCCACCGTCGAGGGGCGATCGGCCCGCTACTTCGGTCCCTGGGTCTCGTTCCCGTTCGTCATGGGTCACGAGGTCATCGGCCGCAACGAAAAAGGTGATCGGGTGGTTATCGATCCGGTACTGGGACACGAAGCCCGAGGTTTCGACCCTCCGTTCAAGGGCGCCGCACCCGGCGACGGCGATGACTATCGCCATCTGGTCTGTGGTCATATCAAGCCCGGAATCCAGATCGGCTACTGCGCCTCCACCGGTGGTGGCTGGTCCAGCGAGTTTGTGGCTCACAAGTCTCAGATCCGCTCGGTACCCAAACGTCTAAGCGATGAGGCGGCTGTCATGATCGAACCGACCGCCGTCGGTGTTCACGGGGCGCTTCGAGCCAAGGTGGCTCCCGGGGCGACCGTCGCTGTTATCGGCGCCGGCACCATGGGTCTGGTCACCATCGCCGCCCTGCGCAAGTACACCGAGGCCGGCGACATCGTCGTCGGTGCAAAGTATCCGGAGCAAAAAGAGCTAGCGGCATCGCTTGGCGCTACCACCGTCGTCGATCCGACGCAGCTGCTTCGAGCGGTTCGCCGGGCCACGGGCAGTTTCTCGATCGGCGGAGACCTCAGCGGGGGCGCCGACGTAACGATCGACGCCATCGGTTCCGCGGCCACGATCGACCAGGCGATCGGCATGACCAAACCACGCGGTCGGGTTGTTCTCATCGGAATGCCCGGCACCGAAAAGATCGATCTCACCGCACTGTGGCACCGCGAGACCGAACTGGTCGGCGCCTACACCTACGGCACCGAAACCCTGGCCGATGGCACCACCGCCAAGACGTTCAAACTGGCCGCCGATCTCGTCGGTTCCGCCAAGCTCGGACGGCTGGTTTCCCAGACCTACCCACTGGATCGATACGAGGACGCGCTCGACCACGCTGTCAACGCCGGTCGTCGTGGCGCCATCAAAATCTGCTTCGACCTTCGGTAACGAGATGGCGGTCGGTCCTAGCTCTCGACCCTCCGTCGCTGCATCGATGCCCGAACTGACCGAAGCGGTTCTGGCTGCGGGACGCAACGCCGGACTCGTTGCCGTCGGCGTAACAACCAACGAGATTCTCGAGCCGGCTCGCACCCTGTTGCATCAGCGCAAGGCCGAAGGTCTCGCCGCCTCGATGGCGTTCACGTACCGGAACCCGGATCGAAGCAGTGATCCGGCATCCAGTTTGCCCAGCGTGGAAACGGTCGTGGCCGGCGCGTGGGACTATCGCCGGATGGCACCGGCCGCACCTGAGGCTCCCAGCGGTCGCGTCGCCCGCTACTCCTGGGTTGACCACTACGCCGACCTGCGGGTCGCCCTGGACGCGATGGGTTCGGTGCTCCGCCAGGCCGGGTATCGGGCCGTGGTCAAAGCCGACGACAATGCGATCGTCGACCGAAACGTGGCGTGGCGGGCCGGTCTTGGCTGGTACGGGAAGAACGCCAATCTGCTCGTTCCCGGGGTTGGCAGTTGGGTTGTCCTGGGATCGGTCGTCACCGATGCGCCGTTGGTTCCCAACGACCAACCCGTCGACGACGGCTGTGGTTCGTGCCGGCGGTGTTTCGACGGATGCCCGACCGACGCCATCCTGGCCCCGGGCATGATCGATGCGGGCCGCTGCCTGGCCTGGCTGGTGCAGGGACCGGACCCGATCCCGATCGAATTCCGGGAGGCCGTCGGCGATCGACTCTATGGCTGTGACGACTGTCAGGACGTTTGCCCGCCCGCCAAGTTCACGGCCGCACCGGATGCCGAACCCGAGAGCGAAACGACGGTGGACCTTCACTGGTTGTTCGGAGCCAGCGACGACGAACTACTGGACCGTCTCGGCCGCTGGTACATCGCTGATCGCAATCCCAATGTGATTCGGCGGACCGCACTGGTCGTGGCCGGCAACATCGCCGACCCAGCCGATGCCACCATACGGAACACGCTGGGTCGATTCGCTGACGATCCCGATCCTCAGCTCAGCGATCACGCTCGCTGGGCCATCGGTCGACTCGATGCGAGGGCGGCCGGATGAAACACCTTCTGGTCACCAACGACTATCCCCCCAAGGTTGGGGGGATACAAAACTATCTGTGGGAGTTGTGGCGCCGGCTTCCGCCCGAAACCACCGCTGTGTATTGCACCCCCCATGCCGGGTCGGTGGCGTTCGACTCGGCGCAGCCGTATTGGATCGAGCGCTCCGTTGAACCCATTCTGATTCCGTACCCATGGTTGCCCCGCCGGATCGACCGTCTGGCCGATCACCTCGATGCCGATCTTGTACTCCTCGACCCAGCGGTTCCGTTGGGGATCATCGGTCCCTTCCTCGATCATCCCTACGGCGTCATCCTTCATGGGGCCGAGGTCACGATTCCCGGTCGGCTGCCGGTGTCGAAACAGGTGCTGGCCCGGGTGCTCCGGGGCGCCACGGTCACCTTGTCGGCCGGCGAGTACGCACTCGCCGAAGCGGAACGTTGTGCGAACACATCGTTGCGATCGATCGTGATCCCGCCCGGCGTCGACACCGAACGATTTCAGCCCGCCGACGCGTCACAACGAGCGGCCGCTCGTCGGCACTTTGGTATCGGTGCGGATGCACTGGTGGTGTCCTCGGTGAATCGGCTCGTCCCTCGGAAGGGAATGGACGTACTGATTCGAGCTGCGGCCCAATTGCATCGGAACCGGCCGGAGGTGCAGGTCTTCATCGGCGGGTCGGGCCGACAAGCCGACGATCTGGCCAAACTGGTCGACGAACTCGATGCGCCGGTGACCCTTCTGGGCCGTATCCCCGACGAGGACGTGCCCCGTCTGTATCAGGCGTCGGATGTGATGGCGATGCTCTGTCACGAACGTTGGGGCGGCCTGGAACAGGAGGGGTTCGGGATCGTGTTCCTAGAAGCCGCCGCAGCGGGAATACCGCAGGTAGCGGGACAGAGCGGGGGCGCCGCCGAAGCGGTGGTCGATGGCCAGACGGGCATCGTGGTAGACGAACCCCGTTCGGTCGGTGCAGTGGCCAATGCTCTCGATCGGTTGTTCTCGGATCCGCAGTTGCGGCATGCGCTCGGGACGGCGGCTCGGGAGCGAACGATCGGTGGTTTTGACTATGACCTGCTGGCCGGCCGCCTTCACCGGGGTCTCCAAGGTATAGATTTGTGAATCTATGGGGCGTTCAGAACAGCGATTGGTACGACGCACGGTCGAGGCCACTGTCCAGCAATGTGTCGACGTGGCGGTCGACATCGCCAGCTACCCCAAGTGGGCCGAAGGAGTAGCCGAAGCAGCGATCATCGAACGGGGGCCGGACGGATTCGTTCGACGGGCCGAATTCACGGCTGCTGCCTATGGGCGCTCGGTCAGTTACGAACTTCTGTATGAGACCGAACACCTTCCCCATTCGATCTCGTGGACCCTCATCCGAGGCGACATCGTCCGTACCATCAGCGGCAGTTACGGGTTCGCCCCCTCGTTGGATGAGCCTGATCACACCGAGGTCATCTACCAGCTCGAGGTCGAGCTGGTGATACCGCTGCCGGGCTTCGTTCGCCGCCGGGCCGAGGATCTGCTCATGAGTTCGGCTCTGGAGCGTTTCAGCGTCGAGGTTGCCCGTCGGGCCCGAGCGGTCTCCTAGCCCTTTCAGCTGGGGTTTTAGCACCTCGAAATTCCTTCCACAGAATTTCTACACCGCTGCGTGCATCGCGTCGATGAAAGGACATGCGCCTGCTCCGCCTCGATCTCGGGGGTCAATCCGGATCCCTCAACCTGCATCCCTTCCTCACCGTCATGCAACGGCGCGGGGTGGATGATCGCCAACCGGTGATCAATGCAGCCCGTTCACTGGCAAACGGTGACGGCAGTGGGGTCCATGGACTGGTCGAGACCGTGTCCGGCCTGGTTGAACTGGCCGGCGTCCCACCGGCGGATCTGCGTTGTCCCGTCACGACCGAGGACATCGTCCTCGACACCGATCTCGCCGCCGGCGGCAATGCTGCACCGCAGGCTCTTCATGCGGAACTGGATCAAATCCAACGCCGAGCCAGCATCGATGCGGTCGCCGTCGAGATGATTCGAGCCGATCTCGATCCCGCCGCAGCGGCCCGCCTGCAGCACCTTCGTAGCTACAAGGCGGGCGACTCCGAAGCCCTGATGGATCAGCGCATCGTTTCCAATCTCGCCAAGGTTGGCCACGCTCTGTCCGCTGTCAACGAACAACCCCCGACGCTGATCGAATCGGCCCCCGGGATGCGTGAACTCATCGAGAAGTGGCGGGCCTATGAAGCAAAACGCTCCGGCCATGTCGCCCATCTGGATTCGTTGCATGACCGCGTCGAACGGGCGACCACCGAACTGAAGTCTGCGGAAATCGAAGTGATCGCAGCCGAGGCAGCCGCCCAGCCGGTGGTACTGAGCGCCGAGGAGGAAGCCCGACTCGACGAACTGGCCAACCCCAGCATCACCAAACGAGGCAAGAAGAAGCCTCGTGAGCGCACCGAGGAAGAGGAAGCCGAAATGGCCAAGATCCTCTCCCAGATCGGTCTGCCCACGTACACCGCGTATGCGATGCACCGACTCAATCCACAGGCTCCGCCGGAGAAGCAGGCCGTGTTGCACGCCGCCATCGCTGCGGTGCAGCGGGCCGAAGCCGACCTCACCGAGGCCAAGGCGGAACTCTCGCTGGACCCGGTCACCCGGGAGCTCGAGTACGACCGGGCCGAGGTGGCCGAGGAAGCGAAGAAACACCTGGGTGCGGTCCTGCCCGAGGACCTTGGCGCCGCGCTCAAGGCACAGGTGACCGAACGCGAGAACCCGCTGTGGATCGAAGGGCTTCGAAAGCTCTACGACGCCCTGCACGAGGTGGGTTCAGGCATCCCCGAAACCATGGATCCCGCCGATCTTCCCCAGTGGGCAACCGAGTGGATCGAACTGACCGAGCTGGCCGCCCGTGAGCAGGCTGGCATCGCTCCTGACGACATCGACGACCAACTCAAGTCGGCGGAGGATTCTCTGCGCCGTCACGCTCGAGCGATGGCTCGTATCGATCAGATGGAAGCCAAGGCTGAAGAGACCTCACGCAAGGCTCAGCATCTTGAACTGCAGATCGCTCGGGCGGCCGAACCGACCCGAGCCGGTGCCGCCGAGGCGCTGGACAATCTCTTGCCGCAGCTCGAACGCATCAACGCCAGCTCCGGCTCGTCGGTCCCGATCATCCTGAGCGGCCAGTTCGGCCAGCTCACCGATGGCGAGGTCGAAGATCTGCTGTTCAGCCTGGAAGCGTTCACCGAACACTTCCAGCTCATCGTTGTGACCGAACGGAACATCGCCCAGGACTGGGCATCGACCGTCGGCCTCGAACGAGCCAGCGCCGTCTAGGCCGAACCTCAGCACCCGTCCAAATTCACCGAGACTGCGATTCGTCGCCGTCTACGGTGGCCCGGACGTGTACCCCCGAATCCGAACCGGACTTCCATGGCTGATCCAACCGGGTTCTCGTGGACCCGCCGCAAGAACGGTGATGTCGTCATCACCCATCGAGGTCGACAGGCTTCGGTGTTGCGGGGCAACCGAGCCGCGCAGTTCGTAGTCGACAGTGC
>CALGOA010000233.1 GCA_937958015.1 uncultured Acidimicrobiales bacterium | reverse complement strand
GATTCCCACCATCGACTCGTGGCAGATTTCGAACGCTCCGATCCTGTCTCTGGCGGGGGTCCGGGCTGGACTCGATGTCTTCGCAGAAGCGGGCGGCATAGACGTGTTGCGCGCCAAGTCCGAGCAACAGATTCAGTACTTCGACTACCTGCTCACCGAGGAACTGGCAGGGAAGGTCGGATCGATCACCCCCACTGCAATAGGGGATCGTGGCGCCCAGTTCGCGCTAACGATTCTCGATCCCAGTACCGACGGACGGGCGGTGTTCGAGGCGCTGGAAGATGCCGGCGTGGTGTGTGATTGGCGATATCCCAATGTGATCAGGGCGGCGCCGGTTCCGCTGTACAACTCGTTCGAGGACATCCACCGCTTCATCCAGATTCTGAAGGGTCTATTGGCTTGATCCACCCCGCCGACCTCGGGGTTCGGGAACGTGAGTACTCACCGAGCAGTTGCGTCGCATCGATCGATCCCTATCTGCAGAGGTATGCGACCGACAGCGAGCGGGTTCGTGCGGATTTGGCATGGGTGAGCCATCGCTACGGTCCTGCGCCGGCATCGGTGCTGGATGTCTTCGAGCCGTCCAGCCCGGCTGAATCGAGAGATATTCACCTGTTCTTCCACGGCGGGTACTGGCAGCAACTAGGTCGCTCCGATGCATCCTTTCCGGCCGCAGAGTTCGTTCCATCCGGCACCACGTACGTCGCGGCGGGTTACACGCTTGCGCCCGAGGCGACACTGGAGCAAATAGTCGCCGAAGCTCAGGCGGCGTGTCGGTGGGTCCGAGCTGAGCTCCTCGGCGACGGGGGTCGACTGACGGTGTCGGGCTCATCGGCCGGTGCGCACCTCGCCGCCTCGGTCGCACTGGTGGAGCCGGTCGACCGTCTGGTTCTGCTGTCGGGGATCTACGATCTCCGGCCCCTGGTGGGCACCTACGTGAACGACGCTCTATCGCTCTCGGCGGAAACAGCGTGGCAGCTCAGCCCGATTCGATCGATCGAACCGTTGACAGCCGTCGGATCGGTAACGCTGGCGTGGGGAGAGATTGAAACCGACGCATTCAAGGCTCAGAGTCGCCTGTTTGCTAGTGAACTCGCGTCCAGGGGCGTCGAGGTGACTCAGCTTGAGGTCGGTGGTCGCAACCACTTCGACATCGTTCACGACCTGGCCCGACTGTCCGGGGGCCGGTTCGACCGGACGCTCGGTAGCGATTAAGTCGGTTGCGTCGCAATTGAGGATTCTTCGCGACCGATTCGCTCCTGATCCGTCTAGAGGACGTGGAGACTCACGACGACATCGAGCCAACCGATGAACGGAAGCTGATTCCTGAATGGTCGGTCAAGGCTGACGATCAGATCATCTTCTTTGCGATCGGAGTGGTCGTTTTCCTTGCGCTGCTCGGATACGGGTGCACTCAATTCGGCGGCGACGACAACCCGCTGAGCGACACGGTCGAGCAGGTTGTTCCCGGCAACGTCGATCTCACCGATGTGGAGCGTGAGTTTGATATCGATGCTGCGTATCGGAACGGAACGGCCACCCTCACCGGCGTCGTAGCCAACGAGGACATTCGACGCGCTGCTGGCCGTGACGCTTTGGCCGTTCCCGGCGTCACAAGCGTCCGAAACAACCTCACCATCGCCGGCGACGAGGCGGCCGAAACCACCACCACCGAAGCCCCAGCCACGACCGCGGCCCCAACAACAACCGCAGCGCCGGCCACCACGGCTCCCACAACAACCGTCGCTGC
The DNA here is from genome assembly GCA_937958015.1 of uncultured Acidimicrobiales bacterium. GTDB lineage: Bacteria > Actinomycetota > Acidimicrobiia > Acidimicrobiales > SZUA-35 > JABDIY01. The sequence continues at coordinate 4,094 of CALGOA010000233.1, read as the reverse complement.
TCCGGCCGACCTCACGCCCGATGTGGCTGCGGCGGTTGGATCGTTCGCAGGAGTTCAGGGATTGGCGAACGGTTCGACGGCAGTTCTTGAAGGTGTCGTGGGTACCGCTCAGGAGAGTGCCGATGCCGAGGCCAACGCTCTGGCCGTCGACGGCATCACCGACGTCGACAACCGACTGCGGATTCTGCAGCCCGAGGTCGTGGCCGCCCTCGATGCCGAGGGAGTTGCCAACGGTGGTGCGTCCATGAACGGCACGATCGCCACCGTGACGGGCCTGGTGGACACCGAGGAGCAGCGGGCCGCAGCTCTCGCCGCAGCAGCGGCGGTCCCCGGCGTGACCGAAGTGATCGATCAGCTCGAGACGGCCGCTCCGGCCGAGGACGTGGTTGGCGAAATCAATGCGCTGTTCGAAGCCAATCCGATCCAGTTCGCATCCGGATCCGACGAGATCCTTGCGGTCAGTTTCCCGATCCTCGACGAGGCTGCCGATCTGCTGGCCCGTGCACCCCAGGGTACGAACGTGACCGTGGAGGGGTACACCGATACCCAGGGGCCCGCCGACTCGAACCTCGAGCTCTCCCAGGGTCGGGCCGACGCCGTCCGTGCCTACCTGGTCGACAAAGGCATCAATGCCGACTCGCTCACCGCCGAAGGCCGGGGCGAAACGACCGAGTTCGGGAGCGATCTCGCCTCCAACCGCCGAGTGCAGCTCAGCCTCTAACCAACCCCTCCCCGGCTACAAACCCGCCCCAACCGTCCTCTTCGGTCGTTTGGGGCGGGTTCGCCGCGTGAAAGAGCGTTTCGGGTGGGTTCGCGAACTGAGCACGCCGGAACTGTCGGTCGGAGCTGTCAACCCGCCCGAACTGTCGTTGGCGGCCCTGAACTACCCTGAAGTGTCGTGCTGGGACGTTTGGGGCGGGTTCGCCGCGTGAAAGAGCGTTTCGGGCGCGTTGAAGTGGGCCCGGCGGGGAACTCAGACTGGAGCCGAGGTCTTAGACGGCGAGGAGGTCGCGGGCGCCGGTGTCGGAAGACGGGTGGCGCAGCTTGCTCATCGCCCGTGCTTCGATCTGGCGAATCCGTTCTCGGGTGAGGTTGAAGTGTTCGCCAACCTCTTCCAAGGTGCGGGGTTCGCCCCGGTCGAGGCCAAAACGCAGCTTCAGAATCTCGCGTTCCCGCTCATCGAGCGGTGACAGCAAGCGGCTGATCTCCTCGGGAAGCAGGGCGGTGGCCGCAACTTCGAAGGGGGAGTCGGCGCCTCGATCTTCGACAACGTCTCCGAGTTCGGCGTCGCCGTCTTCACGAAGGGGCTCCGAGAGCGAGAGTGGTTCGGCGGCGAAACGAAGCGCTTCGGTCACCTTGTCCTCTGGCATTTCGACCTCTTTGGCCAGTTCCAGCAGCGTGGCGGGACGGCCGTACTTGAGCTCCAAGCGGGACCGGGCCTTCTGCAACCGGGCGAGAGTGTCGCCGGCGTGCACGGGCAGGCGGATGGTGCGACCGGTGTTGGCGATGCCGCGGGTGATGGCCTGACGGATCCACCATGTGGCATAGGTCGAGAACTTGAAACCCTTACGCCAGTCGAACTTCTCGACGGCGTGCATGAGGCCCAGGTTGCCTTCCTGAATGAGGTCCAGGAGCGGCAGGCCCGACGCCTGATACTTCTTGGCGATCGAGACGACCAGACGGAGGTTTGACTGCACGAAGGTGCGTTCGGCCTCTCGTCCCTGGCGGATGGCTCGGCGAAGCTCGCGCTTGCGCGCCGGGGTCATCTCTACAGCAGCCTCCATCTCATCGGCAGCTGCTTTGCCGGCCTCGATGGCCTGAGCGAGCTTGACCTCGCCCTCCTTGGTCAGGAGGGGATACTGGCCGATATCGGTGAGATACAGGCGAACGAGATCTTCCTCGTCGCGCTCAACACGTTCCTTAGCCAATGAAAAACCTCTCCTAGCGGGCAGTTAAACTGCGGCTTCCACGAATCGGGGGTAGATGTCAGACTACCGAAGAGTCGGGGAGTTCCTACCATCGAGCATCGGCATTGTCAAAGAGTCTCTTGACCACCAAAAATCGCTGGGGCCTCGGTTCTGATTACGCCGAAGATGTTGTCGACCACAACCGGTGTCTCGCAGAACTCGAGTTCGGGCGCCGAGCCGTACTTCTCGGACACCCCGGCCAACCAGCCGGGGTTGAAGCGGCGCTCGGCATCGACACGGTTGGTCCACCAGTACACGGCGCCAACGGTTCCGTCGTCGGCTCGGAGGTAGGCCTTGCCCAACAGGCCGGGCACCTCGAGATACCGGGCTGCGGATTCGGCGAAGATCCCCGTTGCTTCTTCAAGCGATTCTGTGGTGGCTCCGGGGAACCTGACGATGGTGAGGATCATCCGCGGTAGTGGTTGGTCATGGGCATGCGGCGATCCCGACCGAAGGCCTTGCTGCTCAACCGAACGCCCGGAGGATTCTGGCGGCGTTTGTACTCGGCGATATCGACCAGGCGCACCACCCGGTCGACGATCGCCGGGTCGTACCCCTTCTCCTTGATCTCCGAACCCGTCAAATCGTTCTCGACATACAGGGCCAGAACCGCATCGAGAAGTTCATACGGCGGCAGGCTCTGGTCGTCCCGTTGGCCGGGGCGAAGTTCGGCCGAGGGCGGTTTGGAAATGATGTTCTCCGGTATCAGCTCCCAACCGGCCTGATCGTTGCGCCAACGGCACAGGTCGTAGATCTGGGTCTTCCACAGGTCCTTGATCACCGCGTAACCACCCGCGGTGTCGCCGTAGAGGGTTGAGTAGCCGACCGAGGTCTCGCTCTTGTTGCCGGTGGTGAGGATCAGCCAGCCCAGTTTGTTCGAGAGCGCCATCATCATGACGCCCCGGATCCGGCTCTGCAGGTTTTCTTCGGTGGTGTCCTCATCGAGGCCATCGAAGCTGGGGGACAGCATTTCAAGCATCGAGTTGTGGGCCGGTTCGATCGGAATGGTTCGATAGGCGACGCCGAGATTGGCACACAACTTCTCGCTGTCGGAGACGCTGTGGTCGCTACTGAAGCGACTGGGCATCAGGACACAATTCACGTTCTCGGCCCCCAGCGCATCGGCGGCGAGGGCGGTGACGATGGTCGAGTCGATACCGCCGGAGAGGGCGACGCCGACCCGAGTGAATCCGTTCTTGCGTACGTAGTCCCGCGTGCCGACCACCAGGGCCCGCCACAGTTCTTCGTTGGGATCCTCCATCGGTGTGATCACCGATTCGACCGGTGTGCCCGAAACGGGCGCTGGTCCACTAACGGTGATGACCGGCAGGTCTGGCGTTGCGACCAGTTCGCCACGGGGGTCGAGGCGACGTTTGCGATAGCTGGGCACCACATCGAGGTCGCACACCATCATGTGTTCTTCAAACTGGGGGGCTCGGGCCAGCAGTCGACCCTCGTGGTTGAAGATGACAGAGCCGCCGTCAAAGACCAACTCGTCCTGCCCACCGACCTGGTTTGCGTACACGATGAACACGCTGTTGTCGGTGGCCCGGGTGCTGACGAGGATGTCGCGGTCGAGCGCCTTTCCCTGGCGATACGGCGAGGCGTTGGGGCACAGGATCACCTCGGCGCCACCGCGGGCCTGATCGAGGATTGGTCCGGTGGCACTCCATAGGTCTTCGCAGATCACGATGCCGCAGCGGACACCGTTGATCTCGACCAGATCGAGCGGGTCGGTGCCCGGTGTGAAATACCGGTTCTCATCGAACACCGAGTAGTTGGGCAGCAGGCGTTTGTAGTGCTCGGTGACCACCTTGCCGTCGGCACAAAGCGCAACCGCGTTGTGAATGTTCCGGCGTCCGCTCACGAATCCCACAACGGCAGCGCAGGACCCAGTTGTTGCGGCGGCGACCTCGGCCAGTGCAGCCTCGCAGTCCTCGACAAAGCCGGTCTTCAACACCAGATCCTCGACGGGGTAACCGCACACCGCCATTTCAGGGAATACTGCGACGTCGACACCAGCCGCCTCGGCTTCTCGCAGTCCCGCGATGATTCGAGCGACGTTGCCGTCGAGATCGCCGACGACGGTGTTGATCTGACACGTTGCAACTCTCAGTCGGCGCATAT
>CALGOA010000232.1 GCA_937958015.1 uncultured Acidimicrobiales bacterium | reverse complement strand
GAACCCATCTCGGACGACTCGAAGATCCGTTCAAAGCAGGACATCGCATCTGCGATATCGGCGCGTACCTCACCGTCGGAAACCACGTTGTTGGTGAGGCACACGATGCGATACCCAAGCTCTGGCAGCCGGTCAAGAAGGCGTCGAATGCCCGGCCGCACGTCACCGTGAAGCAGTTTCAAGACGTCTCGGCCGCGCACTGGATGGCCGAATGTCGCTGACTCTTCGGCAAAGAGTTCGTCAAACTCGTCGAGCGTCACATCGTTTCTCTCCAACTTGGCCCACGCGTTGTCGTCAGGGTTGCTAGCGTTCACCCGTCGCAGCAGTCCAGTAGGTAGGCCGGAATCGGCCTCAAACTTTGCAAATGCGACGAATGGTGACTCGATCACCACTCCGCCGAAGTCAAACATCACACAAGAGATCATGTAAGAAAGGTTAGGACTAGACGAAAGATGCCGAAGCAAACAGAAGACTTCGGTGATTCACTAGTAACCCGCATGAACTCAAAGCGAACACGCCACCTTGTGGTCGACGGCTCCAACATCGCAACGGAGGGTCGAACCGCTCCAAGTCTCGCCCAGTTGGACGAGGCTGTTCTTGCGGTTGCCAAAGAGGGGTTCGATCCCATCACCGTCATCGTGGATGCGACGTTCCCCCGCCGCATTGACGAGTCGGAGTTGGAGGCGTTCGAACAGAAGACGCTCGACGGCACCATCGTCACTCCTCCGGCCGGGGTTGTCGGACGAGGCGACGCATTCATTCTTCAAGTCGCGGCCCAGGTCGACGCGGTCGTCCTTTCAAACGACTCGTTCCAAGAGTTCCATGGCGAGCACGAGTGGCTTCTCCATGAGGACGAACGACTACTCGGCGGCAAGCCGGTCCAGCACGTCGGGTGGGTCTTCGCATGGCGCGGTGTTGTGCGCGGCCCAAAGAGTCGTCAATCGATCAAGGAAGCCAAATCGAAGGCGGCCACCGCCAAGAAGACCGGTTCGAGCAAGTCGAAGAAGTCCGAGTCTGGCGAAGCCAAGAAGTCGTCCTCGCGAAAGGCCCGAGCCAAGAGCGAATCGAAGAAACCGGACTCTCCATCCACGCCCGAGTCCACAAAGGGCAGTCGCAAACGACGGGGATCCAAGGATTCGACCCCCAAGGAAACCACCTCAACCAAGAAGGTCTCGGACTCCGACCATCTAAACGATGTATCGGAGTTCATGGCGTTCGTAACCAAGTACTCGATCGGTGACACGATCGAGGGCCAGGTCGAGCGCTACTCAAGTCATGGCTGCTACCTCCGGGTGGCGACCGCACAGTGTTATCTGCCAATCAAGGCAATGGGAGATCCACCCCCGAAGAAGGCCCGGGACCGCGTGTCCAAGGGTGACCTTGTTCGGGCTCGGGTGGAGTCTCTCGATGCCGAACGACGGGGAATCAACGTCTCGCTGGTCAGCGTTACTCCCCAGGCAGATCGCAGTGACCAGAGACAATCAAGCAACCCGCCCCGTAGGAGCGAAAATACAATGGCAACACCCAAGAAGGCTGCAAAGAAGCGGACCACCAAGAAGGCTGCGCCCAAGAAGGCCGCCGCCAAGAAGACCACGGCAAAGAAGGCGGTGAAGAAGGCAGCACCCAAGAAGACCGCCGCCAAGCGCACCACCAAAAAGGCCGCCCCTAAGAAGGCAGCAGCCAAGCGCAAATAGCGCCTACGAAATGAACAGCTGATTGGGCCCCTGCGGCGGCAGGGGCAGCCATCAGTATCGAACCCGTACTTCTTGACCGTCATGGTCGAGAAGGCCGTACGCTTTTTGGCATGTCGGCTCAGTACATCTATTCGATGCACAAGGTCGGGCGGTACTACCCGCCAGACCGTCAAGTGCTCGAAAACATCAGTCTTTCGTTCTTCCCCGGCGCCAAAATCGGCGTCCTCGGCTCCAACGGAGCTGGCAAGTCGTCACTTCTTCGGATCATGGCGGGGATCGACGACGGGTATGTCGGTGAGGCTCGGCTGACGCCGGGCTTTTCTGTTGGTTACCTCGAACAGGAACCACATCTGGACCCGGCCAAGAACGTCAAGCAGAACGTGATGGATGGAGCGGGCGAGACGGTGCAACTTCTCGCCGATCACGAAACGCTGATGGGCGAATGGGCGAATCCCGATGCCGACTACGAAAAGATCGGGGCGAAGCAGGCCGATCTCGAAGCGAAGATCGAAGCGGTACAGGGCTGGGACCTCCAGCGGACGATCGACATCGCAATGGACGCACTTCGACTTCCGGCCGGCGATGAGGCCGTTGATCACCTCTCCGGCGGTGAGAAACGTCGCGTGGCTCTCTGCCGACTGCTTCTGAGCCAACCCGACCTGCTGCTGCTCGACGAACCCACCAACCATCTCGATGCGGAAAGCGTCCACTGGTTGGAGAAGCGTCTGGACTCGTACCCCGGCACCGTCGTGGCGATCACCCATGATCGTTACTTTCTCGACAACGTCGCAAAGTGGATCCTCGAACTCGATCGCGGCAAGGGCATCCCGTTCGAGGGCAACTACTCGTCGTGGCTTGAACAGAAGCAGGATCGACTCGACTCCGAGCAGCGGGCCCAAGCGGCCAAGAAGCGCACGTTGGCCCGCGAGCTCGAATGGGTCCGGATGGCACCCAAGGCCCGACAGGCCAAGGGCAAGGCCCGTCTGGTGGCTTACGAGTCCCTCCGGGATGAGGCCCAGGCCTACGACCCGTCCGATGAAAAGGTGCAGATCCACATTCCGCCCGGTCCCCGACTTGGCGATCAGGTGATCGAGGTCGACAACCTTCGTAAGTCGTTTGGTTCCAAGCTGCTGATCGAAGACCTGTCGTTCAAACTTCCCAAGGCCGGCATCGTCGGTGTGATCGGCGGAAACGGTGCCGGCAAGACGACCCTGTTCAAGATGTTGATCGCAGCTGCCAACGGCGATGCGGAAGGCGAACGGGCCGACTCTGGTGAAATCACCGTCGGGTCAACCGTGAAAATGTCCTTCGTCGACCAGAGCAGAGACGTGCTGACCGACAGTAAGACCGTCTACGAAGAGATCACCGACGGCAACGAAGTGATCGACCTGTCCGGCCGTGAGGTCAACGGTCGGGCGTATGTTGCCAGCTTCAACTTCCGCGGCTCGGACCAGCAGAAGGAAGTCGGTGTTCTCTCCGGTGGTGAACGCAACCGCGTTCACCTGGCCAAGGTCCTCAAAGACGGCGGCAATCTCCTAATGCTGGACGAACCAACCAACGACCTCGACGTGGACACGCTTCGGGCTCTCGAAGACGGCTTGGACCGGTTCGCCGGTTGCGCTGTGGTCATCAGCCACGATCGTTGGTTCCTCGACCGGATCGCGACGCACATCCTGGCGTTCGAGGGCAACAGTCAAGTGCGCTGGTTCGAAGGAAACTTCAGCGAGTACGAAGCGTTCCGCGAGGAGGAGTTCGGCGACGCCGCCCTCCCCAGCCGCATCGAATACAAAACCGCTTCGTAGTGACATTTGGCCCCGGTGGCGTCGGGGCGGATGCTTTGTACCACAATCGAGTGATGGCCTCTCCCCCCTCGGCCCCTACCGACTCTTCCCGCCCCGCCGATCATTCGTGGGGTTCCTTCAGCGACTCACCTCCGTGGGTGCTGAACGATCGCACGCCGACATGGCGTCGGGCAGCCGACGGTCTCCGTCGTAAGCAGGCCCGTGATCTGCCCAGCCTGTACCGAGCTCCCAAGCTCCCACCGCTGCGCCGAGCACTCACGGTCGTTCGGGTACTCGGCAGCGCCGTCGTCCTCTGGGCGATCAAGGAACGCGGTCGTCCCGAATCCAAGACCGGCATCAGCCGCCGGATCCGTCTGGCTGCAGAGAAGCTGGGCCCGACCTACATCAAGTTGGCCCAGATCATTAGCGCCGGTGATGGCGTGTTCCCGGCCGAGTTGGTGAGCGAGTGCAAGAAGTGCCGAGACCAGGTCCCCGCCGTTTCCTACCAGGAGGTAGTGGCCGTCCTCGAGGGTGAGCTGAACAAGCCCATCCACAAGGTGTTTCGATCCTTCGAGCCCGTCCCACTCGCCGCGGCGTCTATCGCCCAGGTCCATCGTGCGGTCCTGTTGGATGGCACGGCTGTTGTTGTGAAAGTACAGCGGCCCGGGATCGATGAACTCGTCCGCAAGGACCTGCGGGTTCTGGCATGGTTGGCACCGTTCCTCGTGGGGCGTATTCCGGTTTCGGCCCTGGCGAACCCTCCGGCGCTGGTGGAACTGTTCGCCGAGACCATCGTCGAGGAGCTGGACTTCCATCTCGAAGGCGACAACATGCTCGACGTCGCCGAGATCATGGTGAAGCTGAAACAAACCGGCTTCGTCATCCCCCGCCCCCACCCCGAGTTGGTTAACACGCGGATGATGGTGATGGAGGAACTGAAGGGCTTCAAATTCGACGACGTGGCCGGTATGACCGATGCCGGCGTCAACACCCACGACGTCATTCGTACGGGCATGATCGGCTTCCTCGAGGGTGCCTTCGTCCACGGTGTCTTCCACGGCGACCTTCACGGCGGCAATCTTCTGGTTCTGCCCGACGGTCGAACCGGGCTGCTCGATTTTGGTATCACGGGCCGACTGACCGATACCGAGAAGCAGGCATTCATGAAGATGATGATGACCGCCACGATGAACGACGTGACCGGTCAGGTCGAAGCGCTCCGGGATCTCGGCGCACTACCAGCCGATACCGACGTTCGTGAAGTGATCGACGTCATCGGCCTGGACGGCCCGCCGGTGGACCCAACGAAGATGAGCCCCGACGAAATGATCGGTGAGCTTCAACGGATCATCAAGGCACTACTCGGGTACGGCGCTCGGATGCCCAAACCGTTGATGCTCTATGTGAAGAACCTGATCTTCATCGACGGCGCGATCGCCACGTTGGCGCCAGATCTCGATCTCTTCGGCGAGGTCACCTACATCGCCACCCATTTCTTCACCAAACACGGTGCGACCTTCGCCAATGAACTGGGTGTCGATCAGAAGGACTGGCGTATGGACCTCGACGGCATCAAAGCCGGCTTCGGAGTGGACCCGACCGAGATGAACTCGTTGAGCCACAACGAGCTACAAGAGCGCCGAGCGCTCATCAACAAACGTCTGGCCGACGAGTCTCCGTTGAAGAAGCTGCGGGGTTAACCCCGAAGGATCTCCAAACACCGATCGGCGAGTTCCTTGCGACAGATCAACAGATCGGGCAGGTACGGGTCGGCGTTGTTGTAGAGCATCGGTGATCCATCGAGGCGTGAACAGTGCAGCCCCGCTGCTTCAGCCACAGCGACCGGTGCGCAGTTGTCCCACTCGTACTGACCACCGGAATGGGCGTAGATGTCGGCCTGCCCTCGAACGACTGCCATGGCCTTCGCACCCGCAGATCCCATTTCGAGATATTCAGCGTCCAGCGCCGCGGCCAGCATCTGGGCGGCCGGGGGCCGACGGGTACGACTGACGATCACCCGCGGACGTTCCGAGGGCATCGGCGGCACAACCGAGGGAGTGCCGGTGCCGAAGACAAGATCCTCCGCCGGCAGGGACACCGCTCCTGCGACAGGGCGACCATCCATAACAAGTGCGATGTGAACGGCCCAGTCAGGCCGCGGCGGCTCGGCGTATTCGCGGGTGCCGTCGAGTGGATCGACGATCCAGCACCGTTCGGCGTCCAGGCGATCGAGTCGGTCGGCACCCTCTTCGGAGAGAAGGGCGTCACCGGGGCGTTCCTCCGCCAGCGTGTCGGCGATAAACCGATGGGCGGCGGCGTCACCGGCATCCTTCATGGCGAAGTGGTGCTCGCCACCTTCGACCATCTGCTGACGCAACTGCATCAGGATTTTGCCGGTGTCGACGGCCAATCGACTGGCGAGAAGATGGTCATCTGCAGTTGCGCTCACGCAACAACGCTAACAGCTGGTCCTTCGCCCCAAATGGGCCGTCCGAGCCACAGCGTGATGAACATCCCCTATGCCCGGGACCTCAATCTTCGGGAGGACCGAAGGGTTCGTCGGCCTTGATGTAGCACTCCTCGTGGTAGTGCTCGACCCGGGTCCAGACGCCCTTGGTGTACACGTTGCAGATCACCTGCATGTCCCGATGGCGAGCCCGGAATTTCACCCGTTCGCCGCAGTGTTCACACTCGGTCATGGAGCCGGCCTCGATCAGGCGTGTCACGGCCCGTGACTCCCACTTCTGGGGTGCCGGCTTCTTTGCGGGAGCCTTCTTGGACGATTTCTTGGGCTTTGTCGCAACCTTGGAAGCCATACATCATTTATCGGCAAGCTGAGCGGGTTCTTGAGCTGGGGTGCGGCGAGCTGTGGCCATCCTCATCGTGGGACGTGATTTCTTTGACCGACCACTAGATTTGGCAGGTGCGATTGGTCGTAGCGGAGTGCACCGTCACCTATGAGGGCCGTTTGACGTCCAGGTTGGAACGGGCGTGGCGCCTGCTAATGGTCAAGGCGGACGGTTGTGTGGCGATTCACGCCGACGGCGGGGCGTACAAACCGTTGAACTGGATGAATGCACCCAACACGTTGGTGGAAACCATCGACGGCTGGAGGGTGAGCAATCAGAAGGGTGAGTCCCTGCTGATCGAGATCCATCAGGTCGAAAGCGACAAGTTCTTTGAACTCGGCGCCGATCCGGGCCTACAGAAAGACGGTGTCGAAAGCCATCTGCAGGAACTGCTGGCAGAACAGCCCGAAGAACTCGAGGACGGGTTGCAGTTGATCCGCCGCGAGTACCCCACCGAAATCGGCCCGGTCGACCTGCTGTGTCGTGACGTCAACGGCGTCACCGTTGCGGTAGAGATCAAACGGCGCGGCGAGATCGATGGGGTCGAGCAGTTGGCTCGTTATCTCGAATTTCTGAACGCCCAGCCCGACCTAGCGCCCGTTCGAGGCGTTTTTGCAGCTCAGCTGATCAAACCGCAGGCCAAGGTTTTGGCCGGGAGCCGCGAAATCGACTGTGTCGAGGTCGATTACGACGTGCTCCGGGGCGTTGAGCGGCCCCAACAGAAGCTGTTCTGATCGTCCCGCCGCGTTTCGTTCGGAAAACTGCTTAGCCCTGCGCCGCCGATCGGGCGAACGGTCCTGCAACACTTGACGAGTGGTGACACCCGAGGACAATGCGCGCATCATGCGCCGCCGGCTGGCGGGATCCGCCATCGCCGTCCTGGGACTGTTCACCGTTCTCTGCCTGGCGTGGGGAATCGACTCGGCGCTGCAGGCGAACACGGTGGGGCGAAACGTCGTCGTCCAGGGCGTCGATCTGAGCGGCATGTCCCCCGCCGACGTTCGCGACGTGAGCAGCGATCTGACCGACACGCTTCGAGACGAGCCTGTTGTCATCTCCGTCGACGACCGGTCTGTCGCTTCGGACCTGGTGCGCCTCGGAGTTCGGGTCGATCGGGATCGTCTCGTAAGCGATGCCTTCGCCGCTCGCACCGGCGGTTCGCTCCTCACCGGACCGTTCCGATGGCTCGATGGATTCTTCACCCCACGAGAACTTGACCTCTCCTACATCGTCGATGGCGAAACGGTGGAAGCTGCGGTGGAGGGATTCGTCGCACCGCAATTGGACGGGCCCCAGTCGCCCGTCGTGCAACTCAGCGGAGATCGTTTCCTCACGGTTCCCGGATCGCCGGGAACCGTGGTCGACCCCGCGCAACTGGCCGAACGAATCGTCAGTCTCGTCGGAACCGAGGGCCCGTATTCGATCAGTCTGACGCCGTACCCCCAGCAGCCGGAACTGTCGTTGGACTCGGTGGGACGCACCGCCCTCGAACTGACCGAGGCCACATCGGATCCGCTTCAGGTTCGAGTGCTCGAACAGGCGACCGAGCTCACCCCCGAGGAGCTCCGATCGATCATCGACATAGAGAACACCGACGACGGTTCGTTCTGGCAGGTGAACCAGAACCGATCGTTGGAGCTTCTGCGGAACAGATTCGAACGCCTCGGGGATGAGTCGCAGCAGGCCCGGTTCATCGTGGTTCAGGATCGCCCGGAGATCGTGCCGGCGGATCAGACCCTCGTGTGTTGCGACGACAAGACCGCGGCGCTGCTGCGGGCCGCCCTCCTCAGTCGCCCAACGACTCCTTTGGTCGATGAAGACGAAGAGGGCCCGTCCGAACCGACGCCGGTGCGATCGGTGGAGCTGGTTCCCATCGTCACCGACGGCGACAAGGGCGTCGCTGAGCTGGAGGCGCTCGGGATTAACGAACTGGTGGGCACGTTCACCACCAGCCATGCATGTTGCGAGAACCGGGTCGTGAATATCCAGCTCTTCGCCGACGCGATTCGTGGCGCCGTGATCGAACCGGGAGAGGTGCTCAGCTTCAACCAACTCGTGGGTGAACGGACCGAGGAGAAGGGCTACAAACGAGCCGGAGCCATCAATCTGGGGAGCCTCGAGCCGCAATTCGGCGGCGGCGTGTCTCAAGCGGTGACCACCGCGTTCAATGCGGCGTTCTTCGCCGGGCTCGATTTCGACGAGTACCAGGCGCACTCGTTGTATTTCAATCGTTACCCGGAGGGCCGGGAGGCGACGATTTCGTTCCCCCGACCGGACCTGAAGATTCGGAACAGCACCGACTACGGCGTACTGATCTGGACCGAGTACACGTCCACATCCATCACCGTGTCGATGTACTCAACCAAACACATCGAGGTGGAGGCGCTACCGGTTCAGCGGCGCTCTCAGGGAGAATGCCGACGCGTCACCACGCCGCGGCAGCGAACCTATCCGAACGGCCGCGTCGAGGTCGACGAGGTGTTTGCCGTGTACCGGCCGGCGCAAGGGCTCGACTGCAATGGAAACCCCAGCGACCCGTCACTGATCACCACGACCACCGCACCCCCAACCACGCTCGCTCCACCCACCACCGCTCCGACCACAACGACCCCCACTACGACGCCGACCACCACCCCGACCACCACCGCCACCACTGAGGCGCCGGCAACAACGACGCCCACCACGGCAGGGCCCAGCACCACGCCGACCACGGCCGCACCATGAATCAGGTCCCTACCCGGGTCGGCTCGGTTGGGATGGATCGGGCACACTTGAGAGCCAGATGACCAACTCCTCTTTCTCCGCTCACGACGCGCTCGTCGCCGACACCTTGGTTGTCGGGGGAGGTCCAGCTGGAACTGCCGCCGCAATCACCCTCGCCCGTGGCGGACAGAGTGTGATCTTGATCGACAAGGCGACCTTCCCCCGCGACAAGTGTTGTGGGGACGGACTTACCGCCGGGGCGCTCCGGCTGCTCGAGGATCTCGGCCTCGATCCGGCCGTCATCCCCAGTTGGAAACCGGTTGAACGAGTTCAAATCGGCGGCCCTTCCGGTGCCACGACACCCTTCGACCTGCCGGCCGACAACGGCCTCTTCGCCGTGATCGCCCGACGGGCAGAACTGGACGCTGCTCTCATCGACATCGCCCGTGAGGTTGGCGTCGACGTTCGCGAGGGCGTCACGCTCACAGGGGTTGACAGCCGTCCCGACGTCGTGGAGACGATGACATCAGCCGGGCCCATCAACGCCACTGCGTACATCGCCGCCGACGGAATGTGGTCCCCAACCCGCAAGCTGCTCGGCCTCGGCACCGATGGGTACCGAGGCGAATGGCACGCGTTTCGGCAGTACTTCACCGACGTCACCCCTGCGGCCGAGGACGAGTTGTTCGTCTGGTTTGAACCCGATCTGCTTCCCGGCTACGTGTGGGCATTTCCATTGGCCGACGGAACCGCAAACGTCGGGTTCGGCATTCAGCGAGGCCGAGGCATCGAGATTCAGGAGATGAAGAAACTCTGGTCCGAGCTGCTCGACCGACCCCGAATCCGTGCGGTCCTCGGGCCCGATGCCAAACCCGAGGATCGGCATTTGGCATGGCCCATTCCGGCTCGTCTGGGCGACCTGCCCACCCACCACGAACGTATCTTGTTCGTCGGTGACGCGGCAGCCGCAACAGACCCCATGACCGGAGAGGGAATCGGTCAGGCGATCGAGACCGGGGTTCTCGCCGCTACCGAGTTACTGGCGGCTGGAAACGACCCGCTCGTAGCCGGGCCCAGCTACCGAACCCACCTGGCCAAATCGATGCAGAAGGACCACCGGTTGGCGCAACTGCTGAGCAACGTGCTGGCCCAACCCCGCCTTGCTCAGATGAGCGTTCGCATCGCAGGTGCAACGTCATGGACCCGGCGCAACTTCGCCCGATGGTTGTTCGAGGACTACCCCCGAGCCGTGCTCGCCACGCCGCGCCGCTGGCATCGGCAGGTCTTTAGCCAACCCGGCGCCTACGCAACCAAAAAGGAACGGGTTTAGGGGTAGCTCGGGACTCGAGTCAGGTCTTCGTAGTTGCGGATATTGCGAAGCGCCGTGGTGAGTGGGACGACCGTTGAGAGGACGAAGGCTCCCAAGGCGACGCTGATGCCGAGCCGAGGGGTCGTGGCACCGACGAGAACACCTCCGGCAATCGCGCTGAGGGGCCGGACCCCATAGATCGCGGTCTGAATCATCGCATTAACCCTGCCGAGCATGGCTCTTGGTGTGACGAGCTGACGGACCGTGTTCTGCGCCACGAGCCACATCGAAGGTCCCAGGCCGAGCAGGAAGAACCCTGCGTAGATCGACAGTGTCGAGTTCGTGCTTGGCCGACTCAACACGACGGCGATGGCGAGGGCCGAGCATGCCGGACCAAGAACGAGCACCGTGCCTGGGCGGATGCTGTCGGCGAGCCGACCGGCAAGCCATGAACCGATGGTCGCTGCCAATCCGAAACACGCCAGCGCGATGCCGAAGACGCCTGGCTCTTCCGCAAGTTCGTCGAGCCATGGGAGCATCGCCACCAGCAGTACAGAGAAGGCGAAGTTCCACAACAGGGCGCAGACCGCAATCGCCCGTAGGAATGGGTTTGCGCCGACGAATCGGCCGCCCTCGACCA
>CALGOA010000231.1 GCA_937958015.1 uncultured Acidimicrobiales bacterium | reverse complement strand
GTTTGCGGCGACCGCTCCCGGTCTGTCAGTGCTTCCCCGGCAGTCTTGCGAGAGTCTGACTGATGTCAGAGTGCCCCAGTACGAACCGAAGCGCTGGGAACGTCTACGCCGGGCCGGATCGAGGCAGCTGCGTTCAACGTCGCAGACGAGGCAGGGTTAGATTACTGGAGTGGCGAACTTGCAACTAGCGCCGATCCCGAGGCGCTTTGGGCCTGGATGGCTCACCACTTCGTCTACTCAATCAGCTCAACCACAACGCAGTTACAAGGCACCGTGAATCGCGAGCGGGGTCCGTGCTAATGCGATGGTCGCTAATCGTTTGTGTCGTCTGTTTAGTAGCTTGCACCACTGGGCAAACTGGAGCTTCGGATTTGAGCGGGCAGAGCTGATGGTGGGGTAGGTCCGCGGCGCGGGACAGGGACTCGACGAGGTAAGCCCCTTGTAGTGGTGGGGTTTTGAGGGGGTCCGCCTTTGGGTGAGCCACCGGCGTGAAGCTCTTTGTGTAGTACGTCGAATACACACAAGGAGATACGCCGATGACTCTGAATGAGTCTGCCCTAAAGGACATCCATGCTGCTATCGAGGCCGGTGAGGGGATTGATCTGGTTCGTGATCTTGCCTGCTGGCTGATGCAGGCGCTGATCGATGCCGAGGCCGCCGACAAGATTGGTGCTGACCGTTATGAGCGCTCTGATGAGCGTGTGACCCACAGGGCACGATACGACCCGCTCACCGATGCCTGGACCACAGTCCCGGCTGCCCCGATCGAGTTAGGAGTCGACCAACAAGCAGTCTGGACGGGCGAACGACTCCTTGTCTACGCCGGGTTCGCTCAAGGAGGCGACGCCGTCGCAGCGACGTTTAATCCGATGACCGAGGAATGGACCCTCATACCGAACCCCCCACTTGGTCCTCGCAGGGACTCTGCGATGAGCTCAGACGGTAGTCGATTTGTTGTTCTCTGGGGTGGAAGCGCCTCGGGGTCAGTGCTCTCGGACGGCGCCCTGTTCGACCTCGACACCGGCGAATGGTTGGTCTTGCCACCTAGCCCAGCGACATCTGGACGCGACCGTCACTCGATCATGTGGCACCAAGACAGGTTCTTGATCATCGGTGGGAATCGCGGTGGCCCGTTGACCTTCCAGCCGTGTGCCGAGTGTTGAGCGTGAACACGATTATCTGCCGGGCCCGTCCGGCCCAAGCCGGGTGTGTTTCGCCGCTCTTCTTGTGAGCGTTGCCATGTTGGCCGGCGGACGGAGCGACTTTATGGTGTCGCTTGTGTATGCCCAAGAAGTCCGTGAGTGAACTATGTCTTGGTCAGAATTGTGCGACGCCTAGTTCCGGTGCTCCTCCTTGTGGGAGCGTGCGCATCTTGCAGTCTGACCGGACCGCCTGATCCGGAGGTGGTGTGGATGGAGCGTCAGAGTCTTGGAATCGCCGATGGTGACTATCAAAGCGTGTACACACTCGGGGTGCTTTTACCAGTAGCTGGCTCTCCCACTGCCTGTTCGTATGTGGTCTCGGCCGGTCAGAACAACGTCGCTGTCCCGGTCGTGTTTGCAGAGGAGGTTGTGTTGGATGGCGACGACGGATTTCGTGTCGCTGAGAGCGGCGAGATTTATCGTGCAGAGGAGCCGGTCCATCTGGGACTCGAACCTTCCCACGAAGGTCGACCACCTGGAGTGGACGCAGAGTATCGACAGAAGGCCGAAGCCGTCCTCGCTGCCTGCGAGGCTGCCCGTTTGGCCGAACGGTTTGGGCGGGTTGTCGATCAGGTTCCTTCGGTCGTTGTTATCGGTCGAGAGGGAGAAGTCGACGTCAACTGACCTGCTCTGCGTCCCAAAAGGGGAACGTCATCGGAAGTCAGAGTCGGTTGTTGGCATCTAACTGAGAACTTCGTCCACTCGATCGACGGTGAGAAATTCTGCGTCTGGGCAACCATCGGGCCGATTGACCCAGTCGATGGCAGGTCCGGGGCCCTCTCCGCCAGAAAATGCGATTCTGGTTTGTTCGAACAACATGGATCCAGAACTGACTACGACAATCGCCTCCCGTTCTTCGTCCCACTCCACCACCGACCTACCCCAAGCGAGATTGAACACAAAGTCCTCATCTCCGGCATCGACGGCCAAAACCACGCAATCACCAAATCCGGTCAATACGCCCGAAGAACCTTGCTCAAGTACACCCGAGCCCCCGTTATCTTCGAAGACATTGAGAGGACCAAAATCGTCCGTCGGTTTCGCAGCAATATCGGCTCCGGTCCCGCTCGACCCAACATCTTGACCAGGCCCGCACGAAACGGCCGAAATAAGCGCCGCCATTGCAAAACACGATTTGAGAAGGGCCATCGTCGTCGCCTCGCCAGTCAGTCTTCTAGTTGCAATGGATACATTCTCCAAGTTCACGAACCCAACCCGGCTGGCCAGCTTGCGCTCGACCTTGTGTCATCGTGAATCCACCCGCTCAGGGATCAAATGACGCGACTTACTCGGAACGAGTCAGGACATAGAGGAACGCACGGGCTGAAGTTTGGGGCCGGGCCGTGCTGTCGCAGCCTTCAGCTTCAGATGAATCTAAGATCGCCAGAATTGGCCATCGAGGTACGAACGGGGCATCTCGAAGGTGCGAAACTTCAGTCTGGGACTCGTGTTGAACAGATTGCTCGCCTCCTGCTCGATAGTTCTGGTAATCGCCAGCGCATGTACGTCGGGGAAGTCCACTGACAGTGCGGACGATCCACTGATTCGTTTGCGACCCCTTGACGTAGATGAAGGAGGAGCGGCAGCTTCGTTTGAGGGTCAGATCGAGATCTCCAACGGATGTGTCGTCGCTGACGATCAGTTTCTAGTCATTTGGCCTGCGAAGACGATGTGGGACGAGGAGAGCGAGTCGGCGGTTGTCGATGGGGTCCGGGTCGTGATGCGCGAACGCATTGACCTGATCGCAGCCGTAGAGGGCGGGAACGTCGCCGCCTACGAGAGCAACGAGAGCTTGGGGGATCCCTCGGATTTGGCGAAACTACAGGAGTGTGCGGAGCGCACAGGTTTACACCAGACCCTCGAAATCCAGGCGGATTGACCCGAATCAGATTCGGAGTGTGCTTGTCACCGACGGTTTCAGAATCTGAAATGGTGTCATCGGCATGGTCGACGCAGCTCAAATCATTCACGACGATGCCATAGTGAAGTTGGTGCGAGGTGTCCGTAGCTGAGTCGTTCCCGGCCCGCCTCCATCTGTGTCGAGTAACGCCCGGTCAGCGGTCGTTACTCGACTCACCTAGAGGTCCAGCCGTGGGGGCCGTCACTTCTCGGCTGAGAGTGACGGCCCCGGTTGGTGTTGGTTAGTTGCCGATCGCGGTGATCGTGCCGGCACCGATGGTTCGGTTGCCTTCACGAATGGCAAAGGTCAGTCCAGCGTCGATTGCCACCGGTCGTTGCAGGTCGACCTGCACTTCGCAGTGGGAGCCGGGCTGGATTGCCACTCCGTCAGCGACGGTGATCACGCCGGTTACTCCGGCGGTGAGGAAGAAGAACTGCGGTGCGTAACCGCTCTGGAACGGGCGGTTCCGGCCGCCTTCTTCCGCACTGAGCACATAGAGGTTGGCGGTGAGGGAACTCCGGGGCTCGATCGAACCCGGGGCGCACACCACCATGCCTCGCTCCACGGCGTCCTTGTCGACGCCGCGCAGCAGCAGACCAACGTTGTCACCGGCCTCGGCAACGGTCATCGTCCGTCGAAACGATTCGATTCCGGTGACCACGGCCTCAACCGGCTGGCGAAGACCGACCACCTCGACGGTGTCTCCCACGGTCAATTGACCGCGGTTGATCATGCCGGTCACCACCGTTCCTCTACCGGTGATCGTCTGGACCCCTTCCACCGCGAGGAGGAACGGATCATCGATCGATCGATTCGGGAGGGGAATGGCAGAGTCGACAGCGTCCAGCAGTTCCCTGACGGCCGCTTCCCACTTCGGGTCACCCTGGAGGGCGCCCAAAGCGGATACGGCAACCATGGGGATTTTGTCGCTGTCGTAGCCGTGGGCTTCCAACATCTCGCTCAGCTCGAGTTGAACCAACTCGAGCAGTTCGGGATCGGCCTGATCAGCCTTGTTGATAGCGACAACCAGATGATCCACGCCGACCTGGCGAGCCAGAATGACGTGTTCCCTGGTCTGCGGCGCGGCGCCATCGGCACCGGACACGACGAGGATCGCACCGTCCACCTGGGCTGCACCGGTGATCATGTTCTTCACGAAGTCGGCGTGGCCGGGCATGTCGATGTGGGCGTAGTGCCGGCTGGCGGTCTCGTACTCAACGTGACTGATGTTGATGGTGATACCGCGGGCCTGCTCCTCGGGTGCCTTGTCGATCTGGTCGAACTCGGTCCAGCTGTCGCTCCCGGAAGCGTTGGCGAGCACCTTGGTGATCGCCGCCGTCAGGGTGGTCTTGCCGTGGTCGACGTGGCCCATCGTTCCGATGTTCACGTGGGGCTTGGTACGAACGAACTCTTGCTTTGCCATGATCTGCTCCTTTCATAGTGGCGAACCCGTATGGTCCGCCAAACATGGCGATTCGCACATCGATTGGTCGTTGTGCGACTCGGAGCCCTTCGCGCTAGGCGCGCGTCGATGGTGTCGTTTGTTCGGACCCCTTCCTCGGGCTCCGAACGGTGCAGAAAGGGGTCAGGGTCGGTCGCCGCCGACGGGCGCGACAGAGGGCGAAAGGAGGATCGCCATGAAGGAGAGGTCACGCATGCAGGCCATAGTGCAGTGGGCGCCATCGGAACGTCAACCGAGTTTCGAAGGTTCGTGGGGGGTTGTGTCGGGGCCGCCTCCAGCCGTGTCGAGCAACGACCGGTGAGCGGTCGTTTCTCGACTCACCTAGAAGCGTCGGAACAATCTGTGTTTGAACAGCGGCGTTGTCAGCCCTGAATGATGCGGCTGTTGGGGACGTAGCTGGACCAGGCGAACCAGAAGGTGTCGAGGTGTTCCACGGGTTCGAGTTTCGTGCCGGCCAAGGGGCCGTCGGTTGCAGCGCCAAGAACCGTCCAGGTGCTGCCGGTTTGATCGTCGACGAATCCGTCGTCGCCAGCGGGGCTGAACGTGAGCTCCCGATCGCCCACCACCGGATCGAACACGCCGGTCTGGCCGATGTCTCGGCCGCCGTCGACGGTTTCGGCTTCTAGCGCCGAGGCGGCGCCCGGTGCCCAGAACGCAACCAGCGGCGTTCCCGAAGCGTCGACCCCGAGCGCCCGTTCGGATTGGAGCAGCTCCAACGGGATCGTGATCGGCTCCGATGCCGCCGGTTCGCGGACGCCGACGATGCGATTCATGGCTGGTAACACATCATTCGTGGTGTCCTGGAAGAACCCCGGCAATGGCCCGTCTCGAAGGTCGTAGTTCGGGTAGGCGTTCCGTCCGTAGTTGCGTGGATTCTCGGTGTCCCGGTTCAACACCAACGCGTCGGGATGGGCCTCCCGCACCGTCTCCCACGCCACCGTCTGCACCGGGATCCTTCGGAGCTCGGTACCCATCAAGGTGCCGACCACCGAAAGACCGTCGAAGTGGGTCCACAGGCTCTCGGTCTGGCGGTCGTACATCACCAGCGCCGAGTTGTAGAGCGAACCACTTGTTCCGAAGTCCAGCACCTCGTCCTGTACCCGTCGATCGAAGGCAACGGCCGAGTTGCAAAGCGGACAAAACGTGATCGTCACTGGCGTCTCACCGACGACGTCGTTCACGATCTCGTGCCAGATCAGGATCTGGACCGGATACACCCGCGTCTGATCATCGAGGTCGAGCAGGATGACCGCCTCGTCGTCGGCCAACCAGTCGACGTCATCGACCGAGGAGAAGTTCGGTTCATCGATCGACGGGATGCCATCGGGCGCAGGCCCGCCGGACACGATTCCGAGCCGATCGACCAGCGTCTCGGGAAACCGCTCCGCGTCGAGATGTCGAGGAGGCATGGCCGATCCGGCCACATCGCGTTCCTGTCGGATCTGTCGGTCCAGATCGCGCCGAATCGCGTCGGGGTACTCCTCGATGGCCTCCGGTTGCGCCCCGCTGCCGCCCACGGCGCAGGCCGACGCGATCAGCGTCAACGCAAGCAGGGTCGATCCAACGACGCCGGCGCGGGGGCGTCGACCCGGCCGGGGTTCGCGAGGGAGGGACATCACTGAGGGAACCGCACCGACGGGCGGCCAATTCCAGCCGCGATGACCGCACGGCTGAATCTCGCGACCAAACGTCCGTGTCGGCGTCACTACGTACTGTGAGCGATACGGGGAAACAACAACGAGGACAACGACGACGGCTCTGGCGGGCCGGAGCCAGCGATGAGGGCATGGGTCTCGCCGAAAGGCCCGAACCCACTCCCAAGGTGTGGGCCAACGCCGCCGAATTTCTGAATCAGGAATTCGGCCCGGCGCCCGAGATGCTCGTCGTCACGCTCAACGACTGAGCATTCACTCGGCCCGGCGAGAGCGATAGCGGCGGTAGAGCAGAACACCGACGGCCGCCAGCCACAGAATTGACCCGTAGAAGCGGGTGACCTCGGAACCGGTTACCCAGCCGCCGATGAACAGGACGACACCGGTCAGGTAGAGGGCGGCGATGGTGGTGCTGCCGAAGTAGGTCTTTAGGCGAGCGAACAAGCTGTCGAGGTCCACGCTGTAGGTCTAGCAGGTGCCGCCCGACAACGATTCGATCGTCGCCGGTCCCGTTGTGTGATTGTTGATCCTGTCCCACGAGGTTTTGACCACGACCTCGACACACTGATCCGGTGAAACGTTCCACCATCCCCCTGACCAGCGTGCTGGTTGCGGCGATGGTGGTCTCTACCTTCCAACTCTTCACGCTGGCCGTATTGGCGGCCGACGTCATCGACGAGTTCGGTCTGTCCCGGGGTCAACTCGGCTGGCTCGGCGCCGCCAACACGGGTGTGGGTGCCGTGTTGGCGCCAAAGCTGGGCACGATCACCGACCGGATCGGACCGAAACGATCCACCGTTCTGGTCTTCCTGCTGAGCGGTCTGGGACTGTTCCTCACCGGAGCGGCCAACTCCTATCTGCTGCTCGTCATCGCCTCGCTCGTCAGCGGCATCCCCCAGGGATGGAGCAATAGCGCAACGAACAAGCTCATCGCCACCCGCCTCGGCGCGGATGAGCGGGGCCTCGTCATCGGCTTCAAGCAGTCCGGCGTTCAGTTCGCGATCTTCCTTGCCGGTCTTGGTCTCCCCGCGATCGACAGCTGGGTCACCTGGCCGGTAGGCCTCATGTGGATCGGTGTGGTCGTCGCGGGGTTGGGCCTCGTCGCTTCTCAGATTCTGGGACCCGAGACCGCCTCGGCCCCCGCCGCAACCGCTACGACGGCCAGCATCGCCGCAGCGAGAACCCCGCTTCCCCCATTCGTCTATCAAGTGGCGATCTACGCCCTCCTGATGGGAATGGTCGGCGGAGGGGTCGGACGATTCCTGCCGTTGTTCGCAAACGAGAAGTTGGGCTACACCGTGGCCGCGGCGGGTTTCGTCGTTGCTTTCCAGGGAATCGTCGGCATCATCGCCCGGCTGTGGTGGGGTCGAGCCGCCGAGTCCAGACTTCCGCTGCGAGGGTCTCTGCTGGCGATGGCCATCGGAGGAGTGGCGGCTGTCGGGCTGTTGATAGTCGCCGAAAGCCTCGGAGCGTGGATCCTCTACCCGGCGGTTGTCCTGCAGGCGTTCACCATCTCGGCGTGGAACGTGGTAGCGAACCTCGCCATGATCAAGAGCGTTCCCAGCGAAGCGTCCGGCCGCGCCACGGGTGTCATGATGCTGGCCTTCCTGGCCGGGCTCACGATCTCCAGCCCGGCGGTCGGCTGGATCGTGGACCGCACGGGCGAATACCAGCCGGCATGGCTGGTGTTGATCGGCCTCAGCGCACTCGGCGTGCTCTCGGTGGCCCGGGAGACCCGAGCCGTCCGACACTAGGATCACCAACGGTGGATGGTGTACAGACGACGTCGAACCGGTTGGAGACCGATAACGATGGTCATCTGTCGATCCTGTTTACCGACGTCGAAGGCTCCACCAGGGGTTGGGAATCCGCCTACGAGCAGATGTCGGCCAGCCTCGCCGCTCACGACGACATCGTTCGCACCGTGGTTTCCGAACTGGGTGGCTACATCTTTTCGGTTGCCGGTGACAGCTTCGGCGCCGTCTTCGGTACACCCGACGTTGCCCGCGACGCAGCGTTGGTGATTCAGGATCGGATCGCGACGGCGAATTGGCCCGACGACTTCGCGCTTCGGGTTCGCATGTCGCTGCACCGCGGCCCGGTGATCCAGCGGGACAACGGTGCGTACGGTCCGGAAATCGTTCGGGCCGCGATCCTGTGTGAGCTGGGACATGCCGGCCAGATCCTTCTAACCGAAGAATTCGCAGAATCGGTTCCAGAATCGGATCGGCGCTTCCTGGGTAGCCATCGCCTGCGAAAGATCAGCGAACCCCAGTCGGTGTACCAGCACGGCCAGAACGAGTTCGGCCGGCTCCGGAACGTTGTCAAACGAACCAGCACTGTGCCCGCGGCCCGGAACACCCTGTTGGGTCGGGACGCCCAGATCGCCGAACTCCTTCCCCTCCTCGAGGAGAACCGGCTGATCACGCTCACCGGACCCGGTGGTGTTGGAAAGACCCGCCTGGCCTGTGAACTGGCGTTGCGTACCTTCGAACACAACTTCGACGGGGTTCATCTGGTGGACCTCGAGTCCATCGACAACGAACGCGACCTCGTCGGCGCCTTCGCCCAGGGTTTGGAACTCACTCTGCTGCCCGATCGTGAACCGGTGGATCAACTCCTTTCGTTCCTCGCCGGTCGGCGGAGCCTGTTGGTGGTCGACAACTGCGAACATCTGATCGCTCCAGCCGGAGTGCTCGTGGACCAACTGCTCGGCCGGACAAACGAGGTCAGCCTGATCGCAACCAGCCGGGAGCCGCTTGAGCTAGACGGCGAGATGGTGTGGCGGGTGCCCACTCTGGAACCCGGTGTGAGATCACCGGCGACCGAACTCTTCCTCCGCAGCGCCGGCCCCCGATCGATCGAACGACTGGATAACGAGGCGGCGCTGCAACACATTCAGCAGATCTGCACGATGCTGGACGGCCTCCCATTGGCGATCGAACTCGCCGCGGCGCGCACCCGGTCGCTTCCAGTGGCTGCAATCGCCGAACTGCTCGGTGAACACCAGCCCACCTTGGACCTTCGGGCCAGCCGCTCGGCTCGTTCCACCCGCACTCTCGAGGACGTCGTGGCATGGAGTCACGCACTGCTAAACGAAGCCGAGAAGCAGGCCTTCGCCCGGTTGTCGGTGTTCACCGGTGGCTTCTCCATGGAGGACGTGCCGGCCGTTCTCGACTGCGGGGTGGCCGAGGCTCACGAGTTGGTCGACGGTCTCGTACTCCGTTCGTTGGTCGAGACGGTCGCCACCGCCCGAGGCGGCATCCGGCTCAGGATGTTGAACACGATCCGGGCCTACGCCATGCAGCAGCTGAAGTCGACCGGTGACCACGAAGTCACCGCCGAACGGCATTGTCAACGATTCCTGGCCCTCGCCGAACGCCCCCAACATCCCTACATGCCCAGCCCGAAGGTCGCCCAGCGCCACGAGGCCGAATATCTCAACCTCCGGGCGGCGGCCGAGTGGGCGATGTCTCAGGGCAACCCCACCGTCGCCTCTCGAATCGCTACCGGCGCAGTGATCGAGATTGACCGACGAGGCGAGTTCGAGAACGGGATTCGCTGGAGTCGATCGGTCGACGGAGGCTCGGATCAGACCGCCTTCAACGCTCTGGTCACCGAGGCCTTTCTTCGGGGTCAGGAGGGAACGCTCTCGGTGGAGAGTTCGCTGGCCCAGGCTGCGGTGGATCTGGCGGGCGACAACTCGTACCGTCTTCTGCCCATCGCCATCTCGTTGAGTTCGCTGGCCGAGATGACCAGCGATCCTGAGCAAGCCGAGCAGCGCCTCGCCGTTGCGTACGACGTTGCCGACCGAGGCGATCAGCCGATGCTGAACCGGGCGTTCATCGATGTGCACATGGCGTCATTCGACCTGGCCAATCGTGAACCCGAACGACTGCTGGAGCGGTTGGCCTTCTATCAGGGTGGGATGGTGAACTACGCCCGGGTGTCCGCCCACTTGATGCGGGGCGATCATGACGCAGCGGGAGCCGTGGTGGCGGCTGCTGCGGATCAACCTGCCGATGCGTGGGTTCACTTCAACGAATTGGCCGATGCCATGTACCTCACGGCGATCGGTCGCCTCGCAGCGGCAGCCGTCCGGCTCACCGATGGTGCCAGTCGCGACGCCGGCCAACGGCGATGGCAGGACGGTGACTACCTGGTCCATTTTGCCCTCTTGCACTCGGCGGCCGGCAATCAGGACCGGGCGATGGAACTGATCGACAACTGTCGCAGCCGCCATGGGCTCATCAGCGGGACAACGTTGCAGTTGAAGCAGACCTTGTCGGGATGGCCGCTCGACTACGCATCACCACAGTCGCTGGACTGGTTGGCGCAGCAGTACTCGCCGGAAGCAACCAAGCGGATACTTCGAGGGCAACCGCATCTGCTGACCGAAGAGATCGATACCTGGCGGGCGTTCGTCGAGGCCGATGCTGATCGTCCAGCCGATTCCGTAGTCACGTAAGATCGGGAAATCGCCACCTCACCACATCGCTCCGAACCGGGGGCCATGGCCGAATCTGCGGCGCCGATCCCCGGAGATCTCCTTCAACTCGATCTCTCGATCCTGGGCTATCAGCTGTATCAGCAATCGTTGATCTGGCCACTCGATCCCTTCTACGAGGAATGGGCCCGACCGGGTGCCAGCCGTCGAGACAATCTGATGGCCGAGGTGCATCGGTTCGTTGCGAAGCGCAGCGACCTTCGAGGTCCCGGCAGCACGCGGGGATGGCCCACCAACGATTCACTCGATCCGATCATTTGCGACTATCGCTTCGTGAATCCGTGGAACGGTGTCATCACCAACGACGGCACCCACCATCGATACGTCTCCGCCCACTCGACCCTGACCGATGCCATCGCCGACGTGACGGTTTGTGAATATCTTGGCATCGAGGATGGCATCCCGATCACGCCGACATTCACGACGACCATTCCCAACCCGGCCCCGTCGACGGTAACCACTGACCATCTGTATGTCTTCGAGGGAGCCACCGGATCATTCGACGGACACCCACCGGCCTGGAGCCTGATGGGTCTGGTGCTGGAACGCCGACTGCCCGACGGTGGCTACGAGGTCCACATCAGCCATCGGGGCAGCCAGAGTGGGAACGGTAACCGAGCGGCCTTTCAGGGCTTCGTGCTGGAACGGGGCAACCCCGATTGGGTAACCGACATGGAGTTCGTCAAGACGGTGCGCGACGAACGGCTCAGTCCCGAAGGGACTGTGGTGCGGGGTCTTCGGGACTCGGCGGTCACCATGCTGGGGTCTCTGATTCACTGTCTGGTCGACATCGCACAACGGAACGACGAACCACCCCGATCTGTACACTTCACCGGCCACAGCCTCGGTGGAGCTCTGGCAACGCAGGTCAATGCGGCGTTCGCCGTCGGCGGCGTCGGCGAGACACTGCCCACAGAGTTGCAGGGCTGGCCGTGGGCGGCCTCACACCTCACCACATTCGGAGCGCCGAAGGCGGGCGACGAACAGGTCGCCGCCCACTTCGATGCCGAGGGGCGGGCCCGGCGTGTTTGGGCCCAGGGTGACCCACTGGTTGAGTTTCCGCTCTATG
>CALGOA010000230.1 GCA_937958015.1 uncultured Acidimicrobiales bacterium | reverse complement strand
ACGGTCTGGACCTTGCCGAACATCTCCGACGAACTGGCCTGGTAGAAACGGATGTCCGGGTTGACGGTCCGCACCGCGTTGAGCACACGAGTGACACCGATAGCAGTGGTCTGGCCGGTCAGTTCGGGCTGCTGCCAAGAGGTCTGGACGAATGACTGGGCGGCCAGGTTGTAGAGCTCATCGGGCTTCGCTTTGCGCAGCACATCGTTGAGGCTGTTCTCATCTGCGAGGTCTCCCTGCACGATGTTGATGTCGTCCTGGATGTGGGCGATTCGTTCGAAATTGAGGGTGCTTGAACGTCGGACCATGCCCGATACTTCGTACCCCTTCTCCAGCAGCAGTTCGGCCAGGTAGGAACCGTCCTGGCCGGTGATGCCGGTGATGAGTGCTCGACGTGTCATTACTTCTCCTGTGGGGTGTCGGCCGCCTCTGCGGCCACAGTTACTCGGGCGTCATTCAATACATCGGTCAGCGTTTCCCGAAGCTTAATTTCCGGTTGCCAGCCGGTCGCTGCCGCAAGACGATCATATGACCCCCGATGCACGGCCAGTTCGATGGGTCGAATGAGGTCCGGATCGGTGATCGAGGTGATCGTCACCGAGGAAGCATCGATCAACGTGCGCAAAACATCGGTCATTTGGGTGTCTTTACCCGAACAGATGTTGTACGTGGCCCCTGAGGAACCATGCTCAGCCAGTAGTCGGTAGGCCCGCACGACGTCGCGGACGTCCAGAAAGTCCCGCCGCGGACTCAAATCGCCGTGGGTAACTGTGCCGCCCCCAGCAATCTCGCTCAGGGCGATTTTTCGGGCGAACGCAGCAGCGGCAAACTTGTCGCTCTGGCCCGGACCGATGTGGTTGAACGGCCGGGCGATCAGGGTGTCGACGCCGAAACCGCGATGGAACTGCCGGGCGATCGCCTCGGCCGCCTCTTTCGACGCTCCATAGGGAGATCGCGGCTTGACCTCGGAGTCTTCGGTCAGTGGCAGCTCGTTCGGGGTCACCGTTCCGTAGATGTCGGCACTCGACACCAGAATCACCCGGACACCGGGCAACGATTTCGCGCCCAGCAGAACGTTCATAGTTCCCTCAGCATTGACACGAAATGCCGTGTGGGGATTCTCCCAAGAACCGCCGACATCGGCCCACCCGGCGAGGTGGTAAATGACGTCGGGTTGGACGTCGGAGCAGAACCGGGCCCAGCCCTCCTGATCCAGCAGATTGGGGCCATTTGAGGAGCTGACACCGACCACGTCGTCGCCGTGCGAGGCGAGGTGTTCGGCCAGATGGGGGCCTACAAACCCTGATGCCCCGGTAACAATTGCTCTCACGGGCTCTGACACTAACGCCATCGTCGTCGACTACCCTTGAGCTGTTGTGACCGATGGTGCCGACAACGTGGATCAGAGCGATCCCTTCACGCTGCCGTGGCCACCTGAAGAGGTCGCTTCTACCGGCAGCGATGTCGACATAGACCTACGGGAAATGGAGCGGCTCGAGGCCTCGTTTTCGGAGACTCCGATGGTCACCGCTCTGGTGATCGCAGAACACACCGGGCCCTATCTTTCCGAAGTCCTCCTTTCGCTCGGCGACCAGAGTTACGACAACCTGGCCGTCACCGTTCTCAACGCCTCCGGCGACGACACACTGCCGGACTCTTTGGCGTCCAGTCATCCCTTCGCCACGTGGGTATCGATGCCCGCGGGAACGGGTTTCGCAGCGCTCGCCAACTGGGCGCTCGACAACGTCGACGAGACCACATCGCCGTTCCTGTTGGTCCTTCGTGATGATGTTGCGCTGGCCCCCGGAGCGGTCTCGTACCTGGTCGAGGAAATGTTCCGCTCCAATGCGGGCATCGTCGGACCAAAACTCGTCGACTGGAACGATCCCAGCAAGCTGTTGTCGGTCGGCTACGGCGCCGACCGCCGAGGTCGTCGAATTCACCTCATCGAGTCCGACGAGTTCGACCAGGATCAGTACAGCTCGGTCACCGACGTTTTCGTAATCCCGTCCGGCGCCCAGTTGATCCGAACCGACCTGTTCCGCCACCTCGGCGGTTTCGACCCGGTGATGTCCGGTCAGAACGAAGATCTCGACCTGTGTTGGCGAGCCCATACGGTTGCAGCCCGTGTGGTGGTCGTACCCCAGGCCACCGGTCGCATCGCCCAGCCGATTCCCTCCAAGGCGCTCGAGCTGGTGCAGTACCGCGAGCGGGCCCGGCATCGTCTTCGGACCCTGGCGGTCACCTCGTCCCGATGGGGATTTCCCCGAGCCATGTTCGGCGGAATCTTTGCGCTCGTCCTCGCCGCTATTGGCAACCTGTTTCGAGTTCGTCCCGGTTACGCCCGGGCGTCGCTTGGCGCCATCATGTGGAACCTGCGGCGGCTCGGAGGGCTTCGACGCCGACGCCGCGAACTACGCAGCATCCGCCAGATTGGCGATAGCGAAATCCATGCGCTGCAGTCGCGGATCGGCCCTTCGGTAGGCAGTCTCGTCGAACAGTCCTTGCGTCCCACCGCTCGTTTGGCCGACACGGTTCGAAACTTCCGTCAGAGCCTCGTCGACGAACGTCAACGGGTCGGGTCCACCGTGGCCGGCTTCCTTGGACTAGCTGTTCTGATGATCGTTCTGGGCACCTGGGATCTCATCGGAGAATCACCCGTGGTGGCGGGGAGCAATCCGATCCTGCCCGGCGGCGGCGACATGCTGCGGCAGTGGTGGAGCGGCTATCGCGAGAGTGGTCTGGGCACCGATGCGGCCAGCCCGCTGTCGTTCCCCATCCTTGGCTTGCTCAGCCTCGCCTTCTCGTGGTCGCCGAACACGCTCTACCTCCTCCTACTGATCGGTCCGTTGTTCCTTGCGGCGTTCGGAACGTTCCGACTGGTACGTCCGCTCGGTGGTCCTCGGGCCGCCTCGGTCGCAACGGCACTTTCGGTCGCCAATCCGTTGACCGCAGATGCCCTTGCCGCCGCTCGATGGGAGACCCTGGTTCTTTGGGCGTTCGCTCCGTTCCTGCTCGTCTCCGCGGCTCGTCTGGCCGACCTCGCTCCGTGGAACAAGAAGGGGCGCCCACTACCGACCCGACTCGTTCGATTCGGTGCGCTGGTGGCGGTAGCGGCCGCATTCGCTCCGGCCGCAGTGTTCGTTGCGATGCTCGCCTCGGTCGGCGTCGTCGTCTTCGGCCTTCTCAGCGGACGCCTGTTCCGAGTTGCCTACGGAACTGCTGGCGTCGTAGCCGCCGTCGTCGTCCCCGCCGTGATCCACCTACGTTTCACCCGTGACGTCCTCACCGGGGATCGCTGGGACTGGATGGTCGGTCAGCACTCGCCGGAAGAATCGGTCGAAGGGTTCAGTCAACTGATCCAGTTCGCCGTCGGTCGCTCCTCGGGTTCGGTACTCATGTGGGGTCTGGTCGCGGCATCGAGCCTTGGTCTGCTCTTTGGTCGTAAGGGTCGGTTCGACGCGGCGTTGTTCGGATGGTCGATGGCCGTCCTCAGCTTCGTGACCGCATGGTTGACCACCACCGATCT
This sequence comes from uncultured Acidimicrobiales bacterium, assembly GCA_937958015.1. GTDB lineage: Bacteria > Actinomycetota > Acidimicrobiia > Acidimicrobiales > SZUA-35 > JABDIY01. The sequence continues at coordinate 4,856 of CALGOA010000230.1, read as the reverse complement.
CACCCCCGTCCGGCTTCCGGGCTCCGATGTCATCCTCACCCTCGCAGGCGCCGGCCTGGCCCTGGCGGTCGGTTCGTCGGTGCGGTCGGTCCAGATCGACCTCAAACGGTACGGCTATGGCTGGCGGCAGTTCGCAACGATCGTCGCTGCTCTCGGAGGCATCGCCGTGGTCCTGGTCGGTTTCGGAACCTCGCTCGATGGGCGTCACAACCATCCCGAGGTTGGGTACGCCGAGATCACCACGCTGCTCCGGTCCGACAACGGCGAGAGCAATATCCTGTGGCTCGGAGATCCCCGCGTCGTTGCGGCCAACACCAGCACCTCACCCGAGGGTGGGATCCCCTTCGCCATCACCCGGGGCGGCACCACCAGTCTTGAGGATCGTTTTCTCCCGCTCGACCCCACCCTCGACGTCGAGGTCGGTGCAATGATCGACGTTGCGATGGCTGGCGACACCGTCCGCCTGGGCCGGTTGCTGGCGCCGTTTGGTATCGATTACGTGATCTTCCAGCCGCAGTTGGCGCCCGCGCCCTACGAGGGTCCGTCGTTCGAGATCGATGCTGCGCTCGGTCGTGCGCTCGAGGACCAGTTGGATATGCGCCGTCAGCCGGGAACTCTGAACCTTCTGGTGCTGCGCAACGAAGCGTCACGTGGGTCGGCGGTTGTCGTGACCGACTCTTTCGACGCCGAGGCCGAGTCCGTGGTGGATCTGCTGGCGACTGAACTGGGTGCCGCCCGCCCGGTGGTGCCGATCAGCAGCACGGCAACGTCGGTGCGTTTCGCGGCCGACTCGTCGTTGCAGCCCGGGGATCAACTTCTGTTGTCTCGCCCCACGAATCGTTGGGTACCGATCGGTGGTGCCAGCGAGGTCAGCGAGACCATCGGGCGAACGACCCTGCTCACGATCGAGGATCCCTCCGTGCCGTTCGGGCTGGAATATCAGCCTCCCCGCTCCTGGTTCGGCTGGTTGGTCGTCCAGGGTCTGATGATCCTCGGTGCGTTCGTTGCCGGCGCTCGCACCTCGGCGACACCGCGACCTCCCGCTCAAAACGAACTCGTCGTCGATCTGCGGAGCGATCGCGAGATCGCCAGAGAAATTGCTCGCAACGAATTCGAACGGGAACCCGTCGGTGATGCCCTGTGAGGGCGCTGCAACGATGGCCGATCGTCGGTGCGCTCGGGGCCCTTCTCGTCGGCTCGGTGCTGCTCGATAACGTGCCCGATTCGCTCAGTCCCGAACTGGCCGAGGCCGCGACGGTTCCGATTCGATCTTCCATCGCCGAACCAACGCCACTCACCACCTCGTGGTACTGCGCCATCGGGTCCAGCGACCCCAGCGGGTATGCGGGACAGGTCATCAACGTTTCCAACGTCTCCGATGAAACCGCCATCGCAACCGTGTCGGTGCTCACCGATTCCGGCTCGGGAAATACGCTTCGGCTGGAACTGGGCCCCTACGACACACAGTCGGTCGACATCGGAAACTTCGACGTGTCCGACAACACCGGAGCCGTCGTCGAAATCGTTGGCGGGAACGGCGTGGTCGGTCACGACGTCGAAACCGAACACGGAACCGCGTCGGGGCCCTGCGCCACGACCGTGAGCGGACAGTGGTTCTTCGCCAGCGGCAGCACTCGTCGAGATTCCAATCAGTACCTGGCGTTGATGAATCCCTTTGGTGAGGACGTCGTCCTCGACGTCACGTTCCGGACCGCCACTCGCGAACGTCGGCCCGAAGACCTCGCCTCACTGGTGGTTCCGGGCCGAACGGTGCGGGTGATCGACGTCGCCGACTTCGTCTCGATCGAGGCCGTTGTCGCCACCACCGTGACCACGATCCAGGGTCGAGTCGTCGCTGAACAACTTCAGGTCGCAAACGGTGATCTTGGCCCCGAGGGTGCCGCTCTGGTGCTGGGCACACCGGCAGCATCGACCAACTGGGTGCTTCCGGCCGGACGGGTCACCGAAGAGTCCGACCATCGTCTGGTGATCCACAACCCGAGCGAAACCCAAGCTGAGCTGGAGCTGGACTTCTCGCTCTCCACGCTCGACCGTCGTACCGCGTACGGACTCGCCTCGATCGAATTGTCGGTGCAGCCCGGCCGTTTCGAATCGCTCGATGTCGCAGACCTGGTAGGAGCCCTTCAGATCCCGTTGCCGTTGGAATTTGGAGTCGAGGTCAGAAGCGCCAACGACGTCCCCGTCGTCGTTTCCAGGACTCAGATGTACCCGCCGGTCGACAACACACTGGTCGGGGCCGAAGACGACGGTGCCACCGTGTCGGTCGAAGGCGGGGGAGAGGGCGATCCGGAAGAGAACATCGGCGAGCCGGACGAGCAGGCGGTCACGGTCGACCCCAGCACGATTGAACGTCGCGACCCGCTAACCGGGAACCTCGTTCGTCAGGACGACATACAGGAGGATCTTTCGGTTGACGATCTTCCCCGTGACATCACCACGCTCATCCTCGACGACCTGGCTCAAGCCACGGCCGAGACCGGCTTGGGTGTGAGCAACGGCGGCTCGGTCGCCTCTCAAAACTGGGTCGTGCCCTACTCCCAGATCTATCCCGACGGCGGCACCGTTCTGGTCATCACTGCTGCGGAGAACGCGCTCGTTTCGATTCAGGGCATGGTCGACGGCCAATTGCTAGATGCCGACCGGGTGTCGGTCGACGGCCAAACCCGCCGGGTCGTGCCCTTGACGCTCCCCGTTCCCCGATCCGCACTGCTCGTCTCAAGCGACAGTCCGATCGTGATCGAGCTGCAGACCGTCGCCAACGGGCAACTGACGGTCAGCGGAGCGGTACCGGTTCTCGCGAAATGACCACCCGCCTGGTGATCCTGGCGGCGCTCACGATCGCCGCAATAGCGGTTGCGTACCTGTTGCAGCGGCGCCGGCCAGAACCGCCGTCCTCACCCAGCTATCGGTCGATCAGCGAGATCGACCGGAGCGAGTTCGCCCACCCCGACGCCAGCATCCTGATCGTCATGTTCGGCTCCACCACCTGTAATACCTGTCCGGTGGTCTGGGAGACCATCGAGTCGCTCGGTGTCCCGGCCGAGCGGGTCGATGTGCAGGATGACCCGGTTCGACACAAGCGGTACCGTATCGACGGCGTTCCCACCACCATCGTGGTGAACGCCGCTGGCATCGTGGGCCGTACGTTCTTTGGTCCGCTCACCGCCGAGGATCTGCGCGCCGAGCTGTAGATCGGTTACCCTTGGTCTTGGGTGCTGAACCCGCCACTACGTGATGCACACCGGGTCCTGAGGGGCCTCGAACGCAGCGATTGCGGTACCAAAAGGACGAACCCCCGGCCTGACCAGCAGACCGGGGGTTCGAACAGTTATGGGATGCAGCGATTAGTTGTCGTTTCTGTCCTGAACAACCGAACCGGAGAGCTCTTCGCCCCCACCCGGTGAGGACGTACCGAACTCGTCGAGCGTGTCGGGTTCGATCGACGCCGCCGCCGGATTGTTCTCCGCCAGGGCGATCAGACGATCACACTCGGCGCCGCTCACGGTCTCGTGTTCCAGCAGACTTCGGGCGATCAGGTTCAGAGCGCCTCGTTTGGTGTTGAGAAGATCGGCGCACCGTTCCTCCATCTCCATCAGGATCTTGCGGGTCTCGTCGTCGATCAGCTGGGCGGTCCGCTCGCTGTATTCACGTGAACTCCCCATGCTGTCGCCGAGGAAAACCGGTCCGTTGTCGCTGAGGCTCATCGGGCCGACGGCTTCTGACATACCCCATTCGGTCACCATTCGGCGAGCCATCTGGGTTGCTTGGCGAAGGTCGTCCGAAGCGCCGCTGGAGACCTCTCCAAAGACGATCTTCTCGGCGTTACGTCCGCCCAATGCCATGATGATGCGGTCCTCGGCCTCCTGCTGCTCGAGCTTGTGGCGATCACCCTCGGGGAGGGTCATCGTGACACCAAGAGCCATACCGGTGGGGATGATGGTGACCTTGTGAACCGGATCGTGAGTGGGCAGCGCCGCGGCACACAGTGCGTGTCCGGCCTCGTGATAGGCGGTGCGTTCCAGCTCTTCAGCCGAGCGAACCATCGAGTCGCGTTCGATACCGATAAGGACGCGATCCCGGGCTTGGTCGAAGTTGTGCGAGTGAATCTTGGCGTCGCCGTGACGCACCGCAAACAACGCAGCCTCGTTCACCAGGTTGGCGAGGTCGGCGCCGGACATACCCGGGGTGCCGCGGGCGATCACGTCGAGATCGACGTCGGGATCCATCTTCTTGTGTTTGGTGTGAACGGCGAGAATCTGCTTGCGATCGTCCAGTTCGGGGAGGGGAACGACGACCTGACGGTCGAACCGTCCGGGGCGAAGCAGCGCCGGATCGAGGATGTCGGGCCGGTTGGTGGCGGCCATCATGACGATGCCCTCGGTCGCTTCGAATCCGTCCATCTCGGCGAGCATCTGGTTCAGGGTCTGCTCACGTTCGTCGTGACCTCCACCCATGCCAGCGCCACGCTTGCGGCCGATCGAGTCGATTTCGTCGACGAAGATGATGGCTCGGCCCATCTTGCGGGCCTCGGCAAACAGGTCGCGGACACGGCTGGCGCCGACACCGACGAACATCTCCATGAAGTCGGAGCCGGTGACGCTCATGAACGGCACGCCGGCCTCACCGGCCACCGCACGGGCGATGAGGGTCTTACCGGTTCCGGGAGGACCAACGAGGAGGACACCCTTGGGGATGCGAGCCCCGATTTCTCCGAACTTGTTCGGATGTTTCAGGAAGTCGACGACCTCAGTGATTTCACGCTTCACACCGGCGTAGCCGGCGACGTCGTTAAACGTGGTGGCGGGTCGTTCGGTGGTGTAGGTCTTGGCCTTGGA
>CALGOA010000229.1 GCA_937958015.1 uncultured Acidimicrobiales bacterium | reverse complement strand
AAGACCGAAACCACCAGATCCCATCGATCCTCGCCGAGATCGAAGGTGCCGAGGTCGGCCTCGATAGTGGTGATGGCAACTCCTCGTTCGGCGGCGAGTTGTTGGGCCTTGGCCAGACCTGCGGAGCTGAGATCGACCGAGGTGACCCGATGGCCCTGCTCGGCCAGAAACACGCCGTTCCGACCCTCGCCGTCGGCCAGGCACAAGACATCGCCGGGTGGAAGGTCGGCCACCGAGGCGGCGACGAAATCGTTTGGTTCGGTGCCGAAGATGAACTCGTCGGTTCCGCCGTAGCGGTGGTTCCACTTGCTGGCCGGGGTCAGATTCTCGGTCATATGACCACTGTAGGAGCCCAACCCCGAACGACCGGAGGCCGCCGTCGTCGGCGTCCAGAACCATCGTGGGGCGCGCCGTGTGGTGCGTTTGGTTAGGCGAGGCCTCGGGTCGCGGCGGCGTCCTCATCGTGAATGAAGTAACTCGCGATGGCGGCGGGAGCCATGACCGCGGCCATTGCGATGAAGGCCCACCGATAGGCGTTGAGAGCCTCGGCGTCGGGGGCCGAGGGACCGCCGGACGCATCCAGGCGCAGAGCGATCACGGTTGCGGCCAAGGCAACACCACTGGCGAAAGCGAACTGGCGTTGGGTGTTGAAGACCGACGTGGCTCGGCCGGTGTCGGCGTTGGAGATCGACGCATAGACAGCGGTCTGGATCGATACGAAGACCATTCCCATTGGAACACCGCGGAGGAACGAACCGACGCCGATGATCCAGAGCGGTGTATCGAGGTCGAACGACGCAAAACCAGCGGTGATCACGGCGGTGAGAACGGCCCCCACGATCAGAAGCCGACGGGGCCCGACGGCCTTGTACAGGCGCTTGCCAATCAGGGTGGACACGATGAAGATTCCGACCGCCTGAGGGGCCTGTGCCATGCCCGACTGGGTCGCGGTGAATCCCCGTAGATCCTGCAGATACAGCGGAACGATGAAGATCCAGCCGAAGAATCCGGCATAGATCAGTGCGCCGGTGATGTTGATGATCCGGAACAGCCGATCGGCGAAAAGCCGCAAGTCGAGCATGGGTGCCTCGAGTCGAAGCTCCAGCACCACCAGCGCCACGAGAGCCAGCGAACCGATGACGGCGCTGGCCACGATCGGAGCGGATGACCAGCCGAAATCGGGACCGGTGGACAGCGCAAAGATGAGTAGGGAGACACCCGAAGCGGAGAGAATCAGGCCGCCGAAATCGAGCGTCCCGATGTTCGATTGGCTTTCCTCTCGCAACCAGCGCCAGGCAAGGGCCAGTCCGGTGAGGCCGATCGGCAGGTTGATCAGGAAGATCCATCGCCACGAGGCATTGTCGACCAGGACACCACCCAGCACCGGCCCAACCGCAGGTGAGACAACGGCGACGCTCAGCACGCCGACCGTCGCAGTCGCTCGTTCGGACAGCGGGAACGCCCGGAAGAGCATGGCGCTGCCGATCGGCGTGATCAGTCCGGCCCCGAGGCCCTGGATGACGCGAGAGCCGATCAACTGCGCCAGCGATTGGCTAGCGCCACACAGCAGCGAGCCCGTGACGAACAGGGTCAGCGCCAGGAGGAACATTCGCTTGGTTCCGAATCGGTCGCCCATCCATCCGGCGGCCGGAATCACTGCGGCCAGGGTGAGCAGGTAGGACAGGGCCACCCATTCGATTTCGGTGCTGGCGACGCCGAACTGGTCGGCGAGGGTGGGAAGGGCAACGTTGACGGCGGTGCCGTCGATGATCGTCATCGACAGGCCGATGATGTACACCGCCATGACCCGGTACTTGTATTGGCTCAACACTCCGGATCTCGCACTGGTGTTGACCTTATCGGCCGGCCGCCCGGCGCCTCCTCGGCCGCCCGCGTGAGCCTGTGCTTCCGGTTGCGTGGCCTCCTGCTGGCGGCAGGTTGTGCTTCCGGCTGCGTGGAGTCGCGCTGGTGACGGGTTGCGCTTCCGGTTGCGTGGAGTTGCGACTGGCGGATCAGTTGGTGGCCGGTTCGGTTGGTGAGGCGGCGACCTCGTTGACCGAACGGCGGCGCAGTGTGCTGATGGGCAGGATGGCGAGGAGGGTGACCACGAATGACACCAGCGTCACCGTGCCGAACCCTCGTCGGACCGCGTCGGCGATGGCGGGTCCGGCGTCGATCTCCTCGCCGGCCAGAAGTTGCTGCACGGGCTCGACCGAACCCAGTTCCCGTCCCACCACCAGCAGAAGGATCGCACCGCCGGCCGCGCTGCCGAGAGTGAATCCCTGGTTGCGTAGGAACTGGTGAGCCGCCCCGGCCCGGCCGATCTGGCGGGCCTCGGTGGCGGCGCGGAGCAGCGTCAGAGCAGCGTTGGTCGACAGTCCAATAGCGATACCCGACAACGAAAGGCCAGCGAAGACACCGATCACGGAGCCGTCGGTCCACGCGAACGATGCGGTGAGCGCCGATCCCACCAGACCGACCGCCAACCCCAGCGTCATCACGTCAACTTCGCTCATCCGGGCCTGCAACAGGCTGGACGTGTTGGCGCCGGTGGTCCACCCCATGATGAAGAACAGGACCGACCAGGCCGCAGTGTCCACCGACCAGCCTCGGCCCGCCGACACGTACAGCGTGATGTACAGGTTGGTGGCGAACGCGGCCGTGATCAGAAGGGTGGGCGCCAGACCGATGCTCCGGTACGGATGTCCGATGATGTGCTCCAGCCGCAACACCGGCCGTTCGATCCGGCGGGCATGGGTCACGAACATCGCACCGGCTGCCACCACGACCCCGAGCAGAATGATCGACCGGACACCCAGATCGTCCACCGCGGCGATGGTGGCCAATGTGATGATTCCCGCCAGGACCGCTCCCACCCAGTCGATACTGGGGCTCTCCGCGCCCTCCTGCCGTTCGGGCAGGGTGTCCCGCCCGGCGAACACGCACAACATTCCCAGCGGCAGGTTGATGAAAAAGATCCAGCGCCACGAGGCGACGTTCAGAAGCAGTGCGGCAAGCGCAGGCGCGGCGGCCCCCATCAGACCCCAGATGGTGGAGTTGGCGGCGAAGGCGCGGGGCGTCAGAGACGACGGATAGGCGAGGTTCACCGCAGCGATGCTCGATGCGATCAACGCTCCGGAAGCTGCGCCCTGGATCAGCCGAAGGACGATGAGGACGAAGATGCTGTTTGCCAAACCGGCGCCAAAGCCGGCGATGGCGAAGGTGGCCGTTGCGAGGACGAATACCCGTCTCGATCCCAGGGCGTCAACCAGCGGCCCAGCGACGATCGTGACAAGGCCCGACGCAAAGAGGAATGACGTCACGATCCACGGCAGTAGGTCGATTCGACCCAGATCGGCCGCCAGCTGGGGGAGTGCCGCTGCCACCGCGGTGCCTTCGAAGGCCACCAGCGCCACGCCGGTGTAGATGGCGAACGAGATCTTCCGGAACTGAGGCGATAGCAGGCCGGGCGAAGAACTCACCCGACTCACGTTAACCGGGCGAGTGTCGGGCCGAGGAAGCCTCTGGCCGGGTCGGGTCAAATCGCAGCGATTTGTTAGCCGATGCGTCCGTTTTCATACGCCCACATGGCGATCTCGACCCGGTTCCTCGCTCCCAGTTTGCTCATCAGGCTGGCGAGGTGGAACTTCACCGTGCTCAGGCTGATGTGGAGTTCATCGGCGATTTCGCTGTTGGTGAGCCCGCTGGAGACGGTGACCAGCACCTCTTCCTCGCGGTCGGTCAGCGGATCGATCGGCTGGGCGGTTGAGTTCGGTGCCGAGTTGGAGAACGTGCTCAGGAGCCGGGCGGTCACGCTGGGGGCGATGAGCGCGTCCCCGTGAGCTGCGGCCCGCACCGCCTGGGCCAGTAGATCGGGTCCGGCGTCCTTCAGGAGAAATCCCCGGGCACCGGCCTTGAGCGCACCGTGAACGTACTCGTCCGAGTCGAAGGTGGTGATGACCACCACCGCCATCGGATCGCTTGTCTGGGGTCCGGCCAGCTGTCGGGTGGCCTCGACGCCGTCGAGCACCGGCATGCGGATATCGAACAGGCACACGTCGGGCCGAAGCCGGCGGGCCATCTCGACGGCCACCCGCCCATCCGGGGCCTGCCCGATTACCTCGATGTCGGTCTGACCGTTGAGGATGGTCGCCAGTCCGGTCCGAACGATGTCCTGGTCGTCGGCGATGAGCACGGTGATCGTCACGAGGTCGAACCATTTCGGGGTAGTTCGGCTCGAACGCTCCACCCTCGATCGGACCGAGGGCCGGTCTGAATCGTGCCGCCCAACAGCGAGGCGCGTTCGGTCATGCCGATGATCCCGTAGCCGGGGGCGTGGATGCCGGAGGCAGGTTCGCCGTTGTCGTCGACGGTGAGTTGCACGACGTTGCTCGTTCCGTGCACGCCGACGTCGACCCGGGTGGCGCGCCGGGCGTGGCGGACCGCGTTGGTGATCGACTCCTGAGCCAACCGATAGAGCGCTGCATCAACCGAGGGTCGGAGATCGGTGAGGTCGCCGGTCAGGGACACATGCACCTTGGGGGTGGCCGTGGTCTCAGCGAGCAGGGTGATGTCGCGAACGCCTCGTTGAGGAACGAGGTCGACCGGTGTCTCGTCATCCCGGAGAACCTCGACCA
>CALGOA010000228.1 GCA_937958015.1 uncultured Acidimicrobiales bacterium | reverse complement strand
AACACGCCCTCCGACATCTCGTTGCGGAGGCCACTTCCCCGGACGCCGACTACTGTGAAGACGGCTGACGTCGAGAAACGGCGCCGTGGTGCATCCGGGTGTCATGTCTGAGCGGTGCGCATGAGGGGGATCTGATGAGTGGAGTAGTTGTAGGCGTCGACGACAGCGAGACGGCTCGCCGAGCGGTCGAGCGAGCAGCAGCAATGGCCGAGGTGCTCGGAGAACAACTCCACCTCGTCATGGCGGTGAAACCCGGCGTGTCCAAGACGATCACGAGCGGCTCGGATGAATTCGTCGTCGACTGGATTGCAGACGCCGACCAACTGCTGCGCTCAATCAAGCTGAAGGCTGGGGTGCCAGATGCGACTACGGCGGTAAGCGACCTCGATCCGGCCAAGGCGATCTGTGCCGAAGCTGAACGGCTCGACGCCAACCTCATCGTCGTCGGCAACCGCCGCCTCCAGGGAGCCGCGCGGGTTCTCGGCGCAGTCGCATCCGAGGTTCTGAGGCATGCCCACTGCGATGTGCTGGTGGCCAACACAACCGGTCCGAAGGCCAACGCGTAGCGCAACCGGGGACCTGAAGATCAGGGTCGCTCCGCCACGGCGAGGTAGGCCGCAGGTGAGATACCGAGGTGTTGTCGAAAGTCCCTGGTCAGATGGGCCTGATCGGCATATCCGAGTTCGGACGCCACCGTTGCCCAACCCATCCAGTCCTCGCCGCGCTCAACCGCTTCTCTAGCCGCCTCCGCCGCTTCGATAATTCGCCACCGGCGGATCACGAACGACGGGCTGACACCAACGTGTATATCGAAGGAACGTTGCAGGGTTCGCAGGCTCACTCCGGCTGCTTCGGCGAGTTGTGAGGCACGAACCACCGATCGATCGCCTTCGGCCATCGATGCCACCTGATGCACATCTCGGGCCTCCGCCATCTGAGCGGAATCACGGGTGGACATGACCTCGGCCAGAGCATTGCGAAGGAGCGCCACCCGAGTTTCGTTATCCGGTGCCGCGCACACCGCACTCACCACCCGGTCACTATCCAATCCGGGCACTGCGGCCGTGAGCGAGAGTTGCGCGTCGGTCGCAGTGCGAGCGGGAGCATCGAGGATGACACCGAGCCCGCCGACCGACGTCCGGGCGGCAATGGTCCAGCCCTCCCCCGAGAGCAGCCGCTCACTCCGTCCGGTCGTGACGCCGTAGACGCGTCCCCGCGCTGGATCGAGACGGGTCCCGTCGTCGTCCAGTGTCCCGATGCTGATGTTCCCGGCCGGATGGTTTAGGACCTCCTGCCGGTGAACGGTGCCATCGGGCAAGTCCCAGGCGACCGTCCAGAACCACTCGATGATGCCCTCGAGACCTTCGCCCGCCGGTGAGCGGGCGAAGTCCACATGGCGGACCATCGCCACCGGGTCCACGATGCCGCGCATGTCGTCAGGGAGCGGTGTGGTCACCGTCGAAACGATACTGTCCGAACGTGTCGTGATTCTTCAAGACGCCACCGTGACAGCGCTCCTACGTTCTCTCTATGCAAGACGAACAGACCGACCTTCCCATCTTCCCCACCAGCGCACCGGCGGTGTTCTGCGATCCGGATGTGATGCAGCATCTCTTCTCCGAGGTTCTCGCCGCCCTGGCCGAAGTTGTCGAGATCGACGACGACCAGCTGGGATTGCCCACGCCGTGCGCCCAGCTCTCGGTTGGAGAGCTGCGATCGCATGTTCTCGGATGGTTGCAGTTCTTTGCGGCGGCCCTTCTGGATCCGACCGCCAACGAGCCGCGGCCCGACCCTGCCGAGTTCGAGCTGACGAACATCACCCCTCGGGCCCTGGTCGAACGGGCGTCAGCGGATTTCGGTCGAGCGATCGCAGCGGACGCCGCAGGTCAGCTGGTCACGATGTCAGCGGCCAGGATGGCGGGTGACGGGGTTCTGGGGATGGCGCTCGGCGAGTACATCATCCACGCCTGGGACCTTGCGACCGCAACCGGCCGGCCGTTTTCGGCACCCGATGCCGCAGTGGTGCCATCCCATGAGTTCCTGCTGGGAATGGTTGCGCCCGAGTACCGCGGTCCAGACACCGGATTCTTCGACCAGGAGGTTGAGGTCGCCCAAGGTTCCTCCGCTCTTGATCAACTGCTCGGTTTCGCAGGCCGTGACCCGCACTGGACACCAGCGACGTAGTTACCCGCGGCGGGCTGCGGTGTACAGCTGGAAACGATGAACCGCCTGTAATACCGAGATCCACACGACAACCTCGACCACTTCGGCCGGGGTCAGGAACTCGGTAACGTCGTCGATCAGTTCGGGGCTGACCGCAGCGGGACTCGGTGACACTGCGACGGCCAACGTGACCGCAGCCCGGTCAACCTGGCTGAGGCCGTCGAGTTCGGAACCGACGGCAAGCGATTCGAGCGTTTCGGCATGTATCCCCGGACGATGGCGTTCGATCAGAGCGGTCGTCTGTGCCTTCAGGTCATCACTCCCCACGTGATTGGCGTAGACCCAACCGGCCAACGCCTTGGCTCCAAGGCCGACCGCCGAAATCGTGGGATCCAGATTGTCCCGCATCACGGTGGTGAGGGCTCGAATCATGCCGCCACGACGGATCTCACCCAGAATGGGAAGCTCCACGCCCGTGCGTTCGGCAAGGTATGCCTCGGCTTCGGGTCCGGTGTTGGGAACACCTCGGGTCCAAAACCGCTCCAGTCGTGCTGCGGCAGGGCCGTGTTTGAGCACCCGGGCGTAGGTCTTCAGGTCGTCAACACCGGGCCCGTCACCGGTGAGGTCGACGACCGGTTCACCTTCGCCCCGGTAGTGCTGGCCGGCCGCCCATCCCGTGGGACCGATGAGCCCGGTCACGTCGGCCAGCGCCTCGGGTTCGAGCTCGATTCCCATGGCATCCATGAACTTGTTCAGGAAACCCATGAGCGTCACGCCCAGAGCGATGTCCTCGGCGTCGTTGACGCCGACGAGCCGTTCCAGTGCCGCAACATCGTCGGGTGTCAGGTCAGCCGGAATTCTGGCCATACCTTCGGCCAGCCGGGTCGTCGCCTCTTCCTCGGCAGCGGAGAAGTTGCCGACGATCGCTTCGGTGGTGGCACCTCGCCGCAGTGCATACGAACAGGTGTGGGCCGAACAATACGCACACTCGGCGGCTCGACTGGACACGTACATACCGAGCCCCACCAGATCCTTGCGCGCCCCTCGACCCAGTAAGGACACCGGCAGATCCAGGCAGCTGGGGACCAGAAGGTTGTAGGTCCGAAAGCCCGGTCGCCACATCTCGAGCGCAAGATCACAGTTCGGAACGACGCCGATCAGCTCACGAACCAGAGCCAACATCGGCCGATACCGATCGTGCAGATAGTCGAAGTCGACGAAGGACGGCTCCAATTTCTCAGCGAGGGTTGTGGGCATACCGAACCTCCAAAACGGGAGCGGCTCGTTAGTTGATGCCGCATCGCAAAACTAGTGCGGAGCCGGAACCGGCAAAAGCCGAAGGACCGCCGATCGACCGCTGGCGATTACCGTGGCGAGGTGAACGCAATCAGACTGATCTGGCCGTGGGCCCGGCAGTACTGGCACATCGCCGCCGCCGGGTCACTCGCATCGGTCGTTGGTGTGTTGATCAACCTCACCATCCCGCTGCTGACCTCTCGGATCATCGATGACGGAATCGCAGCCGAGGATTCATCGACCGTGGTACGGACAGCGCTCCTGATGATCGGCCTGATCATCGCCGGCATGGCATCATCCGCGGTCTCAAGCCTGCTTGGCATCCGCTTTGCCTTCCACACGATCACCGACCTCCGTCGAGACCTGTATGGCCACGTACAGAACCTCTCGTTCGGCAACCTCGATCGTCTGACCTCGGGTGAGATCCTGACGAGGCTCACCAGCGACGTCACCAAGGTGACCTCGCTGCTCTCCATCGCCGTCTCGTTCGTCGTTCAGATTCCGGTCAGTTTCGTCGGGGCGCTGGTCGCCATCGTGGTGATCGACGTGTCGTTGGTGCCCATCGTTTTCGTGATGGTTCCGGTGATCGGCGTTCTGGTTTGGTACGTCATCGTTCGGTCCAACGTGCTCTATGACCGTTTGCAGAGCCGGCTGGACCGACTGAACACCGTGTTGCAGGAGAACATCCAGGGCACCGAGGTGATCAAGGCATTCGTCCGTCAGGACCACGAGGTGGAGCGGTTCGACCGGGCCGCCGGCGACCTCGCCGATGACGCAACGCTGGTGAACCAGTTGGTTGCTTCGTTGTTCCCGACCCTCATTCTGTTGTCCTCGCTCGGCATCGCCGCCGTGCTCTGGATCGGCGGAGGCAACGTGATCGATGGCCAACTCAGCGAGGGTGAACTGGTGGCGTTTATCCAGTTCATGGCCTTCATCGCTATGCCAATGATGTTCTTCGCCTTCCTCCAGCCGTTGTTATCGGCGGCGGGTGCATCGATGAATCGAATCGCCGAGGTCACCAACGAACAGGCCGATGTCGTGGTAGCCGAAGACGGCAAGGTGCTCCCCTCGGCCGCCGGCGCGTTGGACATCACCTTCGAGAACGTCTACTTCCATTATCGGGCCGACACCGCCCACGACGAGTGTGCGATCCGCGGCATAAGCCTTCACATCCCCGGCGGCACCACCGTGGCAATCCTGGGTGCGACCGGTTCGGGAAAGTCGACGCTGGTCAACCTCATCCCCCGTTTCTACGACGCATCCCACGGAACCGTGCGGGTGGGAGGAATCGACGTTCGGGACCTTGACAAGAGTTCGCTGCGGCGCAACATCGGGATCGCTCTTCAGGAGCCGTACCTATTCAGCGGGACGGTGGCCGACAACCTCCGATTCGGTCGACCCGATGCGAACGACGCCGAGATCATCGCTGCCGCCACCGCCGCCCAGGCGCACGACTTCATCGTTGCCATGGACAAGGGTTACGAATCGGTCATCGAACAGGGCGGCGCCAACCTGTCGGGCGGACAACGGCAGCGGCTCGCCATCGCCCGAACGCTGGTCGTCGATCCGAAGGTGCTGATCTTCGATGACTCCACCAGCGCGGTCGATCTGGAAACCGAGGCCAAGATCCAGCAGATCTTCGATTCGCTCGTCGACGTGACGGTCATCCTTGTGGCCCAGCGAATCAGCACGGCCCTGGGTGCCGACGTAATCGTGCTGTTGGACGACGGCGAGATCGTCGGCCAGGGAACCCATGCCGAGCTGCTGCTGACGTCGCCGATCTACCAGGAGATCTATCGATCCCAACTCGGGGAGCCGGTGGCATGACCTCGACCCAATCCCCCAACGCCGGTTCACAACGAGGCAGTGCCGATCTTGCCACTCGTCGGGGCCCCGGCGGTCCGATGGCACCTCGGGCTCAACGGGACGAGAACACCAACGCCACCTTCCGCCGACTGGTGGGGTACATCGGACCGTGGCGGTCCCAGGTAGCGATCGCAGCCGTCCTCGTTGTCGTCTCGTCCATCAGCGGCCTGTTGGCACCCTGGCTGCAGGGCCGGGCGATCGACGAATTCATCAGCACCCAGGACCGCGACGGACTGCAACAAATCGTCGTGCTGCTCGTTGCTGCCTACGCAACCGCGTGGGCGTCTGCGGTCATCTACAGCCGGATGATCGCCAAGATCGCCCAGCGGGTGATGCTGGACATCCGCAAGGAGTTGGCCCGCAAACTGCAGAGCCTGTCCACCCGGTTCTTCGATCGAAATCGAACCGGCGACCTGATGAGCCGGGTCACGAACGACGTCGATGCCGTCGACCAGCTCCTCAGTCAGAACCTTCTCACGATCTTTTGGGCCATCGTGCAGATCGGTTCGCTGCTGACGATCATGGTGGTGCTGGACTGGCGCCTGACGCTTGCCGTCCTGATCCCGGTGCCGATCTCGATGGGGCTGGTGCAGAAACTCGGCAAGATGAGCGGGCCCAGATTCGGCGCCTATCAACGCACCATCGGTCAGCTCAACGCATCGGCCGAGGAACGCCTTACCGGCCAGCGGGCTGTGATTTCGCTCGATCGCCAGTCCCAGGCCGAGGCCGAATTCGCAAAGGTCAACGAGGAGACCCGGTCACTCGGCATCCGAGCCCAGAGCCTTACCGCGGTCATGATGCCGCTGATGTTCGGTCTCGGGAACCTCTCCACGGTTTCGGTCGTCAGCATCGGCGCATGGCTTGCGGTGTCGGACGACGGCGGCGACGGCAGTGGTGTCACGATCGGGCTGATCGCTGCCTTCGTAACCTACGCCAGCCGCGTTGGGCAGCCGCTCGGACGTATCGCCAACACGGTCACGTCGATCTTCTCCGCCCTCGCCGGTGGAACCCGCATCTTCTCACTGCTCGATGAACAACCGGATCTGGTCAACGCGCCCGATGCCAAAGACCTACCACCGGTTACCGGCCGGGTCGTGTTCGAGAACGTGGACTTCGAATATGTCGAGGGCCAGCCCATATTGCGCAACGTCAGCTTCGTCGCCGAGCCGGGCCAGATGATCGGCCTGGTCGGGCCAACCGGAGCCGGCAAGTCGACCATCATCAACGTTCTCAACCGTTTCTACGACATCAGCTCCGGGTCGGTCACCGTCGATGGCATCGACATCAGAGACGTCACCAAGGACTCGCTTCGGGATCAGCTCGGCATAGTGCTGCAGCGCACCTACCTGTTCACCGACACGGTGCGGAACAACATCCGGTTCGGTCGGCTCGACGCCACCGACGACGAGATCGTGGAGGCTGCCACCCTGGCCAACGCCCATCGTTTCATTACTTCACTCCCCCAGGGGTATGACACCGTCATCTCCGAAGGTGGCAACAACCTGTCGCTCGGTCAGCGGCAGCTCATCGCCATTGCCCGCACCGCCATCGCCGACCCACACCTTCTGGTACTCGACGAGGCGACCAGTTCGGTCGACACTCGAACCGAGCGGGCGCTGCAGAACGCATTGTTGAAGCTCATGGAGGGGCGAACCAGCTTTGTGATCGCCCACCGCCTGTCCACGGTGCGCGATGCCGACATGATCCTGGTTCTGCAGGATGGCGAGATCACCGAGGCGGGAACCCACGATGAACTCCTGGCCAAAGAGGGCTTCTACCATCAGCTCTACAGCGCCCAGTTCCGCGGCCAGATGTAGCCGTCGCCGCCGTAAAGACGAGCACCCCCGATCACGGTCCAACCATCGCAGCGCCAAAACACGAAACGCCCCGCCGGAGTCCGACGGGGCGTTTTGTTGATTACTTCAGGTCACCGAGAGCGATGACCGGCAGGATCAGGCTAGATCGTAACGATCGTTGTCCATGACCTTGGCAAAGGCTGCTGCGAAGTCGTCGGCGAACTTCGCGGCTCCATCGTCAGCGGCGTAGACGTCGACCACGGCCCGCAGGATCGAGTTCGAGCCGAACACGAGATCGTTACGGGTTCCCGTCCACTTCACGTCGTCGCTGCCACGGGTCTTCGCTTCGAAGACATCTTCGGCGCCTGCTGCGCCGGACCACACCGTGTCCTGATCCATCAGGTTCACGAAGAAGTCGTTGCTCAGCGTGCCGACCCGGTCGGTGAGAACACCGTGTCCGTCGTTGGAGATGCCGAGCACCCGAAGGCCGCCGACGAGAGCGGTGAGTTCGGGAGCTCCGAGATCGAGCATGTGGGCTCGATCGACGAGGATGTGCTCAGCCACGTGGCTGCTGCCCTTGCCCACGACATTCCGGAAGCCGTCGTTGATCGGCTCCAACCATGCGAACGACTCGACGTCGGTCTGCTCCTGGCTGGCATCGCCGCGGCCGGTGCTGACCGACACGCTCACGTCGTGACCGCCAGCCTTCGCGGCGGCTTCGACCGCTGCGACACCGCCGAGTACGACGAGGTCGGCCATGGAGACCGAGACACCGACGCTGGACTGCACACCTTCGAGAGCCGACAGGACCCGGCGAAGTTGAGCGGGCTTGTTGGCGTCCCAGCTGATCTGGGGCTCGAGGCGAATACGACCGCCGTTGGCGCCGCCCCGTCGATCGGTCTGACGGTAAGTGGACGCTGAAGCCCAGGCGGTTTCGACCAATTCGGTGATCGTGAGGTCGGTGTCCATGATGGCAGCCTTGACCGTTGCCACATCGGCGTCGCTCAGCGGGGTTCCCGCAGGGATCGGATCCATCCACAGCAGTTCTTCGTCCGGGACCTCCGGTCCGAGGAAGTTCGCCTTGGGGCCCATGTCACGGTGGCACAACTTGTACCAGGCCTTGGCAAAGGCTTCGTCGAGCTGTTCGGGGTTGTCGCGGAAACGCTGCGAGATCGGACCGTAGATCGGGTCCATCTTCATGGCCATGTCAGCCGTGCTCATCACCGGGGCGTGGAATACACCTTCGACGTGGGCGTCGGGTACGGTGCCGGCAAGCGCCGGAGCGTGCCACTGCTTGTGACCCGAGGGACTCTCGGTCAGCTCCCACTCGTTGTCCATGAGGGTCTCGAGGTAGTTGTTGTCCCACGTGGTTGGGGTGGAGTTCCATGCACCCTCGAAGCCGGAGCTGGTGGTGTGCTGGGCGAGGCCGGATTCGAAGTCGTTCTTCCAGCCGATGAGCTGCTGCTCCATCGGTGCACCCTCGGGCTCGGGGTTGACCATGTCTTCGGGGCCGGC
>CALGOA010000227.1 GCA_937958015.1 uncultured Acidimicrobiales bacterium | reverse complement strand
GCCGGTGGAGTCTCCGGCCCGGCGATTCACCCGCTGGCGGTCAAGGCGGTGGCCGAGGTTCATCGTTCGCTACCCGAGGCGGCGATCCTTGCGGCCGGGGGAGTGGCTACTGCCGAAGACGTGATCGAGTTCGCATTGGTGGGTGCCTCAGCGGTTCAGGTGGGCACATCCAACTTTGCTGACCCTCGCACCTGCTTCCGACTGGTGCACGAGGTCAGCGCATGGTGTGAAGCTCATGGTGTGCGCAGCTTCGGAGAGTTGATCGGCACCGCCGATCTAATGCCACTACCGTCGCCTGGGTGACCTAGGGTCAGTTTTTCACCGGTACGACCGATCGAGTCGTATGAGCTACGACGAGCACATGCCACGTGAGGGATTGCCTCGCGTACCGGCACCTCCGACGCAGCCGGGTATGCCGGGCCCGTACGCTGACGTTCAGCCCGTGATGCCGGTGCACGTGCCCGACGATGCCTCCCAAACCGGTGTGGGGACATGGATCGGAGCCGCGTTCCCATTGGCGGCGGCGATCGCTGGCCTGCTCGGTGGAATGGCGGTCGAGGTTGCGCCCACCGGTTCGTGGACGATGGGCAACTTCATCGTTTCGCTGGTGGGCGTCTTGGCCATCGGGTTGATCGGTGGCGGCCTGCTGTATGTGATGCACCGGGGTTGGGCACGGGTCCAGGGCGGCATCAAACTGTTGCTCTTCCTCGGACTCGCTGTGGTGTACGTGGCATCCGCAATCGCGGCCTACATCCTCTTCGTGCTCGTGGCTATCACCCGGGATCCGCCGGAATGTTGATTTCCCCGATCACTACCTCAAGCCGAAATGGCTGGCACGCAGGGCGAACGCTTCAGCGGCTGATGCGGACGAGAAACGCCAAGCTGCCACTGGCCGTGTTCATCGCCGTGGCGTCGGTCCGAGGCGCCGAGCTCCGAACCCTCGTACTCGGCACCCTTACGCTCCTACTCACCTACGGGTTCGTCGCCGCATTCAACGACCTGCACGACGTCGAAGCCGACCGGCTCAACCGTCGGGATCTCCCGCTCGCCACCGGCGAGCTGTCGATTCGAATGGCCGAAGGTGTCCTTGCCGTTCTTGCGATTCTCGTCTGCGGATTGCTGCTCGTGTGGTCGTCGACGGTGGCATCGCTCAGCGTCGCCGGGGTGGCGGGCGTCGGATTCCTCTACTCTGCGCCACGAATCCGGCTGTCGGATCGTGGGTTCGTCGGTGCCGCAACTCTGGCTGTCGCCTACGTGGCGACACCGCTCGTTCTCGCCACGGGCGTCACCGACGGCTCCTGGTCGTTGGCGTTGGTGGTGCTCGTCGTTTCGTTGCCTTTCGCATTTGCGACCTCGCTCTACAAGGACTTCGGCGACGAGGCGGGCGACGCCGCTATCGGCAAGATGACGCCGCTACTTCAACACGGAGCGTCACGGGTGCTTTGGACCGGCCTGCTGCTGTGGTCGGTAGGCGGTGCGGGGGCCGCACTGTTGTCGGTCTACCTCGGTCGACCCGGATGGTGGATCGCAGCGGCGGTCATCGGCGCGGCGCTTTCCGCCTCGCTCCTTAGGCAGGTTCGTCGAATCGTCATTGTGGGACATCGTTTTGTCTCCACCGCAACGATCGCACTACTGGCCGCCAGCGTCATGGCCTAACCCTCGCCCGACAGCGCTCAGCTGAGCTGGAAACGAATTCGCTTGTTGCCGCCGCCTTTTGACTCGGTCTTGGTGATCTCAAAGTGGCCGATCTGGCCGGTGGATGACACGTGGGTTCCCCCGTCTGCCTGTTTGTCCAGCCCGACGATGTCGACCACCCGGATCTCCGACACGGTCTCGGGGATCATGTTGACCTTCGTGCGGATGAGGTCCTCGTCCTCAACCGCGGAGTCTCGGGGAAGGAAGGACACTTCGATCGCCCTGTCGGCGGCGATCTCCGCGTTGACCGCTTCGGCAACTTCGTCGGCAAAGCTGTCGGGCAACGTGCCGAAATCGAAATCGATCCTGGCCTTCAGCGGCTCCATGTTGTTGCCGGTCGACATGACGCCGAACCGGTTGTAGACAACTCCGCACAGGACGTGCATCGCCGAATGGGTCCGCATCAGTTCCATCCGGCGCTCGGCATCGATCGTGCCAGTCACCACCGCACCGACCGCCGGTGGTGTGGCGTCGAGATGGTGCCACACCGCGCCGTCCTTCTTGCGCACGTCGGTGACCGACGCACTGCCGCCGGACCACTCGAGGTGGCCGTGATCTGCCGGTTGGCCGCCGCCATGCACATAGAAGACGGTGGCCGCCAACTCGACCCGGTCGCCGTCGACGTTCACAACCGTCGTTTCCATGCTGGTGAGGGACGCGTCGTGCAGGTAGGAGAGTTCGGTCATGAGAACTGTCTACCGGTCAAGAAACCCCGAGCAAAGGAACCAGTGCAAAGCAACTGTCGGGGAGTGCCCATGCACTACCTTCTCCACGGGACGTTTCGGAGGAGATCTCATGTCCAATGATGCAACAGGCGGGCTCCCTGCCGAACTGCGGGAAAAGATGGCGCTGGCCCTCGATGTTGATGACCTGGTTCAGGCCAATCGACTGGCCCGGGAACTGAAGCCATGGTTCGGTGTCGCCAAGATCGGCCTCGAGCTCTACACCGCGGCCGGACCCGATGCGATCGGTGCGATCGTCGACCAGGGAATGGACGTGTTTCTCGACCTCAAACTGCACGACATCCCCACCACCGTGAAGAAGGCGGCCAAAGTCGCAGGTGCACTGGGCGCTGGGTATCTCACCATGCATGCCCACGGTGGCTCCGCCATGATGCGGGCCGGTGCTGAAGGGCTCGCCGAGGGTGCGTCGAACGCCGGGCTGGCGGCGCCGACCGCGCTGGCGATCACCGTGTTGACCAGCGACGACACTGCGCCGGACCACATCGTTCCCAACCGGCTCCGCCTGGCGATCGAGGCGGGCTGTGGCGGCATCGTGTGTTCGGCCCCGGACCTCAAGAACATCGGCGAGATGGCACCCAGAATCATGCGGGTCACGCCCGGCATCCGTGCCGCCGGTGGCGAGCAACACGATCAACCCAAGGCCGTCACACCGGCCGAGGCGCTCGAACTAGGAGCAGACCTGTTGGTGGTCGGACGGGCCGTCACATTGGCCGACGATCCCGCCGCGGCAGCGTCCGCCCTGTTTGCAGGCCTGGGGTGACCTGTCCTTTCGTGTCATTTCCGTTACGGTAGTGACATGCCGACACCTCCAAAGCTCACAGATGAACAGAGAAAGGCAGCCCTGGCGAAGGCTGCCCTCGTACGCAAGATCCGGTCCGAAGTGAAGCATCGACTGAAGATGGGAAGCGTCACGCTCCCCGAACTTCTCGATCAAGCCGATGCCGATGAGGTCATCGCGAAGATCAAGGTGCTCGCCGTGCTTGAATCCCTTCCCGGGGTTGGCAAGGTGGGCGCTCGCCGGTCGATGGAAGAACTCGGAATAGCAGAGTCACGTCGACTCTCGGGTCTGGGCGCCAAACAGCGCGCCGCGCTCCTGGAGGCATTCTCCTGAGCGGTCGGGTCGTCGTTGTCTCCGGCCCGGGTGGCGTGGGGAAAGGGACAGTAGTGGCGGCCCTAGTGCAGAAATATCCAGAACTCTGGCTCAGCCGGAGTTGGACTACACGAGAGCAGCGTCCGGGCGAGGCCGACGATGCCTATGTCTTCGCGTCCCGCAGCGACTTCGAAGACCGCATCGCGGCAGGCGGCTTTCTCGAATGGGCCGAGTTTCTCGGCAACTTGTACGGCACCCCTCTTCCCGAGGCCCCCGAGGACGCCGACATCATTTTGGAGATCGACGTTCAGGGCGCCCGTCAGGTTCTTGAGCTGATCGACGATCCGATCCTGATCTTCATCGAAGCGCCGTCGCCTCAAGCTCAGCGGGCCCGGCTCGAGGCGCGTGGTGATGCCCCGGAAAAGGTGGCGGCCCGGGTAGCGAAAGCTGCCGAAGAGGCCACGGCGGGAATCGAATTGGGCGCCCAGGTTGTGGTGAACCATACGGTCGAAGACACCGTCGAGGAACTGCACCGAATCATCACTGCGGGCTAACAAGATCCACCGCAGGTTCTGGGCCGCTGTCCGCAGCGTCTGGGGCTGCAGACGCTAGGCTTGTAGGGCTATGAGTGAGCGGACTGATTCAATGATGGAACCCAGCGTCGAGGAACTTCTCGCCCGCACCGAATCGAAGTTCGGTCTGTGCACGTTCGCCTCCACGCGGGCCCGCCAGATCAACGCCTACTTCGGCGATCTGAATGCCGAGGGTGTTGGGACTCACGTGCCGCCTCAGGTTCCGTCGGTCGCTCGTAAACCGCTGTCGATTGCGTTCGAAGAGATCGCTGCGGACAAGATCCTCCGGGTTGAGCGTGACCTCGAAGCTGAGGCCGAGGCCGCAGCAGCCGAGGCTCAGGCTGCCGCTGATGCAGCCGCTGCCGAAGCCGAAGCGGCCGAGGCTGACAAAGACAAGTAGCGCCTCAGCGTGCCGCTCTCGGGAAAAAGAGTTGTACTCGGAGTCACCGGCGGAATTGCTGCCTACAAGTCCATAGAGGTCTGCCGTCGTCTGGTCGATGCCGGCGCTCATGTGATTCCCGTGCTTACCGACGCGGCGCTCAACATGGTGGGTGAGACCACATTCCGGGCGTTGGCCTCCGAACCGCCAAAGACGTCGCTCTGGAGCGATTCGGAGACCATTCCCCACACCCATCTGGGCCAGACCGCTGATCTGATCATCGTGTGCCCCGCCACCGCCCGGATCATTTCCGATATGCGAACCGGCCGGTCCGGTGATCTCCTGTCGGCGACGCTGGTGGCGACCGAAGCACCCGTCATCGTCTGCCCCGCCATGCACACCGAAATGTGGGACCACCCGGCGATTCAGGAGAACATCGACGTCCTGGCCAGCCGAGGGGTCACCATCGTGCCGCCCGAGGAAGGGCGCCTTGCCGGCGGAGATATCGGCAAGGGTCGTCTGGCCTCGCCTGAAGCTGTCGTCGACGCCGCCATCGGCGTGGTCGGTTCAGGTGTCACCGTCGACCTAAGCGGCCGAAGTGTGCTGGTTACCGCTGGCGGAACCCGCGAACCAATCGATCCGGTCCGATTCATCGGCAACCGATCGACGGGTCGGCAGGGTCATGCGATCGCCGACGCCGCCGCTCGCGCTGGCGCTGAGGTCACGTTGATCACAACCTCGGCGCTTCCGAACGACGCTCGGGTCCAACGGGTGGAGGTGGCAACCGCGGCCGAATTGCACGCCGCGGTGACCCAACACGCAACCTCTGCGGATGTGGTGGTGATGGCGGCGGCGGTCGCAGATTTCACCCCGGCTGCAACCGCCGAACACAAGATCAAGAAGGGTGACGGTGTTCCCCAGATCGTGCTGGTGCCAACCGTCGACATTCTCGCCGACCTTGGTACCCGCAAGGCTGCGGGCGAGCTGAGCGCGCTGCTCGTCGGTTTTGCGGCCGAGACGCAGAACGTCGCCGACAACGCCCGTTCCAAGCTCGAACGCAAGGGCGCCGACTTCATCGTCGCCAACGACGTTGCTGCGCCGAACACCGGCTTTGCCTACTCCACCAATGCTGTCACCGTGTTTGGTCGCGATGGCAGCGAACGCCCATTGTCTCTACGCTCCAAAGCGGAGATTGGCACCGAACTGTGTGCCATCATCGCAGCGCAGCTGTCCAGCAACTAGCAAGAAAGTACGCCGTGACCGGAAACTTCACCTTCACCTCTGAATCAGTGACCGAGGGCCATCCCGACAAGATGGCCGATCAGATCTCCGATTCGATCCTCGATGCACTTCTGACCGAGGACCCCCACAGTCGGGTCGCCTGTGAAACGCTCGTCACCACCGGTTTGGCGATCGTTGCCGGTGAGATCTCCACCAGCGCCTACGTCGATATCCCGAAGGTCGTGCGGGACCGAATCACCAAGATCGGTTACGACAGCGAGAGCTACGGCTTCGATGGTTCCACCTGCGGTGTGATGGTCAGCCTCGATGAGCAGTCCGCCGATATCGCACAGGGTGTCGACAAGTCCGAGGAGATTCGGTCCGGTTCCGCCTCCGGCGACAAGTACGACGAACAGGGCGCCGGCGACCAGGGAATGATGTTCGGTTACGCGTGCGATGAGACCGAAGAACTCATGCCGCTGCCGATCCACCTCGCCCATCGCATGGCCGAGCGCCTCGCCGAGGTTCGCCGGGCCGGAACCGTGCCGTACCTTCGGCCCGACGGCAAAACCCAGGTCAGCTTCGACTACGTCGACGGCCGTCCGGTGCGGCTCAAGACCGTTCTGGTTTCGACCCAGCACGATCCAGGGATCGACCGGGACAGCATGATCCGCCCCGACCTGATCGAAAACGTCATTCGTCCGGTGATTCCCGAGGCGTTCGCCGGTGACGACTACGAGGTGCTGGTCAACCCGACCGGCAACTTCGTTATCGGTGGCCCGGTCGGAGACGCCGGCCTCACCGGTCGAAAGATCATCGTGGATACCTATGGCGGCACCGCTCGCCATGGCGGCGGGGCCTTCAGCGGCAAAGACCCCTCCAAGGTGGACCGTTCCGCGGCGTACGCCACCCGCTGGGTAGCGAAGAACGTGGTTGCTTCCGGCGCGGCGCAGCGTTGTGAGGTGCAGGTCGCCTACGCCATCGGTGTGGCCCGACCCATCTCGGTGCTGGTCGAAACCTTCGGCACCGAACAGGCCGACCCGGCCAAGATAAGTGCCGCGGTGAGCGAGGTCTTCGACCTTCGGCCCGGCGCCATTTTGGACGACCTTGATCTTCGCCGCCCGATCTATGCGCCCACCGCGGCGTATGGACACTTCGGCCGGGGAGCGACCGACGACGGGTTCTTCACCTGGGAAAAAACCGATCGTGCCGACTCATTGAAGTCGATCCTCGGTCTCTAATCTGCGCTCACACTAACCAGCGCCGGTACTGACGCTCGTGTCTGAGGAGCGAGCCCCAACCCAGCGGGTCGTGCGCGTGCTGCCCGATGTTTCCGGGCTGCAGAAGTCGTTCGACTACTACGTTCCCGACGAACTGGGCGGCCCACCGGTCTCGGTGGGATCGCTGGTTCGGGTTTCGCTCCACGGACGCCGCACCGCCGGTTGGGTGGTAGCGGTCGATGTTGAACCT
This sequence comes from uncultured Acidimicrobiales bacterium, assembly GCA_937958015.1. Classification (GTDB taxonomy): domain Bacteria; phylum Actinomycetota; class Acidimicrobiia; order Acidimicrobiales; family SZUA-35; genus JABDIY01. The sequence continues at coordinate 9,153 of CALGOA010000227.1, read as the reverse complement.
CCGCCGGGTGTGGTTCTGGAACCGCTCCTGAAATGCTCCTCGTACGGACCGTCCCAGGAAATAGTTGATCTGGCCAAATGGGTTGCCGCCGAATGGGCGGGACGCTGGGCCGCGGTCTTGAAGACCGCAAGTCCCGAACCGTTCGTGACCCGATTGCCGACCGGGCGGTCTGCGCCGGTTGCGGGGGGCGCGGTCGATGATCTTGCCTCGTTGTTTGAAGGCTCGGGGCCCCGGATCGTTCGCAGCGCCCCGGCGTCGGACCGGTTCGAGATCGTTCGGGCCGCTGCGGCACGGGGCCCGGCCATCGTGGTGACCCCGGATCAGCGAACGGCGTCGGCCCTGGCTGGTCGGTTATCGCGTGCGGGGGTGAGAACCCATCGTTATCCCGAAAGTTGGGCCGGTGGATTCGAGGGCGGTGTTGTACTGGGTGCCCGGTCGGCGGTATTTGCCACCGTCCCGGACCTCGCATCGATCGTTGTGATCGATGAACACGATGATTCGTTGGGTAACGAGCGCAACCCCACTTGGCACGCCCGTGATGTTGCGGCCGAACGAACCCGTCGGCTCGGCATTCCGGGGCTGGTGGTATCGGCCGTCCCGAGCACGGCCAGTGTCGGCGCAGGTTGGCCCGAACACCGACCGAACCGGACCGCCGAACGGGCCGGCTGGCCGCTGGTCCATGTGATCGATCGGCGCGACGACGATCCCGGGCGGTCGGGCCTCTTCAGCACGGCACTCGTTCGTCGGATCCGGGGCGAGGGGCGGGTGTTGTGCATCCTGAACCGCAAGGGTCGAGCGGTGATGTTGGCCTGCGCTACCTGTGGTGAGTTGGCCCGATCGGAATCGGGTGACGAACTGATGGTGGAGGACGACGATGGTTTGGTGGCGCTCAGAAGTGGTGAACGCCGGCCCCGAATCTGCCTCGCCTGTTCGGGGACCAAGCTGAAGCGGCTCCGCCTCGGCGTGTCACGGGCCGCCGAGGAACTGTCGACCCTCTTGCGGGAGACGGTGGGAGAGGTCACCGGATCCAGCACCGGTGGCGAAGGCCTCGATCATCGGGTAATCGTCGGCACCGAAGCCCTCTTGCACCGGGTCGGCACCGCCGACACCGTGGCATTCCTCGATTTCGACAACGAACTGTTGGCGGCCCGATACCGGGCGGGCGAGCAGGCGATGAGCCTCCTGCTGCGTGCCGCAACGATCGCAGGCCCCCGAGCGGGTGGTGGTCGGCTCCTGGTCCAAACCCGAATTCCCGATCATCGCGTGCTTCGAGCCGCGGTGCGGGCTCAGCCCGATCTCTTCATCGAAGGAGAGCTCGAACTTCGCGAAGCTACCGAACTCCCGCCGTTCCGAGGGGTCGGATTGGTGAGCGGTGGTGCGGCCGAGTCATTCGTTGCACCTCTGCTGGATCGGCTCGATATCGCAGTGGTCGGACCCGACCGCGATGGTCGTTTCCTCGTGAAGGGTCTGGATCGGCCCACCGTTGCGGCGGCACTTTCCGATCTCGACCGACCCAAGGAGGGTCGGGTGTCGGTGTCGATCGATCCCCTGCGGATCTAGGCCCTCGCCGAAGAAGTGTGTCCCGGCAGCGGCGACCAACGAGTCCACGAAGGTCTCGAAGCTCGACAAGGCCGAAAAGGGATGTCGGTGAAATGTCGCAACTGCGCCGATGCTTGACGCTGGTGACCACCTCCGTCTGCCTCCAGTGCAAGAGGGAGCCGCCAATGGAGCCCTCGACCGCTTGAGATGTACGCTGCCCGCTACCCGGTCGCTGGCGCTTCACTGGAACGCGACGTCATCAGACTGAGACCAGCAGCCGTGACGGCCAGAAACGTCAGCATGACCGGGACGATCAAGGAGGTCTCAACCGCATCAACGCCGTGCAATCGTTCAGTCCAAGTACACCGCGACCCGAGCGGAGGCCACGCAGTCCACTCATGCTCGCCGTAGATCGATGACGGTCCCAGTTCGCAGTTGATCGGTCCTTGAACCTCAAGCAATGCGATAAGAAACATAGTCGCGAGTGCAATTAGTCCCCAAGGCGCCCAACCGGCATATCGCAGTGAACGCCAAACCATCGTCGGGAGCGTAGGGCTGATGCAGTAGCCGCGAGTGGCCCCGCAACAGATCTGCACCGAATCCACACAAACTACGCAACCCAACGGTTGCGTGTATGTCGCCCACGCAGGACTCCTGGACCGCCCGACCACCGGCGCAGGTAGGGGAGCCAGCAGAACCTCAGGAGGCGGCGACCTCGATCCCGAGGCAACCTCGCCGCGGTCCACCGCGATCCCTGCCACAGAAAGAAAACGCAGACGGAGATCGCCCGAGGGAAGGCACGACCATCACTACGTTGCCAGCCACCACTCATCCCGGACTGGTCTAGGTATCTACCGAATAAGTCGCCTTGGCTGGGTCCGGTCTATCGGATCAGGCAGGCCAGCTTCATCAGCTCGCCGTCGTGGGGTCTCATCTCCACCTCCACGAGCCTGTCTCCGTCTTCGAAGATGGCGGTGGTCCTACCGACAAAAACAGCACTGGTGTCCCGGACGAGGTCTCGTCCTTCGACGCACACCGACTCTCGGTCAACCCGCTCAAGAAACGATGGGAGCGGGCCAATCGGCTCCCCTTCGGACACCACCGAACCCGTGTAGATCATCGTCTCGGGCTCGATAGACACACTCGTCAGGGCGAACGCGACGCAGAGCGTGCCGACGAAGGTCGACCGTCGAATGGCCGCTCTTTCCCAAGAACCGAGGTCCACCCTCCTCGATCGGCATCCGAGACCAAAATCTCAAGCTGTAGCCCTGAACGACGGTGAGGGCACCGGATCATTGGGTAGCAACGTCAGCCCCACGTGGCGGCGGCGCATGGAGAGGTCGAGACCAGGCTAAGCAGGGCCGGATGACTTGACCGACAGCGGATCGGTCAACCGGCCGTGGTGGTCCAAGCTTGACGGCGCACTTCGGCCAGGGCGGCCGTAGCGGTGTGGCCAACGTTCAGGCTGCCGATATTGCCCACGAGGGGTAGAAACCCGACGCCATCAACGAGGTCGAGCGTGTCCCGATGGACCCCTCGCTCCTCATGGCCCAGCACCAGCGCAACCGGACCGTTCGCACAGTCGAGATCGAAGAGTGGTGTGGCCGTTCCCACCAGTTCGATCGCTATGACTCGGTAACCAGCAGCCCGAGCCGATTCGACCGCAGCGCGCCCGCCGTCGGCTCGGTGGATGGTCAGGAAACGATCGCAACCCTTAGCGGTGACCTGAACCTTGGGATGGGTCGGTTCTGCCGTCGGCGGCACCAGCCAGAGGTCGGTGACGCCATAGGCGGCTGCGCTGCGGAGGATCCCGCCCACGTTGAAGGGTTGTTGGACGCCGTCGAGAATCACCGCAACTCGCTGGTCGGTCTTCTTCCGCCAGGTGCGATGGAGACGTTTCAACTCGGTAGGTGAAAGCGGCTTCATGAGGCGGGCTCGGGTCGCACGTCCAGCAGTCGATACCCACGGTGGGAGCCACGTCGTTCCACGCCGTAACCCTCACCCTCGAGCCAGGTGGCGAGGCTGTCGGCCCCCAGGTTCTTCTGCACCACCAGGTGGGCCGAACCTTCCCGATTCAATCGACCCAGCCAAAAGTCGAGCAGCTGATGTAACGCCTTCTTGCCGATCCGGATGGGAGGGTTGCTCCAGATCCGATCCACGGTGAGGTGTGACGGGACATCGTTCGGATGCACGACGGTCACGTTGGTGAGCCCCAGTGCCTTGGCGTTCAGTTCGGTGAGGCTGCGGGCTCGTTCGTTCACCTCGACCGCCCAGATCATGGCGTCCGGGTTCAGCGTGGCTTGGGTCAGTGCGATCGGTCCGTACCCGGCCCCAAGATCGACGATGACACGATCGGTGGGGACGGGGGCGGGGCCATCGATCAGAAGAAATCGGCTGCCGGCGTCAACCTGATCAGCCGAAAACACACCGCGATCGGTGGTCAGTGTGGCCGTTAGCCCGGGCACCCGAAGCTCAACCGAACCCGGCCGCGACTCGGCGTCGACGTTCTCGCTGAAGTAGTGCCCCACCCGCACAGTCTAGGTTCGAGGTTCGAGGCTCATTCGGTTCCAGAGATTGGCAGCGCCGCTGCTGTGGTGGGTGTACTGTCCGCCGAATGACCATTCAATCCGTGGGATTTATCGGGCTTGGAAACGTGGGATCCAAACTGGCTGGCAGTCTATTGCGCAACGGCTACGACCTCACCGTCCGCGATCTTGACCGGGAACTTGCCGAACCGTTTCTGGCCCAGGGAGCGGCGTGGGCCGACTCCCCAAAGGAGATGGCCCAGCGCTGCGACATGGTCATCACCTGCCTTCCCAGCCCGGCCGCCTGCGCCGCGGTGATGGAGGGCGAAGGAGGACTTCTGGAGGGGCTCGGCGATGGCAAGATCTGGGCGGAGATGAGCACCACGGACTCCGGTGAAGTGAAACGGATGGCCGAACTGGTGAGGGCCACCGGGGCCGAGGCGATCGACTGCCCCGTGTCTGGCGGCTGCCACCGAGCCGACACCGGCAACATCAGTATCTTCGCCGGCTGCAACCGGGAAACGTTCGACCGGGCGTTCCCGGTGTTGACGTCGCTCGGCCGCCGCATTCTGAACACGGGTGATGTTGGGTCGGCGTCGATCCTCAAGGTGATGACCAACTATCTCGCCACGGTGAATCTGGTGTCGGTGGCTGAAGCGCTCACCACAGCGGCAGCGATGGATCTCGACCTGGCTACAACCTATGAGGCGATCGCAATCTCGTCGGGAACCTCATTCGTCCACGAGACCGAGGGACAGGTGATCCTGAACGGGTCACGAGACATCAGCTTCACGATGGACCTCGTGCTGAAAGACATCGGCCTGTTCCAGGCGCTGGCCGAACAACACGATGTTCCCCTGGAGATGTCGCCGTTGATCAATCGAATCTTCGAGGACGGCATCGAACGGTACGGTCCCCGCGAGCTGTCGCCGAACATCATTCGACGGCTCGAAGACGCCACCGGACTCGTCGTGCAAGCCCCCGGATTTCCGCCGGAGATGGTTGATGACGAACCCGAAGAGCCGGGCTACGAGGTGGTCCCGGCGCGATAACGTCCGCCCGTCACTGCGACGCGCGCCGATGTTCAGCTTCCGGTCAGGTCGATGAACTTGACTTGAACCATGTTCACAACGAATCTTCTGCGAACCGCTCTCGGCCTTCTTTTCGCCGGATCGCTGGGTCTCGCCGGCTGCGGAGGTGATAGCACCCCGGCAGCCAACACCGACGTCGACAGCAGCATCACGACAACAGCTGCCGAAGCTTCAACGACCGAACCCGTCACCGATACCAGCACCGAAGTGGCGGGAGACGACGAGGCGGCCGAACCACTGGTCGGCGCATCGAGCTTTCAGATCGAGGTTTGGGCTGACAACTGGATGGCGGTCTACGTGGACGGCGAACTGATCGGTGAGGACTCGGTGCCTATCACAACCGAGCGCTCCTTCAATTCCGAGACCTTCACCTTCGAGGCCGCCTCAACCTTCACGGTGGCGATCGAGGCCAAGGACTTCAAGGAGACCGACTCGGGTATCGAGTACATCGGCGAAGGAAACCAGCAGATGGGCGACGGCGGCATCATCGCTCAGATCACCGATCTGTCCAGCGGCGAAGTCGTGGCGGTAACCGATGCCTCATGGACCACGCTTGTAGCTCACCGTGCGCCGCTGAATAAGGAGTGTGAACGGTCAGCCGACCCCGACACCGAATGCGAATTCGAGATCCTGGAGGTTCCAAGCGGTTGGGCCGATCCTGACTTCGACGACAGCGGTTGGATTTCGGCCACCGAATGGTCGGCCGGAGACGTGAGGCCAAAGGATGGCTATGACCAGATCGATTGGAACAGCGCCGCCCAGCTCGTGTGGGGCACTGACCTCGAGGTCGACAACACCGTCCTACTGCGGACGACGGTCGAGACCTGACCATGACTGGCGAACATCACCACCCGAGAAGTGAGGATCGCTGAAGCGATCTGGATTTGCCGTCGGACCATCGGTTGCAACCGGTGCTGACCAGTAGCCTTTTGAGGTGGCAACGAAGCGGATCGCACTACTGGCCTCGGCCGACGCAATGGACATGGATACCGACGGGCCGCTGCTCTTCCCGGCCCTCGATGCTCGTGGGGTGAGCTACGACGTCGTGGCCTGGGATGACCCCAAGGTCAAGTGGAACCGCTACCACACCGTTGTGGTGCGGGCTACGTGGGACTACTTCCGACGAGCCGAACAGTTCCTCGATGTGCTGGAGCAGATCGACCAGCACGCCACCCTGCTGAACCCGCTCGAGGTCATCGAATGGAACCTAGACAAGCGGTACCTGATCGAGGTGAACAAGGCTGGGCTCCCAACGGTTCCCAGTACGTACGTCTCCCACCTTCATCCACCGACCGAACTGGCGTCGGCCATGGGTCAGATCGGACGCTGGGACGTGGCCGAAGTGGTCGTCAAACCGACCGTGTCGGCTGGGTCCAACGACACGTTCCGCATCGACGCCGCTGACGGATCGAGCCTCTCCAAGGCCGTGCAGGCAATCGTCGATTCCGATCGGGTCGCAATGATTCAGCCCTACCTGCCGGCCGTGGACACCTACGGCGAACGCGGATTTGTCTACGTCAACGGTTCGTTCGATCACGCCTTCGCCAAAGCAGCGCTACTGACCCAGGGTGACCAGACGGTCGACGGGCTCTTCGTTCCTGAGAAGATTGCCGCGGTTGAACCGACCGACGCCGAGCGAGCGGTGGCTGAGTCGGTAAATGGCTGGCTCTGTGAACGGTTCGGGCCCGTGTTGTACGCCCGGATCGACTTGTTGCCCAGCGAGGAAGGGCCCCAGTTGGTGGAGGTCGAACTCATTGAGCCGTCGTTGTTCTTCGAGGCCGATCCGCCCAGTGCGGAACGATTTGCCGAGGTTCTCGCCCAACTGCCCAACTAGGTCGGTCAACCCCCGACGAGCTGTCGAGTCAAAGCGGTCGCCACGGCGGCGAGCAGGACGACGATGACGAACGGAAGTTTGCGCCAGAGCGCCAACGCCGCAACGATCAACCCCACCACACGCGCGTCGATGTTCCATGCCCGGTCTTCAATGAAGGTGGAGTTGGCTACCAACGCCGCAAGCAACGGCGCCGGCAGAAGAAGCGCCAAACGATCGACCCAGGCCGGAAGATCACTATCGCCGCCCAGCAGTAACGGCCCAGCCGATTTGAACGCGTAACTGATCCCAGCCAGTACCAGGACGGTGAGAAGCGGGTCGCTCATTCTGACCTCCATGGTCGGAATACCAGCACCGCCAGGGCCGACGCCACGATGGGTACACCGGCCGGTAGGAATGGGGCGCCCAGAATGGCGATCCCGGCACCCAGCACCATCAGTATCCGTTGTTGAGGGTCATGGATCTTGGGCCACAGCAGGGCGATGAACGAGGCTGGAATCGTGGCATCGATGCCGTAGGTGGTCACGAGATCGCCTGCTGAACCGAGAACCGTGTACCCAAGGATCGTGCTGATGTTCCAAAGGACAAACACCCCGAGGCCGCCGGCGAGGTAGCCATAGCGCTGCCACCGCAGCTCGGTCTGGCCGCTTCCGACGGCAGTCGATTCGTCGATCATCAGCTGAGACACCAGGGCGCGCCACCAGATGGGACCTCGAAGCGCCGGTGCCATCACCACACCGAATGCGAGCGACCGAAGGTTCAGCAACGCGCCCGCGGTTACAGCGGCCGCAACAGCACCACCGTCGGCGAGGACCGTCGCCGATGCGAACTGGGCGCTGCCGCCAAACACCAAGGCGGAGAAACCAATCGCCTCGATCAGTTCGAACCCCGCCTCGGCACAGATGATCCCGAACGCCGCTGCGAACGGCGACACAGCCAGCGAAATGGAACCGGCCTGACGCAGGATGCGATTCCGTACGGCGCGATCCTCGGCCGTGGCGGTGGGGGAGTCGGACACCGCACCACGCTACTGACCGGGCGAACGGCCCAGCGGGATCGACAGGTTTCTCCGGTCCGCCTCGGCGCTTCTAGGCTGGCGAACATGACCATCCCTTCCCAGATTTCCGCCCTGATAGTGAAACAGGATGGCTACAACCCAACTCCCGAAGGTGGAATCGCCTTCACGACGATGGAGCCCTACCTGGAGTTTGGCGACGTTAGTGTCCCGGAGCTCTCCGATGGACAGGTCCTGGTCGAGATGGCGATGGCTCCCATCAATCCGTCCGACCTTCACTTTCTCAAGGGCGAGTATGGCCAACCCCGAATCGCCGGCAAACCAGCCGGTTTCGAAGGTGTTGGCACCATCGTCGGCGCTGGCAACGGAGACTACGCCCAGTCGCTCATCGGCCAGCGCGTGAGCTTCGCCGCTTCCCCGACCGGCACCGGAACGTGGTCCACCCACGCCGTCGCCGACGCCATGGCCTGCATCCCGATGCCCGACTCGGTTGCCGACGCCGACGCCGCTGGATTCATCGTGAATCCTCTCACTGCGGCCGCCATGTTCGAGGAGGTCAAACAGGCCGGTTCGCCCGGGGTCGTCCTGACCGCCGGCGCCAGCCAGGTTTCCAAGTTCATCGTGGCCCTCGCTCGCGATGCCGGCCTCGCATCGATCTGCATCGTTCGACGAGATGTGCACAACGACGTCCTCAACGAACTGGGCGCCACCGCAGTGCTGAACCAGAACGATGACGACTTCGCCGAGCAACTGCGCGCCACGCTGAAGGAACACAAACCCCAGTTCTTCATCGACGCAGTCGCCGACTCCACCAGCACCCAGATCTTCAACGCCATGGGCCGCAACAGCCAGTGGATGATCTACGGCTCGCTCAGCCCCGAGACGCCACCTCTTTCCAATCCGGGCGAATTCGTTTTCATGAACAAGATCATTCGCGGTTTTTGGCTGACGCCGTGGTTTGGCGCCACATCGATGGAAGACAAGATGGCGGTCTTCGGAGAGGTGCAGGCCCGCTTCGCCGATGGGCGCTGGAGTACCGACGTTGGCGCCACCGTCTCGATCTCCGAAGCCGTGGAAAAGCTCCCCGAGGTCCTCGCCGACCCCCGCGGCAAAGTGATGCTGGTGCCCTAGTTTCTTGCCTGCGCTCGCCTC
>CALGOA010000226.1 GCA_937958015.1 uncultured Acidimicrobiales bacterium | reverse complement strand
CACGGACCAATCTCAGGGGATCAGCTCAGTACTTCTAACCCTTGGGCACACCGAGTCGTACGAATCGACATCAACGAAGAGGGCATCAAGCACCTGAAACACCGAGTCGGGACGTCCGCCCGGGTCGTTCTTGAACAGTGCGAGATAGATAGGCTCAAACTGCTCGGAGTTGATGCAGCCGGTGACATAGGCCTCGATCAGAGCGACGTAGGTACGCACCAGCCACGCCCAACTTTCCGTTCGCGAGGACGTGACTTGCTACAGGCGCCGCACGCGAAACTCAGACACCGAACCCTCATCGTCCATGGCAAGAAGATAACCACGATCGCATCAGATTTCCCCTGGTATCAGTCGGCGCCATACTTCTCAAAATCGCTGACTCGGAGACTCAGGTGAAGACCGGAAAGCGGCCGATGATCTACGACAACGCAGCGGACGAGCGAACCTGCTGCGGGCCAGTCGCCTTCCGAACCCATCTCATCGCAAACAGACAGAGGTCTAATAAGCGCCATCCCTTGCCAGACTTCATCGTCTAGCCGCACGTCGATTCCTTCGTCGTGCCTTCCTACGACCACACCTGAGACCACCTCACCCCAGCCCGGCGCGTTGTCGAGCACGAAACGGCCACGTGGGGTCGCTCGGTGCCCAGGATAGGGCGGGAGGCTCAGCTCACCTGTGGCCATGGAATCCACTCCCGACTGATGGTCAGTTCATTTGAATCGGTTAAGTCTGTCGGGCCGGAATCCTCTCCCTGATACGGAAAACAGAACTCATCAAACTCGACGAAGAATTCCTCATGCATCTGATTTTTAACATAGCCGTTCTCATAGGTACCGCTGAGGGCGAACTCTTGAGCGATGCTCTCGGACAAAGCCACAAACCGGCGTGAAAAGCCTTCAGCCGGGAGCCCCTTATCGACGTCGGCTCTGCCTCTCCCTGATCGTGGACTGTTACTCGGTGTGAGTAGCCCGGATGGCGGGGACCTGATGTTGGTCCCGAGTTGTCGGCACCACCACACGCCCCGGGTTACCCGACCATCTCTGCTGCGAAGGTGCTGATCGTCAATCGGATCCCAACGGCGCCCCCAAGCGAGCGTCTGGCGATCTCGTTCTTCCTGATGACAGCTACGTCGAGGGGCTTCTACCCCTTGAAAACACCGTGAGATGTAGTCCCCATCAGGAATTTGCGGGGAGGTGGTGGGCGTTGAGGGACTCGAACCCCCGACCCTCTCGGTGTAAACGAGATGCTCTAGCCAACTGAGCTAAACGCCCCGGTAGGGAACTCAGAGGCTATCGCACCTCAGCCCGAGTGCAGCGCAGTTTTGATGTCGGCCAGCAACTCGGGCGTCGAGGCGACGATCGGACCTCGGCGGGCGTCGGTTTCCAGAACCACCAGCTCATCGCCGTTGAGCTCACCCACCGCACACCCCGACTCCTGACAGAACAACATGGCACCCAGGTAGTCCCATACGCCGTGGGCCGCATCGACGTCGATGAACGCATCGAAGGTTCCGGTCGCTACCGCACACAGGTCGAGCGCCGCGGCACCGTAGGTCCGGTACTGGCGCCAACCAAGATGCCGGTTCGGCCAGCCTGAAAACGACACGATCGCATCGCCCAGCGCAACACACGACGACGGAGAGTATTCGCTCCCACTCCCCCGGATCGCCGTAAACCGATCCCCGAGCGCAAGGTTGTAGACACCGCTCGCCAGCGGGCCATCGGCATCCACCGCACACAGGCTGGTGGCGTACCAGGGCAGGCCCCGAGCGGCATTGGTGGAACCATCGATCGGGTCCACCACCACCGTGATATCGCCGTCGCCCGAAATGCCTGACTCCTCGGTCAGCACCCGAAGGCCGGCATCCAGCAGCGGTCCAACGATCAACTCGTCCGCCACCACATCGTGTTCGTACTGGCCGGGGATCGTGCCGGTCAGCCCCCATTCGGTCTGGGTCTGCAGTCGAGTGAAGAGCTTGGCGGCCAACTCGTCGAACAGGTTGACGAGATCCTCGGGGCTCAAGGTCAGAGAACTTCGTCGAGCCAGAACGGCGAACGGTCCAGCATGTACTCCGACACCTCACGGCACCGTTCGAAGGGTTCACAAAGCGATTCCCGTTCCATGAACAGGTCACTGAGCGAGAGCGGCACCCGGGAGGTGACCGCCAACTTCCGCTCGGTGGCATCGGTGGCCGATGCGGTCGAATCGATAGCGGAAACCTCCAACGGCAGGACGGTCCCCCCGATCCCGGCCAGTTCCGTGGCGAGCAGGAGCAGGTCCGGCGGTTTGACAAGCGGTGGCATCGCCCAGCTGAAGATCAGCGGAAATGCAAAGCCGTCGGGAGGGTCGGCGTCTTCGGGAAGCGAGATCATGGCATCTTCGAATGTCAGCAACGTTCGCGGATCCACCTCCAACGCCAGATGAAGATCGAGGGGGCCACCACACGCGGCCTCGGGATGCAGGTCGACCTCGAAGGCCTGGGTCATGCTGTAGGTCTCCACGAAATGGCGTTCATCGTGTACGTGAAAGCCGTGGTCAGCAGCGTGACCCTTTAGATCGGTGATGAACCCCGGCACATCGATGAGCGCCAACTCGCCTACCTCCTCGAACGACCCTCTATCGTGCCAGATTCTCGACCCATTTGTGCGCGGCGTAGGCTTGCCGCCGATGGTCGAGTCGAACGCCAACCTGTACCTCAGTCTCATGGGTGCCGCCGACCGAACGCCGGACCGGCCTCTCTTTCATCAACCCGGGCAACCCGCGCTGTCCTACGGGTCGATGGCCAAACTCGCGGCCCGGGCCTCTGTTGCCCTCACCGAAGTTGGGGCCCAGCCCGGCGACCGGTTGGTGGTCCAGGTCGATAAGTCGATCTATGCGATAGCACTGTGGTTGGCCTGCCTGCGAACCGGCGTGGTGTTCGTTCCGCTGAACACCGCCTATACCGACGCTGAGGTCGACGAGTTCGTAGCCGACGCCCGGACTGAACTGGTCATCACCACACCCGAACGGGGTCGTGATCTGACCCTGTCCGACGACGGCGGCGGTTCCTTCGGCGACCGGATTCAACAGGCCGACCCGGCAACTGCCCCACCCGTGTACACCGCCGGCCCGAGCGATCCCGCCGCGATGTTGTTCACCTCGGGCACCACCGGCCGGTCCAAGGGTGCGGTCATCACCCATCGAGGCCTGCGCGCAAATGCCGACGCCCTCGCCCACGTGTGGGGAATCACCGAAACCGATCACCTGCTCCACGTGCTCCCGGTCTTCCACGTGCACGGCCTGTTCGTGGCACTCCACCCACTGATGCGTCACGACGCCCAGATCACGTTTCTGCCCCGATTCGACGTAGACGCCGTGATCGATCACCTTCCTCAGGCCGGTGTCCTCATGGGTGTCCCCACGCACTACACCAGGCTGCTGGCCGATGCCCGATTCGATCGGAACCTCACCGCCCACATGCGGCTATTCACCTCCGGTTCGGCCCCCATGACCACCCAGGTGCATGAGCAGTTCAACGCCCAGACCGGCCGGACCATCACCGAACGGTACGGCATGACCGAAACCGGCATCATCGCATCCAATACTCCCGGCGACCCGAAACCGGGCACGGTGGGGACCGCCCTTCCGAACATGGAACTGCGCATCGGCACCGACAGCCTCGTCGAGGTTCGTGGGCCCCACCTGCTGGACCGATACTGGGACCGTCCCGACGCCACGGCCCAGTCCTACACCGACGACGGCTGGTTCATCACCGGCGACATCGGCACCCTCGACGAGAACGGCGTCCTGACTTTGTCCGGTCGATCGTCAGATCTGATCATCAGCGGCGGGTACAACATCTACCCGAAGGAAATCGAGCAGATCCTGGACGACGACCCTCAGGTGATCGAGTCCGCCGTCGTGGGCTGGCCCGAACCCGACTTCGGTGAGCAGGTCGTCGCGTTCGTGGTCCTCGCCGATCCCGCAGCGGAATTCACCCCGCCAAACCTCGGCGACCAGTTGGCCAGGTTTAAACACCCTCGGCAGTGGCACGTGATCGAGGCGCTGCCCCGTAACGCCATGGGCAAGGTGCAGAAGACCGTGCTGCGCTCCGCCGCTTCCTGATCCGGAACCGCCCGACTATTTGGTCTTGTTCGATTCGAGCGGACTCGAGTTGACCACCTGACGCCGTAACGTCGCCGGCGACGCCCGGGTAAAGGCCAGCAGAGCCAACACCACCGGGTAGATCTCGAGCCGACCCAGAATCATGGTCACGAACGCAATCGGCACGCCGGCCCGGGGGATGTTGGTGAAGTTCTTGGTTGGGCCCAGGTCGTTCAGGCCGGGACCGACGTTGCCGATGCTCGTGGCCGCGGCCGAGAACGACGTGACCAGGTCGGCGCCCGTGATCGCAAAGAGCAGCGCCGCCAGGCCAAAGATCGAGAGCGCCAGCACGAGGAACCCGAGCACCCGGAACGCAATCGGGTCGCTAAGCACGTTCGAACCAACCCGCACCGGTCGAACGATCCGGGGATGTAGTTGGCGAAGCGCTTCGCGTCGGGCGAAGGACCCGACGGCCATCAATCGGACCATCTTGACACCGCCGCTGGTGGAGCCGGCCATGGCCCCCAACGGCATCAGCAGCAGGAGCACCGCCTTGGAGGCGTCGGCCCACAGATCGAAGTCGGCGGTTGCGTACCCGGTGGTGGAAACGATCGCATTCACGGTGAACAGTGCATCCCGAAGCCCATCCCAGCCGGACTCCAAGCCGTCGCCGGCGGTGAACATGATGATGATCGTGGCCACGATGACCACCGAGAAATAGAGCCGGAACTCAGCACTTTGGATGAGCGAACCCGGCTTACCCCGAATCACTCGGTACAGGAGCGTGAAACTGGTTCCGGCCGTGAACATCGCAACGATCGCGATCCACTCGATCAGGCCGGAATCGAAGTGGTGGATGCTGGAGTCGTAT
>CALGOA010000225.1 GCA_937958015.1 uncultured Acidimicrobiales bacterium | reverse complement strand
TTCTCGCTCAGCCGCCGAAGAATGGATCGTTTGGTTTCATCGCTCTTGTCGATCTCGCTCACCATCTTCGAGAAACCGTCGAGGCGATTGTTGAGAAGCCAGGCCCGAATCTCGGGATTCTGACCCCAGTTGTATTGATTGGTCATGAACGCCAAGGTCAGCTTCATGTAGTCGAGGTCGCTGTTGGGGAGGGGAACGACCCCGCAGAGTTCGTTCTTCTCCTGCTCGGTTTCGTATGTGGCCTCCACGTGAGCGATGAAGGCAGCACTGAAGACGGGCTGGTACGAACGTACGGTCTGCGGCGTGATCAGATCACCCTGAAAGATCGGTTTCGTCTCGAGGTTTGTGATTGCGCTGGCCGAGCAGTCGATATGAAGATGGTCGGCTGTCACCGGTATGGACCCGTCATCGAGGATGATCCGGTCGGATTCGATCCTCTGGACCCGGCCGAGTCGGACAACGTTTTTCAGACGGCGTAGCTCGGCCAATTCCAGTTCGCTGATCGTGGCGCCGTGAAACATCGAGGGGCGCACGTCGGGGTCGAGCCGCAGAAAGTATCCGCAGGCTTCGAGCCGGTCGAACATATCAACCACCGACGTCGCGTTTGCGATTGCCTCGAACTGATTCGCCTGGGCACCGATCGTGTACTCGAAGAACTCTTCTGCGGGTTGGGTGTTTCGGCGATTGAGCAGCCACGCATCGCGGGACTTGATCCATGTGATCGAGTCCGGGTCGACCCGTTGTTCAAGCAACCACAGAACCGCATCGATTCCGGTCTTGCCGCCACCGATCACCACGTACCCAGCAGGCGGGGTGGACAGTTTCGGAAGATCGTTGAGCGGCATGAAATTCACGCCCTCGGCAATCTCGAAATTCGGCGTGTGGGTCGAGGGCACCGACGTGTTGAGATAGGTGGCGTCCACGGTTGTGGTGGCGTCCACGTGGAAGTCCTCGCCGCTCAGCTTGTGCACGAAATCGCCGTCGCCGCTGTAGTCACACAGCGGGTAGTACCGCACCCGACCGGTCGGTAACAGCTGATGGCGCATGACGTCATCGAAATAGGCGTTGACCTCGGCGCCGGTGGCCAGATCTCCCAGGCCTTTGTTCAGCCCGACCTGCTCGATGATGCCCTTGCTGAGTTCTCGCGAGCTGACCCCATAGAACGCAGAGGGCTGATGAAGTGTCACGAACGGGTACGAGACGTTCCAGTGTCCGCCCGGCTTGGCGAAGCGGTCGACGATGATGATGTCGGCATCGGTTTCGGTGACCAGGACGTCGGCGAACGCCATCCCCACCGCACCACTGCCGACGATCAGATAGTCGGTACTGAGTCTGGTCGTCATCATCTGCTCCTCCGGTTGGACCCCGCAATATAGGGTGCTGCTCATGACAGTTCATAGAGCACGGCGACTGTGGCAGCGGTATGAGCCGATTCACGCGATCACCTACTTCGACTCCCGGTCGGCCCAGGCAGCCGTGAATGCCGGACTCAAGGGTTTCTGGATGGGCTACTTCGGGTTCCGGGCGGCACCGATGGGTCGGGTGTCGGCCGGAGTGGTGCAGGCAACGTTCGCCAACTTCGCGCCCTCACGGGTTCACCGAGCGCTTCCCGACGCGTGGTCCCTCGCCGATCCCGCTGATCTGGTCATCGCCCGAAGGGTTGCTGCGGCCACGACCCTTCGAGCCCTGGACGATCAGGTGGAGGTGGCCGCCGAACAAACCAACGGCCTGTTGGAGTCGATGATTGCGGCCGCCGATCCGCTCGCCCGCCCGCTGTTCGTGGCGAACGCCGCCCTTGAGTTACCCGATGACCCGGTCGAACGGTTATGGCAGAACTGCACGACGCTGCGCGAGCACCGAGGCGACGGCCATGTTGTGGCGTTGGCCGCGGAACACATCACCGGGCCCCAGGCGCATCTCCTCATCATCGCCGAGCAGGGTCTGGACGAAGAGATGTTTCTGAAGGCGCGGGGGTTCGATGGCGAGACCTGGGAATCGGCCAAGGCATCCCTGACCGCCGCCGGGCTCGTCGTCGACGGACGATTGACCGACGCCGGACTGGCGTTGCGTCGGCACGTGGAACAGCGAACCGACGAACTCGCCGATGATGCGCTCGAAGCGATCGGCCCTGCCGACTTCGATGTTGTCCTCGAAACATTGGAACGAACCGCTCGGGTGATTCAGAAGTCTCGGGTGATCCCGCCCTCGAACCCGATCGGCCTACCGCCCCTCTAGTGGGGTTTATGCCCCGGTCTTCACGACCGTGCGCCCCTTGGTCTGCCCGGCAAGGATCTCGGACGCCCGGCTGGCGATGTCGGCGAGAGCGACCTCGGTTGTGATCGAGGCCAGGCGCTCCGAGTCGAAGACACCCGAGATTCGCTCCCACACCCGGATCCGTTCGTCGTAGGGCGCCATGACCGAGTCGATGCCCACCAGCTTGACGCCGCGGAGAAGAAACGGGATCACCGTTGTGGTGAGCGTGTTGCCTCCGGCGAGCCCACAGGCTGCGACCGCGCCGCCGTAGTTCATCTCGGCCAGAACGTGGGCCAGCGTGTCGCCGCCGACGGCGTCAACACACCCGGCCCAACGCTCCTTGAGAAGTGGCCGTCCCGGTGCCTCAGCGATTTCGTTGCGGTCTATGACCTCGGCCGCCCCGAGCGCCTTGAGGTCACCGGCGTTTTCCATGCGTCCGGTGCTGGCCACTATGTGATGACCCATCGCCGCGCCCCACAGGATGGCCGAGGATCCGACACCGCCCGATGCGCCCGTGACCAGAATCGGGTCGCCCTTCTGGACGCCGACCGACTCCAGGGCGTCGAGGGCCTGCATCGCCGTAAACCCGGCCGTCCCAATGGCCATGGCCTCGCGCGTCGTCATGCCCTTGGGCACCGGTACCAGCCAGTCGGCGTTCAGTCGCGCCCGTTCGGCGTAACCACCCCAGTGCATTTCCCCGACCCGCCAGCCGGTGCACAGCACTTCGTCACCCAGTTGGAAACGACCGTCGGCCGAGTCGACCACCGTGCCCGCAAGGTCCACTCCGGGGATGTGGGGGTAGTTCCTCACCAGGCGCCCCACCCCCTGGAGGACCATGCCGTCCTTGTAGTTCAACGAGGAGTAGTCGACCGCCACCGTCACCGGGTTTTCCGGCTGGGGAAGGTCGGCGGCGTCCAATTCGGTGAGGCTCGAGGAGACGTCGCCGTCGGATTCGGAAAGAACGAGAGCTTTAAACGACATAGGTCAGCGAACGTACTCCCAAGCGCTACCGTGACCAAACGGAGTGTGCAGTTAGCTGAAGGGGCCCGTTGTGACCAAACACATCTTCGTAACCGGTGGAGTAGTGAGTTCTCTCGGCAAGGGACTCACCGCCTCCTCGATCGGAAACCTGCTGAAAGCCCGTGGTCTGCGGGTCACGATGCAGAAGCTCGACCCGTATCTCAACGTAGATCCGGGGACGATGAATCCGTTCGAGCATGGTGAGGTCTTTGTCACCGACGACGGCGGTGAGACCGACCTCGATCTCGGCCACTATGAACGGTTCGTCGACGAAAGCCTGACCCAGGCATCGAATACCACGACCGGATCGGTGTACAGCACCGTGATCGCCAAGGAGCGCAGGGGTGAGTACCTCGGCAAGACGGTCCAGGTCATCCCTCACATAACCAACGAGATCAAGGAACGGATCGCCAATCTGGCCAGTTCCGACGTCGACGTGGTCATCACCGAGGTTGGCGGCACGGTCGGCGACATCGAGATTCTCCCGTTCCTCGAAGCGATCCGTCAGTACCGCCTCGACGTCGGCCGCCAGAACGTCTGTTACGTGCACGTCACCCTGGTGCCCTACATCGGTCCCGCCGGTGAACAGAAGACCAAACCAACCCAGCACAGCGTCACCGAACTCCGCAGTCGGGGTATTCAGCCCGATGTGATCGTCTGCCGGTCCGATCGTGAGATTCCCGATTCACTTCGGGAAAAGATCTCCAATCTCTGCGACGTGCCGATCGACGGCATCGTCACCGCTCCCGATGCGCCCAGCCTCTACGAGATCCCGTTGCGCATGCACGCTGGCGGCCTCGATTCGGTGGTGGCCCAGATCCTAGGGCTCGACGTCCCGGACGCGAACCTCGAGCCGTGGCGCTCACTGGTGAGAAGGGTGGAGACCGCATGGAAGCCGCTCCGCATCGGCATCGTCGGCAAATACGTTTCCCTGCCCGACGCCTACCTGTCCGTGGCGGAAGCGCTACGCCATGCCGCCTTCGCCCACGAGGTCGATCTCGAGATCGACTGGATCATGAGCGATCACGTCGAGGGCATGTTGGTGTCTGAGCAACTCTCACACCTCGACGGGGTGGTGCTTCCCGGCGGGTTCGGCGAACGCGGCGTCGAGGGCAAGATCGCCGCTGCCACCTACACCCGTGAGAACGAGGTTCCCTGCCTCGGGCTTTGTCTCGGCATGCAGGTTATGACCATCGAATACGCCCGCAACGTGATGAGCCTGAACGGCGCAAACAGCAGCGAATTCGATCACTCCGATGCGGTAACGCCTCATCCGGTGATCGACCTGATGGAAAGCCAGAAGAAGGTGGAGGACAAGGGCGGAACTATGCGACTCGGCGCCTACGTCGCGGTACTCCAGCCCGACTCCCAGGTGGCCAAGCTGTATGGCCAACCGGTCGTCCATGAACGTCATCGCCACCGTTACGAGTTCAACCCCCGGTACCGCTCGCAGATCGAAGAGTGGGGACTGTCGTGTTCGGGCGTCTCGCCGGACGGGAAGCTGGTTGAGTTCGTCGAACTGCCGAGTCACCCGTTCTGGATCGGGACCCAGGCTCACCCCGAACTGAAGAGCCGGCCCAACCGTCCCGCGCCGCTGTTCGACGGATTCATCGGTGCGGCTCTGGCCCGCGCCGAGGAGCATGATCCAGAACGTTTCAGCGCAGCTCGACCAGCCGATCATTCCGTGTCCATCACGCTCGACTGACTATGGCGGGCGACTTCACGCACCTTCGCGATGATCTGATCCATCAGGGATTCGTCGTTGGGTTCTACGACAGCTACTTCACCACACCCGATGGAGATGAGATCCGCCGTGACGTGGTCAAACATCCGGGCGCGGTGTCAGCGGTTGCGATCGAGGACGGAGAGGTGTGGCTGGTCAAACAGTTTCGAGCGCCCATCAGGGGCGTGATGTGGGAACTTCCCGCCGGGAAACTCGATGTGCCGGGCGAACCGCTGGCTGACACCGTCGTCCGTGAATTGGAGGAGGAGATCGGTCGCACGCCCGGAACCGTCGAAGAGTTGATCGCACTGCATCACTCGCCCGGATTCTGTGACGAGTTCCAAACCGTGTTCCTCTGCGGTGACCTCACCGAGGTGCCGGTCCGTCACGACGGGCCCGAGGAGGAACACATGGTCGTGCAGAAGTTCCCCCTCGCAACCGCGGTGAACATGGCGCTCGACGGCACGATCACCGACGCCAAGACCATCGTCGGTCTCCTCGCCGCCGCCCGCAAGCTGGGAATCTAGCTCCGTGTTCGGCGTCGTCGGGACCCGAATAACCCAGGGTCGCCACCTCGCCAAGCGGTTCTTCGCGTCACTCTCGAGCGATCGGCCCTCCACCGCCGACGATCAATGGATACGGGCGAACCTCACCTCGGGCGAAGAGGAACTGTGGGGCCGAATGGACCCTGCCGATCAGCGGCACTCGGTTCAGGTCGCACGAGACGTTGAGCGCGCCCTCCCGGGCGCTGACCGTGCGGTGATAGCTGCTGCAGCGTTACACGACGTTGGAAAGCTTGTCTGCGGCTACGGCACGTTCGCTCGGGTTTTTGCCACGTTGTTCTGGGGGGCGATTCCGGCCCCGTTCCGCAGCCGATTTGCCTTTGGATGGGCTGACCGTCAGGGTCCGGGCCGCATGGGCGTCTTCAGACGGCTGGGGGAGTACCGCATCCATCCCGAGTTGGGTAGGGACCTTTTGGTGGCGGCCGGGTCGGACCCCTTCACCGCCAACTGGGCCGCCGAACATCACACACCCACCGACCGTTGGACGGTCGACCCACAACTGGGGCACGTTCTCAAAGAGTGTGACGACGACTAGTCCACTAGACGACGAGCAGGTGGGTTACCCACTGGTCAGCATGCGGCTGGATTCGTTGTTGATCTCGCCATCGGCGGTAAACGCGGTCATCCGGTAGGGCACCTCTATCGGAGCGCCGTCCTCGGCGAATCCGTTGTTTCCGGCGCCCGCGAATCGAGCTGTGCCGTCGTCTCGCAGGCGGGTGAGACAGGTACTGAACGATGGGCAGGACGTGTCGCCAGCGACCACTGAGGACAGTTTGGTCGAGATCGTTCCAGGATCGTCGGTGCCTGCAAGCGCCGCGGCCAGGGCGGCGACGATCAGCCGATCCGTCACGCGATCCGAAAGCGACGCCAACGGTTCGATGACCCGAAGCCCCGGAACCGGTCGAATGGACGCGGTGTTGCCGAGTACATAGATGGTTCGGCCAGCTTCGGTTCCGGCTCCAACCGCCTCGAGACCGTCGACGATCGCCTGTGGGGAACCGGCGCCTACGATCAGGACCGCCGACGAATCGTCGGCGGCAACCAGGGCGGCCTCAGGGTCAAATCGTTCCGCGGCCGGTTCGAATTCGACCGCCGATGCCAGGGCGCCGTCCAATTCCTCGAGGCGACGTTCCATGGCCGAGGGCACTGCGGCGGTGGTGCCGGCTGGCAACATCAGGGTAACGACCTGATGCCCGTCGACGATGATGGCCTCGGCCATCATGACCGCCTGATCCTCGATTGGCTGACTGATCGGTAGATACATCGCCGCCGGCTCGTCGGTTAGGGCGTCGGCTGCGAGGTCGTTCTGGGGGCTGTTGGGCGGGCCGATAACGATGTCGACGTTGTTGTCGCGTAGCTCCTGGCCGGCGGCCCGAACCAGCGCAAGGTCGGACCGCACGTCGGTGTGCACAACGCGCAGCTCGATCCCGTCCAACTCGGTGGCAGCTGAAATTTCGGTGAGGCGGCTCTCGATAGCGTCGCGAGCCGCCTGCCCCGCTTCCGACTGTTGTCCGGTGAGGGGCAGCATGGTGCCGATGACCAACTCGCCGTCGGCCTGGCCGATCGGCCCTGTTGTACACGCCGCCAGCGTCACCAGCGCCACGACCAGCACCACAAACCGGAGGTGGGTTCTGCTGGTCGGACGGGCGTTCATTGCGCAGGCGACAGTAACCCAACTGCGGCGATGATTCGTTGCATCACGACCTCGGCCACCTCTTCGGCCTTGGCTGCGCCGACGGCCAGGGCGTCGATCACATCGGACTCCGACAGCGCGTTGTACCGATCCTGAACCGGCTGGAGCATTGCGATTACGGCGGCTGCGGTGTCGGCCTTCAGCGGACCGTACTGGGTGTACTGGTCGGCAAGGGTGGCGGGGTCGGCATCGGTTGCGGCCCCCAGGATCGAGAGGAGGTTGGAGACGCCCGGTTTGTTCTGAACGTCGAAACGGACCTCGCCGTCGTTGTCGGTCACCGCTCGTTTGATCTTCTTCTCGATCTGCTTGGGTTCATCGAGCACTTCGATGGTGCCGGCTTCACTGCCGACCGACTTGGACATCTTGTCCTCCGGCTTCTGCAGGTTCATCACCCGTGCACCAGCCGGCGGAATGCGGTGTTCGGGAACCACGACGGTGCCCTCACCGAATCGGCTGTTCATGCGAAGCGCCACATCCCGGGTCAACTCGACGTGCTGGCGCTGGTCGTCGCCGACCGGCACAACGTCGGTGTCGTACAGCAGAATGTCGGCGGCCTGCAGAGCCGGGTAGGTGAACAGGCCGGCACTGATGGAGGCGTTGTTGTTGGACGGACCATCCGACAACCCGCCCAGTCGATCGCTCTTGTCCTTGAACTGGGTCATGCGCCGAAGTTCGCCGAAGCCGGTGAGGCATTGCATCAACCAACCGAGTTCGGCGTGCTGGTGGACGTGGCTCTGTACGAAGATCGTCGATACTTCGGGATCGAGTCCGATGGCCAGCAACATACGGGCCATGTTGATCGTGCCGGTTCGGACCTCGCCGGGCTCCTTCGGAAGGGTCAGGGCGTGCAGGTCGACGATGCAATACACCGAGTCCATCTCGTGCTGGAGAACCGCCCAATTGCGCAATGCGCCGAGGTAGTTGCCCAAATGGGTGGAGCCAGAGGGCTGAATTCCGCTGAAAACCCGTGGTCGCTGTGCACTCATGGCACACACCGTAGGATGGAGGCGGTGACATCGACTGCTATTTCCTCGCACTCCGGGCCATCCGTGCGTGCTGAAGCTGCTGGATTCGAGGGTCCTTTCGACCTCCTGTTGCATCTGATCCTCAGCGACAAGGTCGATCTGTACGAAGTTTCGCTGTTCGAGATCGTCGATGCGTACCTGGCCGAGGTCCGCAAGATGGCTGACTGCGACCTCGATGTCGCTACCGAATTCCTCTTGATCGCGGCAACCCTGATCGAACTGAAGGTCCGACGGCTCCTTCCCGAGGATGTCGACATCGACCTCGACGAGGAGTTCGCACTCTGGGAAGAACGGGACCTGCTCCTGGCCCGCCTGCTCGAGTCCAAGACCTTCAAAGATGCGGCGGCCGCGATCGGCAGGATGTCCGAGACCGCAGCCCGGGTTCGGCCCCGAATCGCCGGGCTCGACGAGCAATTCTTGGGTTTGGCGCCCGACCTGCTCGAGAACTCCACGCCGAACGACCTTCACCGAGCATTCATGAAGGCGATGCAACCCAAACCGGTCACCAACGTCGGGTTGCAACACGTGACCGCGGTGAAGGCCAGCGTCACCGAAGCGATTCATGAGATGCTCGACCGCCTGCCCGACTCGGGCCCGCGCACCTTTCGCCAACTAACCCAGCACGTCGCGAACGACACCCTCGAGGTTGTCGTTCGGTTCCTGGCGGTGCTCGAACTCTTCAAGCAGGGCGTGGTCGAGTTGGATCAATCCGATCGCTTCGGCGACCTCACCGTCGAGTGGGTCGGATCCGAGGATGACCGTCAGGCGGCGCTGACCGGCGTCGACGTTTACGAGGGATAGAAGAAGTGGACCTGACCGACGAGCAGCAACTCGCCCACCTGTCGCGAGGCATCGAAGCCCTCGTGATGGTGTCGGCCGACCCGATCCCAGATGCAGAACTGGCCCAGGCGCTCGGTACCGACGAAGTGACGATCCGAACGATCTGTGTGGCGCTCAGCGACAGCTACGAGGATCAGGACCGCGGGTTTCAACTGGCGTACATCGCCGGAGGCTGGCGGTTCCAGAGCCACCCCGACCTGTCCGAGGTGATCACCGGTCATGTACTGGAAGGACAGAATCAGAAGCTCACGCCGGCGGCGATGGAGACACTGGCGATCATCGCCTACAAACAGCCGATCTCACGAGCTCAGATCGGAGCCATTCGGGGCGTCAACGTGGATGGCGTCCTACGAACCCTGAGCCAGCGGGGATACGTCTCCGAGATCGGCCGCGACGAGGGTCCCGGCCAGGCGGTGCTGTTTGGCACCACCCAACTCTTTTGCGAGAAGCTCGGCATCCCGTCGGCCAAAGACCTGCCGCCACTCGGTGACTTTGTGCCTCCGGCCCACGTCGTCGAGGCGCTCGAACAGACCCTGCGCGCCGACCCCGCCGACTACGTCGCCAGTGAGTGAGGACCCCTTCCGCCTGCCGGGATTGGGCGATGACGAAGGGGGACCGGAACGGCTGCAGAAGGTTCTGGCCCGAGCGGGAGTGGCCAGCCGCCGGGTGATCGAAGACATGATCGTGGCGAAGCGGGTCTCGGTAAACGGACAGATTGCGACCCTGGGCGACAAGGCGGACCCCTTGGTCGACACCATCGAGGTCGATGGATCGGTCATCTCGCTGATGCCCGATGCGATCACCTACCTGCTCAACAAACCCGCCGGCACCATCACCACCAGCGACGATCCTCAGGGTCGACCCACCGTGATCGAATTGGTGCCCGCCGAACCGAGGGTGTTTCCGGTCGGCCGACTCGACTTCGACACCGAGGGTCTGCTGTTGCTCACCAACGACGGTGGCATGGCCCATCGGCTCACCCACCCGTCGTTCGGGGTGGAGAAGGAATACCTTGCCCATGTTGAGGGCGCCCCAAAACCCGGTGCGTTGCGGATCCTGCGTCAGGGCGTCGAACTGGACGACGGGGTCACCGCACCCGCCCAGGCGGCGCTGATCGGCGACAACATGATCCGCCTCACGATTCACGAGGGCAAGAACCGGCAGGTCCGACGAATGTGTGCAGCGGTGGGCCACCCGGTCCTCCGACTGGTGCGCACCCGCATTGGCCCGTTGGCCGATCGACAGCTTGCGCCCGGGCAGTGGCGATCGCTCACGAACGACGAAGTCATCGGCCTGCAGAAATCGATTAATCCGAATACCGCTCCCGAACGGTAGTTTTGTCCACCATGCCGACCCGAGCCCTTCGTGGTGCGATCACCTGCGATTCTGACTCCAAACAGGAGGTACTGGAGCGAACCACACGCCTCCTCACCGAACTGTTCGAACGAAACGACGTGGGTGCCGACAGCATCACGAGCATCTTCTTCACCGCTACCGGTGACCTTCGTTCGATAGCGCCTGCAGCTGCCGCCCGGGCGTTCGGCCTCACCGATGTGCCACTGCTGTGCGCTCAAGAGATGGACGTCGATGGTTCACTCGAACGATGTGTGCGGGTCATGCTGCACTTTGACGGTGATCGGCCCCGCTCAGAACTCCAGCACGTCTTTCTGCGCGGCGCCACCGTCCTTCGTCCCGATCTGGCTCGACCCGGCGACGAACTGTGAATCTGGCGATCAGCAACCCGGGTCGTGCCTGGATCATTGGCTGTGGTCTCATCGGCGGATCATTGGCCGCGGCGCTGACCGAGCGGGGCTGGCATGTATCGGTCACCGACGCAGATCCTGAGGTGGTCAAGCTCGCCCTCGAGCGCAACCTCGCTGCGGCTGAGGGGCCCGACCCCGAGGCGGAGATCGTCTTCTGTGCTGCACCGGTCGGGGTCATTCCGGCACTGGCGGCCGAGGCGCTCGAGATCTGCCCGGGTGTTGTCACCGACGTGGGGAGCACGAAGAAGTTTGTGGTCGATTCGGTCGACGGTGAACGATTCGTCGGCGGGCACCCGATGGCTGGCTCTGAGCAGGACGGAATCGCCGGCGCCGACCCGAATCTGTTCATCGGTGCAACCTGGGTGCTGACGCCCAAGGCCGACACCGAGGCCACGATCTTCTCCACCGTTCGGGCGGTGGTTCGAAGCCTCGGCGCTGAGGTTCTCACAATGCCCGCCGACGTTCACGACCAGATGGTCGCCCAGGTCTCGCACGTACCGCATCTCACCGCAGCAGCCCTGATGACGTTGGCGGATGAGTCGACGGTCGAACACCGAGCCCTCCTGCGTCTGGCCGCCGGCGGATTCCGGGACATGACCCGAATCTCGGCGGGCCGGCCATCGATCTGGCCCGACATCATCGCCTCGAATACCGGTTCGATCACCGCCGGTCTCGATGCCCTCATCGGTCGGCTCACCTCGATGCGCGACGCTGTTGTCGAGGGCCGATCCGACGAGCTGTTGCGGCGATTGGAGCGAGCTCGTACGGCCCGGATCAACCTGCCGACCGGCATCACGATGAGCGATCGCCTCGTCGAGTTCGCGATTCCCATTCCCGATCGTCCCGGCGAGATCGCCGCGATAGCGACCCTGGCGACCGAGCTGGACGTGAACATCCACGACCTCGAACTCACCCACTCCGGTGAGGGCCGCCGAGGAATCATGATCCTGCTCACCGATGCGGATGCCCGCGATCTACTCGTCGGTGGACTGGTGGCGAAGGGCTACCGTCCAACCGTGCGGTCACTCGACTAAGGAGTCACATGTCGGATTCACCCGAAGAAATGGTTGTCATCGCTATCGACGGCCCAGCCGGTTCGGGAAAGAGCACCGTGGCCAAGCTGTTGGCCGAACGGGTGGAGCTTCCCTACCTGGACACCGGCGCCATGTATCGGGCCGTTACGTTCGCCTCGATCGCGGCCGGAATCGATCCCGACGATGCCGACGAGGTGACGGCCGCGGCGATCAATATGGACCTTCGCATGGACGTCGACGGGACGGTCGTCGTGAACGGCGTCGACGCCACAACCCAGATCCGTGGTCCCGAAGTAACCCGCGCCGTTTCAAGCGTCGCCAGCCACCCGAAGGTTCGCAAGGAACTGGTGAGCCGTCAGCGCGAATGGGCCCGGCGCAACGGCGGGGGAGTGCTGGAGGGCCGCGACATCGGGACCGTGGTGTTCCCGAACGCCACGCTGGTGATCTACCTCACCGCCAGCCCCGAGGTGCGGGCCGCACGACGCGCCGGCGAGGTTGCAGACCTCGACTACGACACGATCGCCGCCGTCATCGCCCGTCGTGATGCGCTGGATCAGAACCGTCAGGCCGATCCGCTGAAACGGGCCGACGGTGCCACCGAGATCGACACCACCTACCTCACCATCGATGAAGTGATCGACGTGCTCGTCCACCAGCTCGACCGGGCGCTGAGCGACTCGGAATGAGTAACCCGGCTGCGATCACCCGGGCGAACCGCATCTTCTTCAAGGTTGCCCAGTCGGTTTTCCGGGGCTTTTCGTTGCTGTACCTGCGGCTGAGTATCGAGGGTCGGGAGAACCTGCCGACCGACACCGGTTTCGTCGTCGCCCCGGGTGCCCACCGATCGATCGTGGACACGGCCGTCGTGGCCGTCAGTTCGAAGAAGATGTTGCGGTTCATGGGAGCCGAGTCGTACTTCAAGACGCCCGGCCTCGGCTGGTTTCTTCGATCGGTTGGCGGCTTCCCGGTGGAGCGGGGGACAACCGACCGCGAGTCGATGCGTATCGCCGAGGACGTGCTGCGATCGGGTGAAGCGCTGGTGATCTTCCCCGAGGCAACCCGCTACTCCGGACCGGAGGTGCAGCCGTTGAAGGATGGAGCGGCGTTCATCGCCGCACGAGCCGGCGTGCCACTGGTGCCGATTGGAATCGGCGGAGCCGAGCGGTCGTGGCCAAAGGGTCAGAAGATCCTGCGGCCCACGCGTATGGCCATCATCATCGGCGAGCCGATCCATCCGGCTGAACGAGCCGAGGGTGAGCGCGTGAAACGCAGCGAGGTTCGCCGACTCACCGGAGAACTCCAGGCCACCCTGCAGAAGCTGTTCGACCGGGCTCAGGTTCGAGCCGGCGTTTGATCAGAGGGGCCGGTGTTCGGTCCCCATACCGGCGGTGATGAAGACCGCCGTGACCGGTTCGGAGCAGCGGGCGGTGTGCCACACACCAGGCTCATTGATGGCTGCGTCGCCGGCCGACAGTTCGGTGAGTACCTCTTCGCCATCGATCTCTTGAACCAGCGTCAAGGATCCCGCTGTGATCAGGACAACCTCATGGCCGTTGGGGTGGACTTCCCAGCTGTCCCAGTTTTCGGTGAAGTGGTGCATGGCGACCAGTCGGCCCTCGGCGCCGTCGGTGTGGTGTCGTTCGCCGTACCCCTGATACCAGTCCATGGCGCCGGTGAATTCCGGTTGCCGAACGGCCGTGGCCCCCAGTCCGAGGTGCAGCGGATACTTCTGAAGGCTCAGGTCTCCCATGCGTCGAACATAGTGCCTACCCTGAGGAACATGGAACAGACGGTCCGGGTCGACAAGGTGCTGCTCTGTGCTCCACGAGGATTCTGCGCCGGTGTGGAGATGGCGATCAAGGCTCTGGCCTGGATGGTTCGGGCATTTGAACCGCCGGTGTACTGCTACCACGAGATCGTCCACAACAAGCTGGTCGTCGACCGTTTCATCGAACGTGGTGTCGTGTTCGTCGACGACATCAGCGAAGTGCCCGAAGGTCGACCGATCATGCTGAGCGCTCACGGAAGCGCCCCCGAGGTGGTAGCGGCCGCACGTGAACGGGGCTCCTACGTCGTTAATGCCGTCTGTCCACTGGTCACAAAGGTGCATCACGAGGTGAAGGTGCGGGCCAGCAAGGGGTATCGAATTATCTACGTGGGCCACGACGGGCACGAGGAGGCGGTCGGCACCATGGCCGTCGCGCCAACCTCGATCAGTCGGGTCGAGTCGGTAGCCGAGGTTGCCGCACTACCCGACTTCGACGAACCGACTGCGCTGCTGGCTCAGACCACATTGAGTCACCGTGAGTGGAGCGAGGTGGCCAACGCCGCCAAGGACCGGTTCCCCGACCTGTGGCAGCCGGGCCGCTCGGACCTGTGTTTCGCCACCACCAACCGCCAGAGCGCCCTCATGGCGATCGCCGATCGGTGTGACGCGATCGTGGTCATCGGGTCGGCCAACTCGTCGAATACGAACGCCCTCGCAAAGTTGGCCGAGGAAGCTGGCTGTGAGCGTGTGTATCGCATCAACGGTCCCGATGAACTTCCCGCCGATCTCGAAGGGACGGTTGGGGTAACCGCAGGGGCCTCTGCTCCCGACGACGTTGTGGCTGCCGTTATTGCGTCACTGGACCCGACCGAGGGGGTCGAAGAGGTCCGCATCACCGAAGAGGACGAGTACTTCGCTCCGCCGCGGGACATCCGCGATCTGTTGGGTGCCCTCAACGTGGCCACCACGGTCGGACTGGGCGGTGATCTGGCGTCGTCGCCTCCGCTCGAGGATCGTCGCATCAACGCCACCGACGTTCTCTTGAAGCTCTAAACCCACCCGAACCGCTCTCTTAGGTCGGTTCAGGCGCGTTCGCTGACGAAGATGTCACTTCGGGAGTGCGTCGGCTCAGCTGGCGGGGAGGTCCACCTGGACCGTTGTGCCGACGGGACGGTTGGAATGAATTGAGATCGAGCCTTGATGGAGCTCGACGATCCGCTTACAGATCGAGAGGCCCAGACCGGCACCGCCCCCGCCGGTGGGGCCGCTTCCGTCGGCCTGCCAGAACCGGTCGAACACGCGCGAGCGCTGTTCGGGTGGGATGCCGGGCCCTTCGTCGCTGACCCGGATGATGACTCGGCCCCCGTCGCCGTTGGCGGTGACGACGACGGGCGAGCCGACGGGTGCGAAACGCAGGGCATTGGAAATGAGGTTGGAGATCAGTTGATGGAGCATCTGTTCGTCGGCTGACACTCCGAGGGGACCGCTCAGGGCCAGGTCGATCTGGGCGCCGGGATGGAGGAGTTGTGCTTCGTGAGCGATCTGCTTCAGGAGGACGCCACCGGCGACCAGTTCCCGGTTGGGAGCCAGCGTTGTGACGTCCAGGCGAGAGAGGTCGAGCAGTTGCCGAACGAGTCCGCTGAGATGTTCGGTCTGCTGCAGCATGCGCTGAAGCGTCTCGGGCGAGGGGTCGGTTATGCGGTCGACCAGGTTCTCGAGCTGGTTCTGGATAGCGGCGACGGGGGTGCGCAGCTCGTGCGACGCGTTTGCGATGAAGTCCTTCTGGAGAGCATCCGACGCCGCCAGCCGTTCGGCCATCTCGTTCAGTGACGACGCCAATTGACCGATCTCGTCCTGGGCCTCGGTGTGGACCCGTTCGTTAAAGTCACCCTCGGCGATCCTCTGTGCCTGAGAGGTCATCGCCCGCAGTGGGGACGTCATTCCCCGGGCCAGGTATTGCACCGCCGCCAGCGCCAAGGCACCGGCGACCATTGGGCGTATCCATACGGGCCAGCCGAGGGCGAAACCCAGCTGGCTCGTGCCGGCCGACACCGCAACGGCGGCGATGATCACCAACGACCATTTGGTCTTGATGGAACGGATCGCCTTAAGCGGCGAGCGGGACGGAGTCATGGGGTCGGCACGACCACGGCGTAACCGATGCCGTGCACGGTTCGGACGATGTCATCGGCGGTCTTTCGTCGGATGGAACGAACGTGGCTATCGACGGTGCGTGAGCCGCTGCTGTCGTTATAGCCCCAGACCCGGTGAAGAAGAACCTCTCGGCTCAGGACCCCACCGTTTGCCTCTAGCAACGCTCGGAGAAGATCGAACTCGGTGGGTGTTAGATGAACCTGTGCACCGTCGTATGTGGTGAGCCGGCGTTCGACGTCGAGGCTGAGCGACCCCAGGTTCAGCGATCCGGCTGACTCCTGTTCCGGCTGTGCTCGACGGAGCACCACACGGATCCGGGCGACGAGTTCCCGCATTGAGAACGGCTTGGTGAGGTAGTCGTCGGCTCCGAGGCCGAGGCCGACGAGCATGTCCGACTCGTGATCGCGGGCGGTCACCATGACCACCGGGATGCGGCGTTGGGCGTGGACTCGGCGACAGACTTCCAAACCGTCAAACCCGGGCAGGTTGAGGTCGAGCACGATCAGATCGGGGTCGAGTTCGAGTGCCCGGGTGACCGCTGAGGGTCCATCGACGGCAACGTGGACCTCAAAGCCTTCACCCTCGAGCCGAGCTTGGACCGCATCCGCGATATCGGGTTCATCCTCCACCACCAGGATTCGGGGTCGGTCGGCGTCGCTCACAGGGACCAACAGTAGAGACCCCGAGTGAAGAAGTCCCTCCCAAGATTTGTAGATCCTGTGAAGAGGGACATGACGAACGCAGGCTCGCGAGATTCGGAGGTCTCACCTGTACTTTCTCGACGGCACTCCACTGTTGCAGTGATAATGCCCCGTTTGAGAGAAAGCGGGGAGCGATCCGAACGTTGCGAACCTGCGCTGATTTGATGATGCACCCGGCGCTGTCACGGGTCAAGGAATCGGAGCCAATCGGCTCCGGACGTGGGCTTATGCGGGCCGAAGATCGAGTCCGTTTGGCCGCCAGTCAGGACCGACCAACACGAGTTGGTTTACGGTGCAGTGCCGTTCGGTGAACGCCGCTTCGCAGTAGGCCAGGTAGAAACGCCAGAGCCGTATGAAGCGGTCATCGAGCCCGAGGGCGAGGATCTCCTCCACCCGGCCGTCGAATCGTTCGCGCCACTGGCGAAGTGTCTCTGCGTAGTGGGCGCCGAAGTCCTCGACGTCGAGCAGCTGCAGGCGGGTATGGCGACTGATGACTTGGGCGATGGTTCCGATCGAGGGGAGGAAACCACCGGGGAAGACGAATCGGGCGATGAAATCTTCGGTGTTCTTGGTGCGTTCGTATCGGCGATCCGGAACGCAGATCGCCTGGATGCCGGCCATGCCGTCGGTGGTGATGTTGGCTTCGATCGCTTTGAAGAAGTCGGGGTAGTCGCGCCAGTCGACCGCTTCGATCATCTCGACGCTGACCAGTCGATCGGCCCGACCGCCAGCGCGATCGGCGAGATCGCGCCAGTCATCTTCGAGCAGACGAATCTGGCCGGGCGTGATGGTCTGGTGGGCCTCTGCCGACTTGACTCGGCGGTTAGCTTCGGCGAACTGCTCGCGACTGATCGTGGTGGTGGTGACCTGGGCGTGGAACTCGGATGCGGCGCGTAGTGCCATGCCGCCCCAACCGGTGCCGATCTCGATGAGCGAGCTGCCGGCGCTGACGTTCAGTTTGCGGAGAAGTCGGTCGTACTTCGCCATGCTGGCGTCCCGCAGCGGCATGTCGGGCTGTTCGAATACGGCGCTGCTGTAGGTCATCGTGTCGTCGAGGAACAGTTGGAAAAAACTGTTCCCAAGGTCGTAGTGGGCCCCTATGTCTTCCCGGTTCTTGGACCGGTCGGGGGAGGGGGTCATGCGGCGCACACGATCCAGAACCGGGTTGGTCAGATCGGCCATCCGGTTGCGAATCTCATCGAGCGTGGTGATGTTACGGGCGCCGACGCGGACCACGAGTTCGGGATCGGGACTGGTCCACCACCCCTCGATAAAACCCCGACCGAGGCCGATGGATCCCTCGGTGGCGAGGTACCACCACGCTCTCGGGTCCCGCACCAGTATTCGGGCATCGATGCCGCCGCCGGGGCCGAACACGGTGACCTCACCCTCCTCCTCGATCGACAACGAATCCGAGCCCAGACGCCTGAGTAGACCCACGACGATGGACCGGGCGGCTCGGTACCGGCGTGTGTAGGAGGCGGGCGCCGCGAGTTCCTCGGGCCTGTCGGTTGCGAGCCTGGCCTTTCGAAGAAGCGGTTCGGGCGATGCATCGGGGCGGGGGGAGATGGCGGTCATGTGGAAGCCTTCGTGCGGGGATGGGGGACGAACGGCACACCCTTGGCCAATAGTCGGGCGGCCTGGGTGTGGATGGCGAGGGAAACTCTCCGGGTTGCGAACGGGTCGTTAAGCAGCGTTCGATGGAGCGCTGCCCTGGTGGGTTCGCTTCGGCGCACCCGAACGGCGGTCTCGACGATCGGGACGTCGTCGATTGGGTCACATACGTCGATCCGCAGTTCGAGTTCGGGGTCGTTGTCGGTGAGCGTGAGGCGGTATCGATAGTTCTGGTTTAGAAACGGGGAGACGTGAAGTTGTTTCTCGAACTCGGTGCTCCAGACGCCGCCGCCGACGTTTGTGAGCGGGACCGGGTAGTGAACCCGCTCCTTCCAAGGTGTGTTGGTGACCTCTGCGACGGCGGCGACCGGCGACGTTGGATCGTCATGCCACGCCACAAACACCGTGATCGGGTTGAACATCCACCCCCACCGGCGGGGTTGGCTCAACATCCGCACCGCACCCTGAGGTCGAAATCCGAGGATGGGTTCGAGGGCGGTTCGCACCTGCTCGGTAAGTGAGCCGTCGGAACGAAGCCCGTAGTCGTTTCGACGAATTCGGCCCGGGGCCATCCGCGATGATGACCACAGCGGTGCTCGATCGGTGAGTTCCTCGGGAGCGTCCGGATCGATCCACACCTGACTCACGTCGTAGATGAACTCGTTGACCTCAGGACGGTTTCGTCGGTGCCAGACCTTCCCATCGCACAACGCGGCCGGTCCGGCCCTCATCCCAGTTCCTCGCACACTCTGAGCCCGGACGCCATACCGTCCTCATGGAAGCCGTAGCTCCAATATGCGCCTGCGTAATGGGTTCGATTGATTCCGCTGATTTCGGCGACCCGGCGTTGAGCGGCGATCGCTGGTCCGTCGAAGATTGGATGGGCGTAGTCGGTCTCATAGAGGACGTGGCGGGGGTCGATTCGGTTGTCGTTCAGGCTCACCAGATAACGCACGTCGGTCGGTAGCCGCATGAGTTCTGTCATGTCGTAGGTGAGTACCGACGCACCGGCGTCGGCTCCGTCCTGGCGTCGATAGTAGTTCCATGCCGACCAGGCCAGTTCATGGCGGGGAAGGACCGAGGTGTCGGTATGGAGGGTCGCTCGATTCGATTGGTATCGGATCGCTCCGAGAATCTCTTTTTCGGCGGGGCTGGAGTCGGAAAGCATGTGAAGCGCCTGGTCGCTGTGACAGGCAAGAACTACTGCGTCGAAGGTGTGTGACTCGGATGCAGTTTGCAACGTGACGCTGTTCTCGTGTCGGGTCACCGATGTCACCGGTGTGTTCAGGTGGATCGTGCCGTTGAATCGCCGGGCGATCTCTTGCACGTACATCGTGCTGCCGCCGACGATCGCTTTCCACTGGGGGCGGTCGCCAACGCTCAGCAGCCCGTGGTTGTCCAGAAATCCGAGAAGGCTGCGGGCCGGAAACTCATCGAACGTCGCCGGGTCGGCGGACCAGATGGAGGCCCCCATCGGGATCAGATGAAGGTCTCGAAATGCGGCCGAGTACCGGCCGCGGGCGAGGAACTGGCCCAGGCTGGTCTCGTCGTCGCCCTCGGCTAGGAACCTCTTACCGGCTCGGTAGAAACGCAGGATGTCGAAGACCATCCGATACAGCGCTGGGCGGAGCAGGTTGCGCCGGTCGGCGACGAGGGTGTTGAGGTTGGTGGCCCGGTAGGAGAACCCTGACGCTTCATCGGCCACACCGAAGCTCATCTCGGTGTCGACCACATCGATGTCGAGCTCGGCGAAGAGCCGTTGGAGATTGGGATAGTTCCGATCGTTGTGAACGATAAATCCGGTGTCGACTCCCAGGGGGCCGCGGGGATCGTCGACGGTCACGGTGTTCGAGTGGCCGCCGAGTCGGTCATCGGCCTCGAAGACCGTCACGTCATGGTTGGGTCCAAGAGTATGAGCGCAGGTCAGGCCAGCGATTCCTGAGCCGACGATCGCAATCTTCATGGACTAGTGGTACCCCGATACACCCCGCGAAATAGCGACTGTGGGCTCATTTTCTGTTCGGTGTTCTCAGCTAACCGTCATCGTCTTCGCCGTCATCATCGTCCTCGGGATCGAGGGGATCGACATCGGCCGTCGTCGTGGTGGCCCGCTCGGTGGTTGTTGTCACCTGTTCGGTCGTCGTCGTGATCTTCTCGGTGGTCGTGGTGACCTTCTCGGTGGTGGTTGTTGTCGGCTGGGTGGTGGTCGTGGCCTGTGTCGTGGTAGTCGGTTTCGCCGTCGTGGTCACACGTTCGGTCGTGGTGGTGGTCGGTTCGGTCGTGGTGGTGGTTGGCCGGGTCGTCGTCGGTCGAGTGGTGGTGGGTCGGGTAGTGGTGGGTCGAGTGGTGGTGGGCCGGGTGGTGGTTGGACGAGCGGTTGTGGTGGGCCGGGCGGTGGTGGTCGTAGGTTCGGTCGTCGTCGCCTGGGAGGTGGTGGTCGGTTCCGTCGTGGTGGTCGCTTCGGTCGTGCTCGTCAACTCGGTCGTGCTGGTCGTCGATGACGGGACCGGAGTGAGTTCTGCGGTGACCGTCGGTGCTGTGGAGGCGGTGGTAGTGGTCGGCCTGCGAGTCGTTGGTGTCGTCGCTGGGTTGGTGGCGCTGGTCGGGGGATCGGTTTCGGGTGACGCAGCGGTCGTGCTCGGTTCGGCGGTCGTGGCTGGAGCAGTCGACGAGGTGGTCGTCGGATCCTCGGGTGCTGCGGTCGTCGTTGAGGATTCGGGGAGTTGGGTAACTCCGAGGACCTGAGGTCCGTCATCGTTGCGCCAACGGTTGTAGCCGACCCCTAGAACCCCGATCAGCAGCACCACGACGGCCGCCATTGCCGCAAGGGTGGCAGTCGGCAAACGCGAGCTTGCGGGGCGCATCGGCTCGACCGGTCGCGCCGAAAATAGCGGTGCCGCGCCCGCCGGCTGTTGGATCACAACCCGCCGAGCAGGAGGTTCCGTGGTTCCGAACACACCCAGTGGTGGCTGGTCTGGATTTGTCGTCATTCCCTCACTCCTCACGCGTTCGAAACCCTAGTTTCTGGGGTTCTAGACATCGGCGCGCCCGGGCCGATCGGACCGGTTGTACCGGTCACACTGGGTACCTTCACCCGTCGTGCTCGGGCCGGGTCGCGCCGATCTCCTCTGCATGTCCGTCGATGTCGCCCGGCTCAGAAATCTGTTCCACCTGGGTGTGCTGTCGCTGACGTTTCCTCTGATGTCGATCATCGACGCGGGTCGAAGTGGTTTGTGGTTCACGTTGAGTGGCATTTCGTTGATCGGCACCGTCGTTTCGATCGGGTTTCTCCTGCGTACGAACGATGAGCTGTGGACCCAGACCGATCTTGCGACCGGTCTTCTCACCGCCGATTCCTTCAGTCGACAGATCGACGAAACCGGCCCGCTTGCCCTCATGTGTTTCGATATTCGGAACCTTGAGGTCATCAACCAGACGTTGGGCCGCGAGACCGGCGACGAGGTCATCGCTCTGATCGGGAATCGGATCGACACCCAGAGTCGCCAGGGCGACCTCTCCTGTCATCTCGGCGGGGGTCGGTTCGCCGTTGCATTGCTCGGCATCCAGGACGACCAGGTGGCTGCGGAGGTTGGGGCTCGGCTGGCCGCAGGATTCTTCGCTCCGGCGTCCATCAGCGGGCTGGATCTGGATGTTTCCACCCGGGTGGGTATCGCAATGGGCGACGAACGTTCCGCCGACGTTCTGCACCGTGCCGAGATCGCTCTGGAACAGGCCCGCGAACACGGGATTGAGCTGCACCTCTATCGCCCGGAATCCCCGAACGGAAGAGATTCGGCCATCGTTATCGCCGACGTGCAGCGAGGCCTGGACAACGAGGAGTTCGAGGCGTACCTCCAGCCGGTCGTGTGCAATGCCAACGGCGCGACGCTGTCGTTCGAGTCGCTGGTTCGGTGGAATCACCCCGAACTCGGCATCGTGCCGCCGGCGGTGTTCCTCAGCCGGATCGAACAGCTGCCCGTAGGGCGCCGCTTCGGTAGCTACATGTTGGTCAAGAGTGTCGAGGCTCTTGCCGAACTCGACCACGAAACGGTTGGAGTGTCCGTCAACCTCTCCTGTCGTGATCTCGACGACCTGAACCTTCCCCTCATCGTGCGCGAGGCGCTTGAAGCGCACCAGATCGCTCCCCGCCGGCTCACCATCGAAGTTCCCGAGTCTGTCGGTGACAAGTTTTCCGGCCGGGTGCGCATGGTGCTCGAACAGCTCTCCGATATCGGTTGTGGGATCTCCATCGATGACTTCGGTCGCTCGTCGGTGCCGATCGAATTTCTTGCATCCCTGCCCATCTCGGAGATCAAGATCGCCTCGGATTTCGTTGTTGACAGTGCCCACGATGCGATCGCTCAGGGCGTGATTCGTCATTGTGTGGCGCTGGCGCACGCCAGTGGGATTCGAGTGGTTGCCAAAGGGGTCGAACGGCAGGGAGTGCTCGACGCACTGGTCGAACTGGGCTGCGATGCATCGCAGGGCTTCCACATCGCCCACCCGATGCCGAGGGACAAATGCCACGCCTGGTTGCGCAACGATCGGGTCTTCGTCTGACCTGCCGCTCGTAGACTAAGCGGATGACTCCGACCGCTACGAGCGCCGACGCGCCCATCGTGGTGGCGGTGACCCCCGACTCGCCGGCCGACCTGGCGGGCGTGATCGTCGGCGACGTCGTTCGGTCGATCAACGGCGAACGTCTCCGTGACGTCATTCAATACCAGACGCTTGTCGACGAACCCGACGTCGAGCTCGAGGTTGATCGCGGCGGTCTCGAACGCAATTTCTCAATTGCGAAAACAGCCGGTGCGCCGCTGGGTATCGAAGTGCAGAGCGCCGTCTTCGATCAGGTGCGAACCTGTGACAACCACTGTTCGTTCTGTTTCATCTATCAGCTGCCCCCGAATATGCGGAAGTCTCTGTACCTGAAGGACGACGACTACCGGCTCAGCTTTCTGTACGGCAACTTCACCACGCTCACCCGCTTCACCGAGGCCGACCTCGAACGCGTGATTACAGAGCGGCTGTCGCCGCTGTACGTCAGCATTCACGCAACCGACCCCGATGCCCGTTCGAAGATGTTGCGCAACCGGCGGGGCGCCATGAGCCTTCGCTGGTTGGACGCCCTTCTGGACAATGACATCGAAGTTCATGGTCAGGTCGTCGTATGTCCCGGCGTCAACGACGGAGCCGAACTGGAGCGCACCATGCGGGGGATCATGGATCGATACGACCGGCTTGAGTCGGTCGCGATCGTGCCGCTCGGCGTGTCCAAGTTTTCCCACGAGGAGAGCATGCGATTTCACACCGAGGCGGAGGCCCAACAGGTCGTCGCCACGGTCGAAGCGTGGCAGCAACGTTTCCTGAAGGTCCTCGGCCGGCGCCTGGTTTTCTGTGCCGATGAGTATTACCTGCTAGCCGGACAGCCGTTTCCCGACACCCCGGTGTACGAGGGGTTCGACCTGCACGAGGACGGCATTGGAATGGCACGGACATTCCAGCGGGAATTCGACGGCGAGGTCGCAACACCGACCGGAACGCAGCCGGGGTTCTTTGCGTGGGTCGATGGAGCACCTGCGCTGCAGTACCGGGCCCCACGACTATCCGGGGACCAGGAGGTCGGCGCCACCGCTGTCACCCTCGGTGCCACCCGACGGGCAACGCCCCCAGAGCAATCGATCGCAGTGCTCACATCCTCCTATGGAGCACAGGTGATCCGTCCGCACGTGGACACCCAACCCAACGCCAGAATCGTCGTTGTCGAGAATCAGTTCTTCGGCGGCAACATCGGCGTCACCGGACTCATGGTCGGCGAGGACCTCCAACGCACATTGGCGGCCGAACCCGCTGGTGATCGCTATCTTCTACCCGACGTCTGCCTTTCCAACGGCGTCTTTCTCGATGGGCTGGGGCCCGAAGACCTGCCTCATCCGGTCGAGATCATTCCAACCAACGGGATCGCGCTGCGCGAGGCACTAGCCGGATCCTCCCAACGAACCGTGGTGATGCAGCCGTGAGTACCCGCCCCCAGGTTGTTATTGCGGGCCGACCAAACGTCGGCAAGTCGACCCTCATGAACCGGATCCTCGGTCGTCGAGAGGCGATCGTGGAAGAGAAACCCGGCGTTACCCGGGATCGCAAATCGGTTGCCGCCGAGTGGCAGGGAGTCGAGTTCGACCTGATCGACACCGGCGGTTGGCTCACCGGCGGTTCGGCTATCGACATGAAGGTGTCGGCCCAGTCCGAAGCGGCGATTCAGGACGCGTCGGTGGTGCTGCTTGTGGTGGATGCCACGGTGGGCGTCACCGATGAGGACGAACACTTCGTGCGATTCATTCGAAGGCTCGACCGGCCGGTGTTCGTCGTGGCGAACAAGGTTGACGACATGAAACATGGCGACGATCTCTGGGAGCTCATGTCGCTGGGTTTTGGTCAGCCATACGGTGTTTCCGCCCTGCACGGCAGGGGAGTGGGCGACCTGCTCGACGCCATCACCGCCGAACTTCCCGATCCTGAACCCGACGACGAAGAAGAAGACGTCGAAGAGGAACGCATCTTCGGCATTGCGCTCGTCGGCCGTCCCAACGTGGGCAAGTCCACGTTGTTCAACAAACTCATCGGCGACGAACGCAGCGTCACCCACGACATGCCCGGCACCACTCGAGACACCGTCGACACGGTCGTGCAGACCGAACACGGTCCGATTCGTTTCCTCGACACCGCCGGGATGCGACGCCGCTCGCGAATAGACGAAGACACCGAGTACTACTCGGTGGTGCGGGCGCTCGCTGCGGTCGACAAAGCTGATGTCGCGCTTCTGGTGATCGATGGATCCGAGGGGATCACCCATCAGGATCAGCGTCTGGCCGAACGGGTCGATGCGGCCGGCTGCCCGATTGTGGTTGTCTTGAACAAGTGGGACGTGGCCGATACCGAGCTGAAACATCAGATCGCAGCCCAACTCGAGCGGAAGCTCGCGTTTCTGCCCGAGGTTCCCGTCCACCGGACGTCGGCGTTGTCGGGTGCAGGAATCAACAAACTGTTGCCGTCGCTGCGCGATGCCATCGGCGCGTACCAGACCCGGGTTCCCACCAAGAAGGTGAACGACGTCATCCGTGACGCGCAGGTGGCCCACGCACCGCCCAACGGCGCCCGCATCCTCTACGCCACGCAGGGCGCAACCGACCCGCCAACCTTCACGCTCTTCACCAACCGAGCGATCCCCGATCCCTACCTCCGGTATATCGAGAACCAGTTGAGGGATACGTTCGGCCTGGCTGGGACCCCCATCAAACTACGGGTCCGTCAGCGTTAGGCGCCCGTCTCAGGTATGGCGGATGACCAGGATGGCCACATCGTCGGTGATGGGTCCATCGCTGAAGTCTCGGGCGGCTTCCATCAATGACTTCGCCAGCACGTCGACACCTGCGGTGGGATCCCGGCGGATGATGGACGCAACCCCGTCCTCGCCGAACAACACACCATCGCGGCGGGCCTCGGCCAACCCGTCGGTGTAGAGCACCGCGACGTCTTCGGAGTTCCACTGCACCTCGCGCGAGTGGTAGACCGCTTTGGGATCCAGCATCAGGAGGGGACCGGTCGCGCCCAGCGGGCGGACTTCCTTGTGGTGCCAAACGAATGCGGCCGGATGGCCGGCGCTTGCGTACCGCAGTGACTCGGCTTCGACATCGAAGACGAGAACACAGAGTGAGATGAACTCTTCGCCGCGTTCAAGGACCGACATCTGAGTATTCAACTGCTCGACCGCCTGGCCCGGATCCCGGAACTGCATCAGGAAGGTCCGAAGCAGGTACTTGGCCTGGAGAGCGGTGATCGAGGGTTCGATGCCGTGACCGGTCACGTCGCCGATGATGGCGGCAACCCGATCCTTGTCGACCCGGAAGACGTCGAAGAAGTCGCCGGCCAACGCACCGGCGCCGGGGTTGTATTCCTGACCGATCTCGAAACCCGCAAGTTCGGGCAGGTTGTTCGGAGCGAGCCGGGCGGCCCAGTGGTAGGGGGCGAGGTTGGCCTGTTGGGTGACTTCCCGGGCCCGCTTCTCGATCTCGAACCGATCGGCTGCGATGCGGCTCACCTCGTTGATCTTGCTGCGCTGCAGGATCGTTCGAATCGACGGCACCGCGAGAACACCGCTGAGAATGCCGGCCCAGAACTGAATTCCCACGACTGCATAGAAACCCAGGAGGGCACCGGTAGCGATGGCGATGAGGCCTCGTTCGATATCGCGGCGATAGTCGGCGTCGGCCAGACGCCAAAGATCAGACTCTGCACCCTCAGTTGCCAAACGATCGGCCAACTGGCGGCGGCTTCGAGCGGCCCTGATCCAAAAGACTGCGGCGACTCCGCAGATCAGGGCGCCCGTAAGAGGCACCACGCGTTCCATACACTAAGGCTAGTCGGTCGAAACCGTCCCCGTCTGAGAAACCCGACGCCATACTGTGGACGTGCCTTGGTGTGATACGTGTGACGAATACCGCGCACCTACGGCACTTCAGGCCGACGGATCCTGTTCCACCTGCGAAAACGCAGTGGATTCGGAAGATCTCAAAGTAGCGGTCGGAAACCGCGCTCCGTGGCATTTTTGGTTGATGGTCATCGCACTTGCCGCCTACCTCGGTTGGCGAGCGGTAGAGGGTGTCCTCTGGGTGATCAACGCGGTCTGACATGCTCCAGGTCCTTCGCAACGCTGCGGTTCGGCGTATCGCAGCCGCTGCGGTGGTCTCACAGATCGGCGATTGGTCCGCCCGTCTGGCCATCGCCTTCATCGTTCTCGACGAGACCGGCCTCGCCTCGGGTGTCGGTGTTGCGGGTGCGTTGTTCGTTCTGCCGTGGTTGGGGCCGGGGCAGTGGTTGGCCGGGTTCGGCGATCGCATGGACCGGATCCGATTGCTGGTCGGGTGCGAGCTCGGTCGCGCTGGCCTCTACGGCCTGCTCGCTCTTGGAGCGGGCCGAATACCGGTGTGGTTGTTGCTGTCGATGGTTGCGGTGATCGCACTCATCGACCCGGTCTGGGAGTCGAACCGATCGGCGTTGATCGTGGACGCCACTTCCGAGGAGGACTATCCCGCCGCGGTCAAACTGATCCAGTCGGCAAACCAGGCGGCGACACTGGTCGGCTGGGCCGTCGGTGGCGTGCTGGTGGCAACGGTCGGTTCTGCCGGGACCCTCGGGATCAACGCCGGGACCTTCGTGCTCTCCGGGTTGTTGATCGCTGGCATCTCCTCAAGCGGCCAGACGATCCGAACCGAACGATCCGGATCCTTCGCCGCCGCTCGCCGATACTTCGAACGCGACCATCTGTCCGCCGCAGCAGTGCTGGCGACCGCTCTGTTGATCGTGGCCGCCATGGCGATCGAGACCCAGGCCCCCGTCTACGGACGCTTCGTGGGCCTCAGCGAGGGTTGGATTGGCGTCATGATCGCAATGATCCCTCTGGTCACACTTCTGACGGTTCTGGTGATCCCCACCAAACCATCGGATGAGACGTTGCTCGTGATGGGGTTCGGGGCTGGCGCCATTGCGGCGATCGCTTCGGTAGCGGCCTTTTCGGCCGGCGGTGCCGACGTCATCTCCTTTATCGGGTACGGCGGCGTCGGGGCGGCATTCGGTGCCTCCACCGTCGCCAACATCGTCGTGGGCCGACGACTCCCCAGCGAGGAACGGGCGAGCGTGTTCTCGGTCATTCAGGGAGCGATCTTCATCTCGCTCTCGGCCGGGTCGCTCGTCGGAGGTGTCGCATCGGACCTCATCGGCGTCCGCACGGCCAGTGTCATCTGCGCGTTTGTGGTAGCGCTGGCGTGTTTCGGTGGCGCTGCGTACTCGAAATACCACGCAGCGCGGCATTCCTAGGAAAAGCCTCAGGCAAATTCGCCTTGGTCTTGTGGTCCATACGACCTAATCGGCTAGACAGTGTGAAGGCGGCAATGCTGACTTTGAAGGGAGTTCAAATGCGTTCAGGCAGTTGGCTGTAAGCAATAATCGATAAACAACGGGATGAGTCATCCACGCTCAGCGTGGGTGGCTCTTCTCGTTTTCGGCGTTCGTAGCGACGCCACGTACCGGTTGATCCAGGTGTCGAAGTTGTCCAACGGCATCGGTCGAGCGATCAGGTACCCCTGCAGGACGTCACAACCCATCTCTTGAAGAATCTGACGGGCGGATGGGGTTTCGACACCCTCGGCGACCACTCGCAGACCGAGGCTGTGGCCCAGTCCCACGACGGCCCGAGCGATCGTTTCGGAGCGGTCGGACACCGACAGGTCCTGTACGAACGAGCGGTCCAGCTTCAGCTCGTCGACGTCGAGATCCTTCAGATACCGCAAAGACGAATAGCCGGTTCCAAAGTCGTCCACCGAGAGTCGAACCCCAAGATCCCGGAGACGGTTCAGCCCGCCCGCCGCCGTGTCTCCCTGGCCCATCAGCACCGATTCGGTGATTTCGATGGTCAGGAACGGCGGCGAAACGTTGAACCGGCGCAGTTCAGCGGCGATCCGTAGCGGCAGTTCGGGATCTTCAAGCGACGAGGGGGACAGGTTGACCGCCACGCCGATCTGGTGGCCAGCGTCAGCCCATTGCGCTGCGGCCGCCAACGATCGACGCAGGACGAAATCGGTGAGTTCGTTCATCATTCCGGCTGCCTCGGCTGCGGGGATGAACTCGTCGGGCGGGATCCAACGATCATGGTCCTGCCAACGCAGGAGGGCCTCGGCCCCAACGACAAGGCCCGAGATCGTGTCGGTCTTTGGCTGGAACCACACCTCGAAGGACTCGGCCTCGAGGGCCCGTTTCATCCGATGCAGAAGTTCGAGTTTCGTTTCCGAGTGCACGTCGGCCTCGGCGCGGTACACAACGACGGCGGGTTGGGTTTCTCGCGCCAACTCCGCAGCGACGTCGGCGGCGCGAAGGAGCTGTTCGGTCGATGACCCGTGACCCGGTCCGATCGAGATGCCGATCCGGACCATCATCGACAGCTCAAGACCCTCCAGATCGATCGTGCCGTGCAGGGCTTCCCTGATTCGGGTAGCCGCGGTGAGAGCTTCGGCCCGATCGGTTGTCTTCAGAAACAACCCGAACGAGTTGCGTTCGAGGCGGGCCAGAACCTGGTTCTCGCCGACCGCCGACACCAGCCGGGAGGCGGTTTCGCGCAGGAGGAGGTCACCAGCTTTGAAGCCGAGCGTGTTGTTGACCTCGGTGAAACGAGCGAGGTCGATCACCACGACCGTCCCAGCTCCGTCGTGGGAGCGAAGGTGGTTGTCTGCAGCTCGAAGGAAGCCACTGCGGGCGAGCAGGCCGGTCATCTGGTCGTGGGTGGCGTCGTAGTCGAGCTTGATCTGCAGCGCAGCCCGGTCGGAGGCATTGGCCAGGAGGTCGACGGCGGTTTTGAACAACCGTTGGGCCCGTCGCTCAAATCCGGCGGCGGGACGGCTTGCCAGCACCGACTTGCCATTGGCCAGCGAGACGTGGAGCATTTCGTTGGCCTCGACGAAACCACGCGTGAGGTCCGCGGTCTGGATCGCCTTCAGGACATCGTCGGGAACATCACCACTACGTTCGAGAAGTCCACC
The DNA here is from genome assembly GCA_937958015.1 of uncultured Acidimicrobiales bacterium. GTDB lineage: Bacteria > Actinomycetota > Acidimicrobiia > Acidimicrobiales > SZUA-35 > JABDIY01. Next base: position 7,418 of record CALGOA010000225.1, on the reverse strand, counting down.
GGTCGAGGCGAACATCAGCACCCACCGGCACTGGAGGATCTGGCGAAGCTCGTCGAGCCCGTCCTTGGTGACCCTGGTGGGGTTCCGGCCCGAGACCGTTTCGAGGAAGCCATGGACCTCGAGCAGATCTTGATAGGACTGGCGGTCGGCGATGTGCTGGCGGGAGAACTGGCCGATCAGGGCAACGACGACCGCCGGAAGTACGAGCAACACCGGATGCTGCAGAGCGGCCATCACCCCCAGGGTTCCCAATGCCGCCCCGACGACGGACTGGCCCGAGGCGATAACCACGTCCGGTAGAGAGTCGGACATACCCCGACCCGAAACCCATCGCACGAAGACGGTCAGTAGCGACATGCTGGCGGCTTCGGCGACCGCGACCGAAAGGCCGATGAAGAACAGATCGGTGACCCCGATCGGAACCGTGACGAAGCTGCGCAGAACGAGAACACCGAGTCCAACCCGACACAGCTGAGTTGCCGCGTTGAAGACCAACTTGTACCAGGCCGACCGATGGCGGGCGGTGTTCAGAACGGCCCCGGCGACCCAGATGGCACCCATCAACCACGGGCTCAGGTACAGCAGGGCGAATGCGGCGGGAACCTCGGCGAAGGTGAGTTCCATGCGTTCACCCCGGAAGGCGATCTCGAACTTCGTCAGGTACGCGACGGCGAGTCCGGCCGAGATGATCACGACGACCCACGCTGGTGACGGGATGACGGGGCTACTGAACCAGTAGTTCCACGAAAGCGACAGGCCGAGAGAGGTCAAAAAGACCGAGAAGGCAAGTGCCGCAACTTGCACATCAGGCTGGCCCTGCCGCTTTAACGCAGCAGAGGATGGGGTCATACCTACCTTCTCGGCAGGTTCCCTCGGTCGATTGAGGCACGAACGTCAAAAACAACAAGACCCTCGAACCTTGTGGTTCGAGGGCCAAACGTCGGGCTAGCAGGATTTGAACCTACGATCTCTGCACCCCCAGTGCAGCGCGTTACCAAACTACGCCATAGCCCGTATGAGGAAGGCCAAAGCTTAGCAGCCACCAGCGCCTCCACTACGCTTGATTTCATGTGTGGTCGGTTCGTTGCTACAGCGCCTCCAAGTGAGCTCGCCGACTACTTTCAGGCCGTCCTGAGCGAGACGGCCAAGGTGGAGGAATCGAGCCCCAGCTACAACGTGGCTCCCACCAACCACGTGAGCTCGGTTCGGGCGAACGACGGGCATCGGGAACTCGAAACGATGAAGTGGGGACTGGTTCCGTCGTGGGCCAAGGACCCAAAGATCGGGTCCAAGATGATCAACGCTCGCGCCGAGACCGCCGCCACCAAGCCGGCATTTCGGAGCGCGATCAAGAAACGTCGTTGCCTCATTCCGGCCGACGGGTTCTACGAGTGGCACAAGATCGAGGGCCAGAAGGTCAAACAGCCCTACTACATCACCCGGGCCGACGGTGAGCCGATCGTCTTCGCTGGGCTCTGGGAAGCGTGGAAACCAAAGGACGATCCAGAGCACGACTGGACCATCTCGTGCACGTTGCTCACGACCGGCCCCAACGCCGAGATGAAGACGATCCATCATCGGATGCCCGTGCTGATTCCACCGGCCCAGTGGGATCGCTGGCTCGACCCGGCCAACGGGGTTGACGAAATCGAGGATCTGCTCGTTCCGGGACCCGACGGGCTGCTCAGCCTCACCCCGGTCACCACGATGGTGAACAACGTTCGCAACAAGGGTGCCGAACTGATCGAACCCGCCCCGTGAGCCAGAGTCCTCTCCGTCGCCACATGCGACGCCGGCTGACAGCACTACAGGCTCGACTTGACGCCGGGGCTGGTGATCGGTGGATCCCGTACGTGATCGGATTGTTGCTGAGCGTCGTCCTGTCGGTGGTCAGCGTCAGCCGTTTCAACAGCCTGGAGATGGGTCCGAACCTTGCGGGGATATCCCAGGGGGTCTGGCTCATCGGGCAGGGTCTCACGCCGAATGCCACGATCCTGGGCGAAGGTGTCCACCTGCTCGAATTGCGGTGGTCCTTCATCCTCTACGCCTTCGGACCGGCCGCGGCGGTGCTTCCGGTGGCGGAGACGTTGCTCGTCACCCAGGCGATCGCGGTGGGCGTCTCGGTGATTCCCATATGGAAGTTGTGCCGCGACATCGCTCACCTGCGGGTCGGTGCTGCCACCGCGGTCTGCATCGGATACGCCCTGCACCCGGCGACCCAATCGATCGGAACGGTGGACTTTCATCCCGAGGCGCTGGCGCTACCGGCGTTGTTGGCCATGGTCTACTTCGGGTCGGCGAAACGGTGGATCCCCTACTGGGTGTCGGTGGCGATCGTCCTCCTGACCGAAGCCGACCTGGGACTCGTCATCGCCGTGTTCGCGTTGTTGGTGCTCGGTAACGCCGATCGGGCCACCGGGCTTTGGACGCTCGGAATCGGTTTGGTGTGGTCCCTCGGTCTTCTGCTGGTGGCCCAACCGCTGATCGGCGACTCGGGTGTGATCGGCGGTGTCTACGGCGAATATGGCGACTCCTTTGGTGATGCCCTGCTCGAGATCGTGTCGAATCCGCTGGCGTTCGCCGGTGACCTCCTCGGTCGGGAGAACCTCACCCTGCTGCTGAGCCTGTTGATGCCCATGTTGTTCCTGCCGTTGCTGTCGCTACGACACCTGCTGCCGGCGTTGCCTGCGGTCGGCCTCCTCTTGATCACCCAGTCGGCCGGCTCTTCGGAGGGCATCGCACCGATCCTCGCTTTCGTAATGGTCTCGTCGGTCTTCGCTCTTCGCCGATTGGGAACCCTGGGCGTCGACCGGGTCTTCGTGGACGGTCGACTGCTCGCTGCGCTGGTTGCCGTCGCGTCGCTGCTGTATGTCACCCAGTCGCCGCTGTCGCCGTATGAGTCGCCCTGGCAGCTACGAAATCGAGACGACGTGGACGAGCAACTGCTGCTCGCCGCCGCACGTCTCGACGAGTCGGTTCCGGTGAGGGCCTCACCTTCGATCCTCCCGATCCTCGCCGAGCGTAGGTTTGCATATCCCTTGGCCAGCGAGGAGCCCACCGTTGCATCGGTCGTGTTCCGGTCCCGGGCGGTTCTGGTGGACCAGCGGGATCTCGACGAGCGGATGTCGGAACAACAGCTGGCCGCGTTCACCGAGCAGATGATCTCGCTGGGGTTCAACCTCGTCACGACCGATGCCGACGGCACAGTCCTGTTGTTCTTCCGGCCATGAGTTCGCTTCCCCCGATGACCCGGGACCAGGTCCTCACGTGGCCGAACCTGTTCACCTTCATCCGGCTGTTGTGTATCCCGCTCTTCGTGTGGCTGTTGTTCGGTCGGGAGAACCGGGCGGCGGCGGCGTGGATGTTGGGCGTGCTGGCCAGTACCGACTGGGTCGATGGTTACCTGGCCCGGCGACTCGACCAGCGAACCGAGTTCGGTGCGCTGTTTGATCCCACGGTCGATCGCCTGCTGTTCCTGGTTGCGGTTCCCAGCGTGGTGATCGACGGTTCGATTCCGCTGTGGATTGCGATTGTGGTGCTGGCCCGCGAGGTGATCGTCGCTTTGGGCGCGTTGTATCTGGGCGCCCGCAACGTGGATCCATTCGACGTCACCTGGGAAGGCAAGACGGGGACATTCCTGTTGTTCTTCGCCGTTCCGGCCTTTCTCGGCGCCAACTCAACACTTTCCTATGCGTCGGTTCTTGAGTTGCTGGCGTGGGTGGCTGTCCTTCCCGGCCTCGCGTACTCCTACTACGCAGCGTTTGGGCAGTACCTTCCACAAGCCCGAGCCAGTCTCGGCTAAGTTTGCTGGTCATGAACGTTCCTGGCGATCTGCGCTATTCCAAGGACCACGAGTGGGTCCGTTCCGCCGCTGACAATCGTGTCGTGGTTGGAATCACCGACTACGCCCAGGACGCCCTGGGCGATGTTGTTTTTGTCGATCTACCCGATGTCGGTTCCACCGTGACCGTCGGTGATTCGATCGGCGAGATCGAATCGACCAAATCGGTCTCCGATGTGTATTCACCTCTTACCGGCACCGTCGTAGAGGTGAACGGTGAACTGTTGGATGCTCCCGAACGGGTGAACACCGACCCTTACGGTGATGGCTGGATGTTCACTCTCGAAGTAGCCGGCGCCGACGCACTCGACGCACTGATGGACGCCGCCGCCTACACCGAGCTCACCGAGGGCTGAACGTCCAGCTCATGGCCGCCTCCTGTCCCAACTGCGGATACGACAACCCCCTTGGGGCAAACTTCTGCTCCTCCTGTGGGGACCAGCTGCGCGCGGCCGCCGATTCCGAAACCGAACGAATCACGATCACCGAATTGGACGCTCCCGTCGCTCCGCCCCAGGGTGCGGTGTTGGTCGTGCGAACCGGCTCGAAGCGGGGGAGTCGTATCGCCCTCGATGCCGATCAGATCAGCATCGGCCGCCAAGAGGATTCAGACATCTTCCTCGATGACATCACCGTCTCTCGTAACCACGCAACGCTGCGTCGGTCCGCCAGTGGCTTTTCGGTTCAGGATCACGGCAGCCTCAACGGCACCTATGTGAACAAGAAACTCGTCGAAGGGTCCGAACTCGTCGACGGCGACGAACTGCAAATCGGAAAGTTTAAATTGGTGTATCTAGAGCTCGGAGCGGAACGATGAGTCGGGTTCGCGACCACTGGTCGATCGGTGAAGTGTTATCGCTCCTGCAGGACGAGTTTCCCGAAGTAACCATCTCGAAGATTCGTTTCCTGGAAAGTCAGGGACTGATCGATCCAGAGCGCACCCCGTCGGGCTATCGGAAGTTCTCCGACGGCGACTACGACCGGTTGTATTGGATTCTCGAACAGCAACGGGATCACTATCTACCGCTGCGGGTGATCCGCGACCGCCTCGATGAGGGCCAGGACATCGGCCCGGCCCCCCGACGCAGCGAACTGCGGATCGGTGATCAGATCGAAGACGACGTCGAAGAGGCCGACGTCCCGATTCCTCCCCAGGCACCCGAGGGATACGACGCACCGCTCGATCCCGAGGCGGGCCTGGACGGCACCTTCGCCGATGCCCTGGCCGATGTCGAGGGACCGGTTGCCGCGGTGGAAGACAGCCCCGCCGACCACCCGGTACGGCACGAGGAAGCCAATGCGTTGGCCGAGGCGATGGCCGAAGCAGACCCCGAGCCATCAGCTCCAGAACCAGTGGACGAGGCCGAGCCCGAAACACCATCGGTAGCCGAGCCCGAAAAGCCTCAAGCTGAAGAACCAGCCCCGGAACCGACGGTCGAGGCTGCACCGGAACCGTCTGCAGCCGAGGGTGAACCCGACGCCCAACCCGACCCTCCGCCAGACTCAGAACCCGTCATCAACATCGCCACCGACAAGGACAGTGCGGACACCGTGAACGAACCAAGGCCGCCAGCACCCCGACTGCTCGGAACCAGAACCGAGAAGCCGCTCCCCACCTCCAAGACCGCCGCCGAGGCGCTCGCGCCGGCCCCCCGGCCATCGTTGCCGGGATCGTCGGTGGCGCTCACCGGCGACGAACTTGCCGAACAGAGTGGTTCCACGCCGGGAATGGTCGCCGAACTGGAGAAGTACGGGATGATCAGTCCCCGGCAGGTCGGCAATGCCGTGCTGTTCGATTCGACCGCACTTACCGTGGCCCGCCTTGCGGTTCAATTTGGGCGATACGGACTGGAACCCCGCCACCTGAAAACCTTCCGACTCGGCGCCGAGCGGGAAGTTGCATTGCTGACCCAGAGCATCGGGCCCACGCTCAAGGCCAACAACCCCGAGACCCGACGTCGATCCTTCGACACGCTGCAGGACCTCGCCGAGTTGTCCGCCAGCCTCCGTTCGATCATCGTTCGGGATCTCGTCGCCGATTTAGAGCCCGAGGGCTAACGAACGCTCACCGGCATTCTGCAACAGCCTGCTAGCGTTACGCCATGGCAGTAGAGATGGAGTTAGTCGGCGTAAAGGTTCGGATTCCAGCCACCACGCCCGTTCTGATCCTTCGCGAAGTCGACGGTGATAGACGATCGGTGCCGATCTTCATCGGTGGTCCCGAAGCCCACGCGATCGACCTTGCCATCACCGAAACCGTCACCGCCCGCCCGATGACCCACGACCTCTTCACCGACGTCGTCGCAGGCCTTGGCGCCGAATTCGAATCGGTCCTGATCACCAAACTGGTCGACGGAACGTTCTTCGCCGATCTGGTTGTCAAGAACGCGGCAGGGGAACAAACGATCTTCTCCGCCCGGCCCTCCGACGCAGTGGCCTTGGCGGTCCGCACCAAGATTCCGATCTTCGCCGAACCCGAACTGATCGAAGAGGTTGGGTTCGTCGACGAAGAAGACGAAGAAGTCGCCGACGAGGACAACATGGTGGAGGAACTACGCAAGTTCCTCGACGAGGTTAATCCCGAGGACTTCCAGCCCTAACTGCCGCTGGTGGTGTCTTAGCTGCCGCTGGCAGTGCCCGGACGGAAGGGGCGGCGCGGATCGCTCCGGGGCGACTCCTCAACCGCGGTGGGTCGAAGCTCCACGATCGCGGTATCGACCTCGTCCTTCACACCCGACAGCGGCAGGATGTTCAGAACTCCCTGGCCAGCCTTCAGAATGTCGATCAGTTCCTCACCGTTCTGCACCAGCACAGATCGGCTTCCGTTGATCACCAGATTCGCCGAGGACAGATCGGTGCCGAACTCGTCCCGCAGATAGTCGAACACCTCTCGCACCATCTCGAGCTTCAAACCAGCGTCCAACAACGTCTTGATGATCTTGAGTTCAAGGAGATCCCGGTAGCTGTACACCCGGCGGCTTCCCGATCCAGACGCCTCGGCCAACGAAGGTTTGATCAAATCGGTTCGAGCCCAGTAGTCGAGCTGGCGATAGCTGATCCCGACGATCTCCGCCGCCCGCTTGCCGCTGTAGTTCTCTTTGACCGACATGGTTCATCCTCGCTACGTCTTCGTAATTACGACGGTGTAAAGAGAGTACGCTCGACCTCTCGCAGTGGTCAATGCATTCACTGCCAGTAGTAGTCGAACCGTCACAAAGGGGGAGCGCATGCCGGAAACGCAGCTGGCCCACAAGATTGCGGCATCCGCCCTTGGAATCGAGACCGAAGGGACGGTCCAGACGATCGGCATGGGCCGAGGCGTCTTCTCCACCGTCTACCGGGTCGACTTCGGACACCGTTCCGTAGTGGTCAAGATGCCCCGCACGGGCCCCAATGGCGACGTGGCCCGATCCATGGGTGCCTACGACCGAGAGGTCACCGCATACCGGGATCTGCTCGTGGTGCCATCCGAACTGCCGGTCCCCAGATGTTTTCGAATCCACGACACGTCCGCGGGTCCCGCATTTGTGCTGGAGGATCTCACCAGCTTCGGTTCGGTCGACCAACTCGATGGCCT